>NZ_LMRK01000023.1:0-267872 GCF_001426125.1 Bacillus sp. Leaf49 | reverse complement strand
TCTTTCTTCTTCACGTTTCGATAACATGTTCATCCCCCACAGAATTGTGTTATTACCCTTATTATACAAAAAAGCTTGTAGACTTTGTCTACAAGCTGAAGACTCTTCACAAGAAGAGTCTTTTGCATTCATTTCATATGTAGGGGCCAGCCAGGTGTGTAAGGAATGATAGTATATATAAGGAATTTGTTTGTCGATTAAGGATACCTGTCTGGCTTATTCCTTATATCGACAATGTTCTGCAAATGTTTAGCTTTTTTTTCAATATTTTCTTTTTTATTTGACTGGAAAGTACATTTTTCTCTCCTAGATAGACATTTGTCACTTACTTTTTGAGTCAATGTGCGGTTAAAAGAAGGAAAAAGCCCGAGAAAGAGAGAATTTTGGAGAGACTTCATTTTTAAACAAAAAGGGAGGAATGAAAACATGTCGGGAAACAAAGGTGTCGTTTACAAAGGAGCAGGAAATGTAGCAGTTGAGGATATTGGATACCCTGATTTGGTTTTAAGAGATGGCCCTGGTGTACCTAAAGCCAATGTTGGACGTAAGTGTGAGCATGGCGTCATTTTAAAAGTGGTGACAACAAACATTTGCGGGAGCGACCAGCACATGGTAAGAGGGCGTACAACTGCGCCTGAAGGACTTGTCCTTGGTCATGAAATTACTGGTGAAGTCGTTGAAGTTGGACGAGATGTAGAGTTTATCCAAAAGGGTGATCTCGTATCAGTTCCATTTAATATTGCCTGTGGTCGCTGCGTTATGTGTAAAGAACAAAAAACCCATGTGTGTTTAAATGTGAACCCCGATCGACCTGGCTCAGCTTATGGATATGTAGATATGGGCGGATGGGTTGGCGGCCAATCGGAGTACGTCATGGTGCCATATGCTGATTTCCAGCTACTCAAATTTCCGGACAAAGATCAGGCGATGGAAAAAATACTTGATTTGACGATGCTTTCTGATATATTCCCGACAGGTTTTCATGGTGCTTATACGGCTGGCGTAAAGCCGGGCTCTACCGTCTATATTGCTGGTGCAGGGCCAGTAGGTCTTGCAGCAGCGCATTCCGCTCAGCTCCTTGGCGCATCTGCTGTCATCGTCGGCGATCTTAATGAACAAAGGCTCGAGCAGGCGAGAAGCTTTGGCTGCGAAACGATTAATTTACGAAAACATGATCGAATCGGTGAACAAATGACTAACATCCTTGGAGAGCCAGAAGTCGACTGTGCGGTCGATTGTGTCGGCTTTGAAGCTTCGGGTCATGGAGATCAAGGAGAAGCACCAGCCACCGTTTTAAATACAATTATGGATATTACCAAAGTTGGCGGTAAACTTGGAATTCCAGGACTTTACGTCACAGAAGATCCAGGTGCTGTGGATGAAGATGCAAAAGTTGGATCTCTGAAAGTGCGAATTGGACTTGGCTGGGCCAAAGCCCATACCTTTGTGACAGGCCAAACCCCTGTCATGCAATATCACCGCAGCTTGATGAAATCTATTTTAAGCGGAAGGGCACAAATCGCCAAAGCCGTTAATGCCACCGTCATATCCCTTGATCAAGCTCCTAAAGGATATAGCGATTTTGATTCGGGTGTGGCGAAGAAATTTGTGATTGACCCGCATGGGATGATTTCTAAATAATGATCCATCGAAAAAACTTACAGGATTTTTCCTGTAAGTTTTTTTGTTTATAAATATAAAAAGACCTATACTGTTCTTCTACATTTCATAACGTGGTAAAATGAGTAAATTGGAAAAAATGATCTTTAGTTGAAAGACATACCATAAAACAGTTGGCAATGATTGGACAGGATTATGATAGATAGGAAGAATAGAGGAGAGATTACAATTGCTAAAAGTACAGAACATCATCAAAAATTATGAGGGTAAACAAGTATTAAAAGGGGTTAACTTCCACTTGAAACCTGGTGAATCATTTGGGCTTTTGGGCCCTAATGGTGCAGGGAAATCAACCTTAATCGGTATCATGACAGGACTTATACATGCAACGAGCGGGACTGTTACGATTGGAGGCATTGATCTACATAAAGAAACAAAGCATGCACAGCAATTGATTGGTATTGTTCCACAAGAGATCGCTTTATATTTAGATATGTCAGCAAAAGAAAATTTAACGTTTTGGGGGAAAATGTATGGACTTAAAGGAGAAGAATTAAAAAGCAGAGTACAAGAAATCCTTGAATTAATTGGTCTGGGCAATAGAGCGAATGATAAGGTGAAAGTATTCTCAGGAGGGATGAAAAGAAGAGTGAATATCGGATGTGCGATTTTGCATCGGCCAAAACTATTAATAATGGATGAGCCTACAGTGGGTATAGACCCGCAATCCAGAAATCATATATTAGAAACAGTTAAAACGTTAAATGGTGAAGGAATGACGATTATTTATACGAGTCATTACATGGAGGAAGTCGAATATCTATGTGAAAAAATAGCTATTATGGATCAAGGTTCTTTCATTAAGGTAGGTGATTTAAGTGAATTGGCTGAGCTTGTTGGAGAAAAGAGAGAAATCATTTTTACGATTAAATGTGAACAAGGACAAAAGGATATGGAGCGAGTGTGCCGATATATAAATGAATACCACCCATTGAATGACTTTACGGTGCAGGAAAATCAAATCAAATTATTTGATGACAATCCTCAGCATTTACTAAGTCAACTTATTCAAGGTGTAACCGCATTACATGTTCAATTAATTTCAGCAGAAGTTGTAGAACCAAATTTAGAAAATGTATTCTTGTATTTAACAGGTAAGAAATTACGAGACTAGACCGAATAGAGGTAAGTATATGAGTATTTGGGTTGTACTGAAAGATCTATTATTGTTTTTTAGGGATAAGAAAAGCTTTTTTACACTTTTTTTTATGCCTATCATATTAATTGCTATTTTAGGTGCAGCATTTGGAGATAACATGAAGAAAGATAGCGAAATTAGGATCAATTCATTTCGAGTAGGAATAACAGATCAAGATAAGTCCGCTACAAGTAAAATGTTTCTTTCAAAATTGTCTAAGAGTGAACTCAGTGACATATTTGAAGTGAAGGTCACCTCGAAAAATCAGCTAGAGAAAGATTTAAATAGTAGAGACATTACAATGGGTATAATCATCAAGCCGAATTTTGAAAAAAGCCTATTAAATCATGATCATGTGCAATTGAATATTTTGAAAGGACCTAATTCAAGCTTACAGGAAATGGTCCTAGAAAATGTGGTTTTGCAATTCTTTCAAAATTATCATATGAATCGTATTCTGGTACCGTTGAATCAAGGTAAAGAAGTGGAGGTCGTGTCTGATCAACTGAAAAAAGAACTAGTGAACGAAAGGAATATTCATATCAACAGCCAGCCGATTACATCCTTCCAATACTACGCAGGCGGGATGGGTGTGCTTTTTTTATTAATGACTGTTGTTTTCTTGGTTGGCAGTATGATAGAGGAAAAAGAAGAAGAAGTTTATAAAAGACTACTAGTATCAAAATTAAACAATACTAGTTATATCATTGGAAAGTTATTGGGCATTATTTTAATGAGTATGATTCAACTTGCGGTCATTATTTTATTTACTAGCTTTGTCTTTAAGGTGAACTGGGGAGAGCCTTTTACTGTTGTTATGATCGGATGTAGTTTTATATTAAATGCTGCGGGTTTCGGGGTGCTGATTGGTTCTTTTATCAAAAGAGAAAAAACGTTTAATAGTGTGGGGATTTTAGGCACTCAAGTGTTAGCTGCTTTAGGCGGGAGTATGGTGCCCTTATACTTATTCCCACAATGGGTGATTGATACCAGCTATTTTTTACCTAATTCTCTTGCACTTCAAATGTTTTTGAAAAGTATGGCAGGTGCTGATTTTAGTGAAATACAAAACGGATTATTACTTAGCTGTGGGATGGGAATGGCTTTCTTCATCATTGCTTTATTAAGAATGTCTTTTGAAAGGAAGCATCGTTATGCATAAAATATTAGCCATTATCACGTTAAAGTTAAAAGAAACATTAAAGTCCCCATTGACCCTCATTTTTTTATTTGTGATGCCAATTGTTTTTAGTTTTATCTTTGGTAGTACCGCATCTGATACAAAGAAACCGACAGTTGCTTTTATTCTAGAGCCCAGTCAAGGTAAACTAGATCAAGAAATTTTTCAAATTCTCGAAAAAAACACCAAATTTCTCTGGGTAAAGGCAACTGAAAGCGACGCAAAAGATTTAGTATCTGAAGAAAAGGTAGTTGCGTCTGTGAAAGTCGTAAACCAATTAAAGTCCCATCTAAAAGAAAATAAAGAGATTTTTGATGTGACAGTTTATAAAAAAACTGAAGAATATGCAGTCTTATCTCCCTATTTAAAAGAGACAGCTGCCATCATTTATCAAATCAATCAGGGTGTGAAAGAGCAGAAAAGTGTTTCTCTCACCAATGCATTGAACAAGTTAAATGAATCTGGTACGATTTCATTGGCCGAAAAAAATCAAAATGGTCAAGCAAGCCAACAACCAAATTTGATACCGCTTGGCTTTACCATTATGTTTATGATGTTTGCGATTTCAAGCTCTTTGTCATCTATACATTCGGAGTATAAAAATTATACATGGCAAAGATTGCTTTCGAGTCCAATCCATAAAATATATGTACTTCTGGGCTATTTAATGGCATATTTCCTTCTTGGATGGATACAATTGGGTGTTCTTTTGACCATCTTATCTATTTTCTTTAATGTCTACTTAGGCAACCTGTTTCTTATCTTATTGTTCGGATCATTTGTTATAGGCCTTGTCGTAAGTTTAGGATTTATGATAGCTACTTTATCTCAAACAAAAAAACAAGCTGAAATCTTTAGTGCAATTGTCATTGTAGGATCGTGCATGCTGGGTGGTATTTATTGGCCTTTAGATATCGTTCCAGACATTATGAAGAAGATTTCTTTGACTATACCGCAAACATGGATGATGTCTGGTTTTGGTGAGATCATGAGCGGCAATGTTAATCTTTCTATCTTATTATTAGATGCGACGGTTTTAATTGCTTTTACGGTGGTCTTTATGATCATTGGTTTGAAGAGTATCAGATCCTATTAATCCTTTGTTCTTCTAAAAAGCCCTCTATAGCTATGTAGAGGGCTTTTTGTATACACGTGATTTACTTTAAATGATTGGATAACTCGTTAATATTTAATGGTGAAAGAAATTGAAGGCTGCCCAAGTAAATATTTCACATTACCCATTGAGAAGGATATATTCCTCTGTTAAATCAACAAACGCCTTCAAAGCAGGAGACATCCATTTATTTTTATGCCAGAATAGTTGGATTTTCGTTGTGAGAAAGGGTCCCATCCAATTGATTTTAATCATATGGCCTTCTGTTATTTCTCTTTTTATAGAAATTTCGGGAAGTACAGCAATTCCTAAACCAGCCATTACACATTTTTTTATGGCTTCTACATCTGCTAGTTCTAGTTTACTTCTCGGTTTTGCTCCTGCCTGTGTCAAAGAGTGTTCGAAGGCATAACGATAATCGCAGTCTTCGGTTAACAACAATCTTTGCTCGTCTAAATCGATAGGATATACTTTTTGTTTTTTGCTCAATGGATTTGTTGGACAGCATACAATCGCCATCGGTTCATCTTTTAATTCTTTTACAATTAAATGTGAGGATACGACAGGATTCATCGATAATAGGGCGACATCAATTTGTCCTTCCAGTAATAGATTTAAAACATCCTTTTCAGCTATTCCGGGACGAAAAATCAGTTCTACTTTAGGATACGTTGTTTGAAAGTCCGTTAAAATATGAGGAAGTCGATAGGTACATTGTGTTTCAGATGCACATATTCTCAAAATGCCGCTTGGCTCACTCATCCCACCAACAGCCTCTAATGCTTCTCCTGTTAAACCTAAAATCTTATCCGTATAATCTTGAAACTTCATGCCAGCTTCTGTTAAAATGACCCTTTTTCCAAGCCTTTCAAATAGAGGGGTTCCTAGCTCTTCTTCTAATGCAGCGATATTTGCTGTGATACTTGATTGAGCATAGCCAAGTATTTGTGCTGTTTTTGTAAAGTTTAATACTTTTGATGCTGTTTGGAACATCATCAGTTGCTTTATTTCCAACGTCAATCCCTCCTAAATCGGATGAGCCGATTGATGCAATCAGAAAACTTCTATAGATAGATCATAACATTTTTACTATGATAAAAGTAGGCGCTTTCATTATTTAGAATGTTTAGATTTTATAGGGGGGATGGCTTTGTTTGAAACGATTGTCAATTCAATAAATGACTTTTTATGGACATATATTTTAGTCGTTATGTTAATAGGGATTGGAATCTACTTTACGGTGAGAATGAAGTTTATGCAAATTGTCTTACTAAAAGAGATCTTCCGTTCTATTTTTGAAAAAGCCCCAAAAATAAAAGGGAGTCAAGACATTTCTTCAATGCAAGCTTTCTTTATCGGAGCAGCGACGAGGATTGGAACTGGAAATATGGCAGGTGTTGCTATTGCCATCACAGTTGGTGGTCCTGGAGCTATTTTTTGGATGTGGTTTGCAGCAGTTTTAGGGGGAGCTTCTGCATTTGTCGAAAGCACACTCGCTCAAATATATAAAGTGAGAACAAGTGATGGTTTTAAAGGGGGGCCAGGCTATTATATACAAAAGCAATTTGGACTGAAATGGCCAAGTAGGATCTTTGCCTTTTCTGTTATTCTTAGTTTTGGCTTGATTTTTAATGCAGTACAAACGAACACCATCACAAATGCCTTTCGATATTCATTTGGTATCAGTCCAATTGGTATGGGGGTATTCGTAACCATTCTTACGGCTCTCATCATTTTTGGTGGTGTAAAGAGAATTGCCCGCTTTACCCAAATCATTGTGCCAATCATGTCCTCGTTTTATATTATCTTAGCACTTTATGTGATAGTGACAAATATCGCTGATGTACCCGCAGCATTAGCAAGTATTATGAAAAGTGCGTTTGGATTAGAGCAAATGGTTGGAGGCGGAATCGGCGCTGCAATAATGAACGGTGTCAAACGCGGTTTATTTTCCAATGAAGCAGGAATGGGAAGTGCGCCAAATGCAGCAGCTGCTGCCCATGTTTCACACCCAGTAAAACAAGGGTTTGTTCAATTATTAGGCGTATTTTTTGATACATTAGTTGTTTGTAGTTGTACAGCATTTATTATTATGCTATCAACAGTAGAAACAGCAGGTGATTTGTCAGGTATTGAAATCACTCAAGCTGCAATGGCGCAGCATTTCGGTTCTTGGGCTAGTATTTTCTTAGCATTTGCGATCTTTACTTTTGCATTTAGCTCCATTGTAGGTGGCTACTATTACGGTGAAGCCAATATCGGTTTTATTCATCACAGTGTAACCGCGCTATTCGTGTATCGAATCACTGTTTTAATGATGATCATGTTTGGTGCTCTCGCCAACTTACAAATCGTTTGGACGTTAGCGGACTTGTCGATGGCGATTATGGCTATTGTTAACTTGGTTGCTATTGCGATTTTAGGCAAATTTGCTTTTGCGGCTCTAAATGATTACATGGGACAAAGAAAGGTAGGAAAGAACCCTGTTTTTTACGCTTCTACCATTCCAGGTTTAAAAGGAATAGAATGGTGGGGAGCAGAAAAACAAGCGATTAAATCAACAAATGAAGGGGTAGAAAATCAATGATAAATTTTGAATATGATTGTCATACGAAAATGATCATGGGGACTGGAAAATCTAAAGATATTGCCTCTATTGTAGAGGACATGGTTTTGCCTAGTGCTACAATTATGATTGTGACTGACCCTGGTGTAAAAAGCGCAGGATTGGTGACGCCTATTGAAGCATATTTGCAAGAAGCTGGTTATTCCGTTGTCGTCTTTGATCAAGTATCTCCAAACCCTAGAGATCATGAATGTCTAACGGGTGCAGAGCTCTTTAGAAAAGTACAAGCATCAGCGGTAATTGCGATTGGTGGAGGAAGCCCAATGGATACGGCAAAAGCCATTGCTTTATTAGGTCCAAATGGTGGTAATCCTGAAGAGTATATAGCAGGGAAGAAGGCGTACACAAATGTATCACCCTTAATTTGTATTCCAACCACGGCTGGAACTGGCTCTGAGGTGACCCGTTCATCTGTGATTACGTTAGCTGCTTCACATAAAAAAATCACCTTAAAACATGCCTTGCTTCGACCAACTATTGCGATTTTGGATCCTGCTCTTACTTCAACGGTGCCAAAAAGTATAACAGCGGCAACAGGTGTTGATGCACTGGTCCATGCGATTGAAGGCTATACATGTAAAGAAACAAACCCTATTTCTAAGGCGATGGGGGCAAGCGCAATGAAAACCATTGTGACCTATTTACCGAAGGCGTATGAAGACGGGTCTGATTTAGAAGCAAGATACAAAATGCAGGAAGGCAGTTTACTCGCTGGCTTATGCTTCGGTTCTGCTGATGTAGCAGCCGTACATTGTTTAGCCGAAGCGCTCGGCAGTCTTTATGATACGCCTCATGGTATCGCAAATGCTGTGTTTTTACCTTATGTCATACAATTTAATGCAGCTGAAAACAAATCATTGCACATAGAGCTTGCAAACATCATGGGCTTTGCAGATAAAACGGATGCAGATGATGTGGCGATTCAAAAATTAATGGATGGTATGTATACATTCACAAAGAATTTAGGTATTCCATCACTAAAAGAATTATCTTATGTAAAAGTAGAAGATTTTGAAAAAATGGCTGAACTAGCAGAACAAAATAACTCTACAAAAAGCAATGTTCGTGCCGTTACGAAAGCGGATTACTTAGATATACTAAAGGCTGCTTTTTAATTATAGCCATACAGAAAAAGAGCCGAATAGAATGACTGAATGATAAACACAAACTTTCCCAGACTTTACACAAGAAGCAAACGACTATGTCGTCAATATGGAGAATTACAAATATACCACCCTCCTAATGTATGATTTAGGTGGTGGTTTTTCTATGTCCCATTTGACTAGGTATCGTGTATACATGAGTGGTATGATAGACGACAACATCTCATGAGAGAAAGGATAGGATAAACGATGAATTTTCACAATAAAACAGTCGTTATCACTGGCGCAGCAAATGGAATTGGTGAGTCGATCGCGTATGGCTATGCGAAAGAAGGGGCGCGTGTTGTGCTTGCGGATATTGACGAAGAGAAGGGCAAGCGCTTGGAAGATCAGCTGAAAAAGGAGTCCTTTGAGGCTTTTTTTAAAAAAACGGATGTGAAACAAGAGAAGGATATTCAAGACATCATGTCAGCTGCTGTGGCTCGTTATCAAACGATCGATATTCTCATCAATAATGCAGGGGTTATGTGTACAAAATCGCCTTATGAGCTAACGGTTGATGAGTTTGATCATGTGCTGCATACAAACCTACGAGGTGCTTTTTTATGTGCAAGGGAAGCGGCACGTTATATCAAAGAGAATCCAAACGGCGGTTCCATTGTGAATATTTCATCTACCCGTGCGACCATGTCAGAGCCTCATACAGAAGCGTATGCTGCATCAAAAGGCGGGATATCAGCACTTACTCATGCGCTGGCTGCTTCTTTTAGTCAGGATCACATAACAGTAAACAGCATTTCCCCTGGGTGGATTGAAACGAAGGATGAGAAAAATTTGCGAGAAATTGACCATCAGCAGCACCTTTCCAATCGAGTAGGAACGCCAAAGGATATTGTCAAAGCTTGTTTTTATTTAACAGATGAAGACAATCAATTTGTGACAGGAACCGATTTGGTTGTTGATGGCGGCATGACTAGAAAAATGATTTATGCGGATTAACATGAAAAAACATTGACGCCTTGACGGAGGCGCAGTACAATATAGAACAATTCAGCTGAAGATCGTGATGAAAAAAAGATAAAGCGCAAATAGAGAAGAGTATGTAATGGCTGCCTCACACAGAGAACTCCGTGAAGCTGAGAAGGAGCTGGGAAGCGTTACAGAACCAAGCCTCTTAGCTCTGCACCGGATTCATTGTGATGGTGATGCAGCGGCATTCTCCCGTTATAGAGAAGGGTTAGCGATAACCTGCTAAGGTTCATCTGGTAACAGGTGAATGAACTGAGGTGGCAACGCGGAGTCAATCCCGTCCTCAAGACAGAAATGTCTTGGGGGCGGGATTTTTTTATGACAAAAAGGAGGGCACCACGATGAAAAAACATTGGCGGGATATGAGCATGTTACTTGGAGCGATTGGTATTGCGAACATAGGAGAATGGATTTATATGATTGCTCTCCATCTGCTGATTTTTCAGGAAACGGGCTCCGTTCTTGCTGTAACAGCCGTCTATATGTTAAGACCTGTCTCGGCTCTTTTAACAAATAGCTGGTCTGGTAGCTTAATAGATAGACTGAATCAGCGGAATGTCATGATCAGTCTAGATCTATGCCGGGCCATTCTGATTGCTTGTTTACCCTTTGCCTTATTTTCAGGCCACTTATTGATCGTATATGTGATGCTATTTCTCATTCATATGGCACAAGCCATGTTTCATCCAGCTTCGATGGTCTATATGACAGCACTAATCCCGGCGGATAAACGAAAACGGTTTAATGCCATTCGATCTTTGCTTCAGTCTGGTGGATTTTTACTCGGACCCGCCGTAGCAGGGGTGCTTTTTCTCATTGGTACACCAGTCCTTTCAATTTATGTAAATGCAATCTGCCTTTTGATATCTGCTGTTTTGACGATGTGTTTACCGATTTTGTCAAAAGCAGCCGGGGCACAAAAAGGCTTTTCTCTCTCAGTATTAAAGGAAGATGCAAAACTTGTATTTCATTTCAGTCTCACATCCCGTCAAGTGATGGCCGTGTATTTATTATTTAGTGCCGCCATCACGGTGCTGCCGACTGCAATTGACTCACTTGAAGCAGCTTTTGCAAAGGAAGTGCTGATGTTGACCAATACCGAATATGGGTTTCTTGTCAGTGTAGCTGGGGCAGGGATTATCGCAGGGGCATGTCTCAATACGGTCATTGTCGAAAGGCTGCCTATTTCAGTGATGCTTGGTGCGGGTAGTTTGTTTGTGGCTTTTGGATACTTGATCTATGCTTTTTCAAGCACATTGACTGTCGCAGCAGCTGGCTTTTTTGTTCTAGCTTTCTTTTTAGCATTTGCAAACACCGGTTTTATGACTTTTTATCAAACGAATATCCCGGTAGAGGTTATGGGGAGAGTGGCAAGTTTTTATGCGTTATGTGAAGCTGTTCTGACGATGATGATGACAGGAATATGCGGCGCATTGGCGCATGTTTTATCGATACGTACTTCTGTCATAATTGGCTGCATATGTATGCTTCTTATTTGTCTGTTGCTATGTTTTGTCATTTTTCGTCCATTGACTGTCAAAAAAATAGTGCATCTTACTTAGAAAATTAAAAAAATTATGTTATCATTATTTAAGTAAGTTAATTAAATTGATGAGAAAAGGAGTCTTACAAATGAAAGCACTACGCTGGCACGATCAAAAGGACATTCGACTAGAGGAAATTGACGAACCAACAGTTGCTCCAGGAAAAGTGAAACTGAAAGTAAAATGGTGCGGCATTTGTGGTAGTGATTTACATGAATATTTAGGCGGACCGATCTTCATTCCTGTGAACGAACCTCATCCACTTACAAAAGAAAAAGCACCCATTACATTGGGACACGAGTTCTCTGGTGAAATTGTAGAAGTTGGAGAAGGCGTGAGTAATTACAAAGTAGGCGATCGAGTGGTTGTTGAACCTATTTTTGCAACTCACGGGCACCAAGGTGCTTACAACTTAGATGAAAACATGGGCTTCTTAGGACTTGCTGGTGGCGGTGGAGGATTCTCTGAATATGTATCTGTCGATGAAGAATTACTTCATTTGTTACCAGACGAAATTTCATATGAGCAAGGTGCACTTGTTGAACCTTCTGCAGTTGCTTTATATGCGGTTCGTTCTAGTAAAGTGCAAGCTGGGGATACAGCAGCTGTGTTTGGCTGTGGGCCAATCGGTTTACTTGTCATTGAAGCATTAAAAGCAGCTGGTGCTACTGACATTTATGCAGTGGAATTATCAAAAGAGCGCCAAGAAAAAGCAAAAGAACTTGGAGCGATCATTGTAGATCCTTCTCAGTATGAAGATGTTGTTCAAGAAATCGCACACCGTACAAATGGTGGAGTCGATGTTTCTTTTGAAGTGACAGGTGTACCTGTTGTATTGAAGCAAGCAATCCAATCAACTAGAATTTCAGGTGAAACAGTCATTGTGAGCATTTGGGAAAAAGGCGCAGAAATTATGCCGAATGACATTGTCATTAAAGAACGTACAGTCAAAGGAATCATCGGCTACAGAGATGTTTTCCCATCTGTATTAAACTTAATGAGAAAAGGCTATTTCTCTGCAGATACACTCGTCACGAAAAAAATCAAGCTGGACGATGTGATCGAAGATGGCTTCCATGCATTAATCAATGAAAAAGATCAAGTGAAAATTTTAGTCAGTGCTGAATAAGTAGGACGATAAAGAGAATGGCAGATGCCGTTCTCTTTTTTTTTATAAGAGCATGCGATTTTTCATAAAGAGGGCATCGGCTGAATAGTGATAAGTGCAAAGGTTTTTGTAAATAAAGGAGATGACATCATGTTTTATCACATTAAAGAACTGCAATATGAAGCAAAGCCCTCTAAGCCGGACCCTCTTTATGCGAAAAAATTACAAGAGGTGTTAGGCGGTCAATATGGAGAAATCAGCGTGATGATGCAATATTTATTTCAAGGGTTTAACTGCCGAGCGGATCAAAAATATAAAGATTTGCTCCATGACATTGGAACGGAGGAAATCGGTCATGTCGAAATGCTGGCAACGATGATTGCTCGATTACTTGATAATGCCCCAGTTAAAGAACAAGAAGAAGCGTATCAAAGTGATCCAGCACTTGCAGCCGTCATGGGCGGAATGAATCCTCAACATGCAATTGTTGCAGGCTTAGGGGCAATGGCAGCAGATAGTCAAGGGTATCCGTGGAATGCAAAATATATCATTGCAAGCGGAAATTTAATGGCTGACTTCAGGGCAAATTTGAATGCGGAGTCACAAGGCAGACTTCAGGTTACACGGCTTTATGAAATGACCGATGACCGCGGAGTGAAGGATATGCTCTCCTTTCTCATTGCTCGTGATACATATCATCAAAATATGTGGCTGGCTGCAATTAAGGAATTAGAAGAACGAGAAGGGGATGTCGTTGTTCCAACCACCTTCCCGCGCTCACTGGAAAAACAGCAAGTATCCTATGATTTGTTTAACTTCTCAAGAGGAGAAGAAAGCAAAGAAGGCAGATGGGCACATGGCCGAAGTATGGATGGAAAGGGAGAATTCAGATATATTTCTGCTCCTGTCGTGTTCGGCTCTGCGCCTAAACTCAAACCAGCACCGAAAGAACTATATAACACACCGAAAAAAGGAGAATAAAAAAGTCGATCAGGGTTTGTACCTGATCGACTTTTTTAACGTCCAAGAGATTTTCCGTACACGCTGACTCGTTTCTCTAACAAAGCAAAAGCGAGTTCAAAGAAAATACTAAGCATCCAATAGATCAAAGCAGAGACAAGATACGTTTCTAAAAATTTGTAGCCGTCATTTGCAATGATGCGAGAGATCCCCATGATTTCCAGTACACCAATTGTAAACGAAAGGGATGTGGCTTTTAACAGCTGAATGAGCTGATTCCCTAGGTTTGGCAGGGCAACCACAAACGCTTGCGGTAAAATAATGCGCATCATCGCCTGTCTGGTGGTCATGCCAACGATTTTCGCCGCTTCAAGCTGCCCTCTGTCTACCGCAAGGAGTGCGCTGCGGACCACTTCTGTTAAATGTGCGGCTGAATGCAGGCTGAAGGTGATAAGGGCAACGGTAAGCGGGGAGACCATATCCGGGTGAAAGGTCAACCCAAAAGTGCTATTCATTTTGGTCAGAACAAATGGAATGCCATAAAAGAAAGCAAACAACTGAACAATGAGAGGTGTTCCTCTAAAAAATGAGACATAGAGCGTGACCAGCTGGCGGAGCACAGGGATACGAAAGAGGCGAATGAAAGCAAAAATAGATCCAATCAAAAGGCTCACAGCCATAGAAACAAGTGCAATCAATAAGGTAAAGGGAACGCCTTTTAGAATATGTGGTATTTGGTCAATCGCAAATGATATATCAATGGTTTGCATCAAATCGCCTCCTTAGCGTGACAGGCTGGTGCGGCCTTTCACAAATTTTCTTTCCAGTAGCATCGTGATCAGTTCAATACTGATGCAAATCAGCCAATACACAATTGCAATGATGACGTACACTTCAAACATCCCTATCCCGTAGTTATTACCTAGTATGATTTTGACCTGTCCCATCATATCAATGAGTCCGATTGTAAATGCAATGGCGGTATCTTTCACGAGATCAATGGTGTAATTTCCGAGGTTCGGAAGTGCAATGAGAAAGGCTTGCGGAATAATGATCCTCATTAATGCCTGCGTATCTGTCATCCCAACAATGTAAGCTGCTTCAAGCTGATCTTTCCCAACAGAGGAATATGCACTGCGAAAGACTTCAGATAAATAAGCGCCCGTATGTAACGAGAATGTGATCATCACAAATAACACACGATCCCAATGATTGATTTGAATTCCCGCCATGAGTAAAAGCTGAGGCAGGCCAAAATAAATGAGGAATAACTGAACAATGAGCGGTGTACTTCGTGTAAATGACAAATAAATGACCGCCAATTGTTTCAGCACTGGAATTTGTTTGATTCGAATGCAAGCAAACAGCAATCCGATGATGATGGCAAAAAACAATGACACCACAATCATCAGAAATGTGAGTGGCAGGCGATCAACCACCTGTAAAAAGATTCTTAGCCAATCTCCAGCTGTAAACGTCATGGCGCTTCCTTCCTTTCTTCATATTGATAGCCTTGCTCTGATATATAGTCAATATCTTGAAAGAAATCAACGCCAAACCATTTCTTCGCAAGGTCAGGTAATGTTCCGTCTTCGATCATCTCTTGTGTCACTCGATCCAATTGTGATGCTAGTTTCTTTTGACTAGGCTGTAAGACAAGATAAATAGGTTCCTTTGAGACAATGCCGCCCACTTTGACTTTCAGGTGAAGATGTTTTTGAATCGTATCAAAGGTCGAAATATTCATAAAAGCCGCATCGGATCGTCCACTTTCGACTCGTTTTAAATTGAGTTCGTTTGAAGGGCTTTCAATGGTCGTGAGCGGAATTTTCCGATCATTTTCTTCATTATATTGATTTAATATGGAACGAAGGCCGCCGCTAGGACTGACGGGAGCGAGCTTTTTTGATGTCATATCGTCTAGAGATTGAATATCTTGCTCTGATTCATTCACAATTAAACCTGTCATCGAATAGCCGTATGGAACTTTAGGATAAAGAAAGCGTTTTTCACGTTCAGGATTACTAAAAAACCAATTAGCCGCCATTTCAAATTTCCCAGCGCCAATCCCAATTAAATTGGATTCTTCCTCGCCAAAGATATAATCAAAATGAATGTGTGGCAAACGTTTCTCGACTTCATTTAAATAATCGATGTTATAGCCAATCGGCTCGTTGCGGTCATTTGTGGCTAAAAAAGGCGGATTGACTTCTGCGCTTAGTGCGACTTTGACAATTTGTTTGCCATCATCTGTTGTTGTTTTCACACTGCTACAGCCAATGAGAGAGAGGAGAAACAGAAGGATACTAGCGGCAGTGAATAAAGTCTTGCGCTTCATCTGTCTTCCTCCAATCCTTGCCACATCCCGCGATGAATTCTTGATAAAAATTGTTTCGTCCGTTCATGCTGAGGCTTCATCAGGACGTCTTCTGGTGAGCCTTTTTCAACGATTTCCCCATCTGCCATAAAGATCACTGTATCCGCTACATCCTTTGCAAACGAAATTTCATGCGTCACAATGACCATCGTCATGCCTTGGCTCGCAATATCTTTCATCATTTCAAGGATTTCTCCGACCATCTCTGGGTCCAGTGCGGACGTTGGTTCATCAAACAAAAGCACCGCAGGATTCATTGCAAGCGCACGGGCAATTCCGATACGCTGCTGTTGACCTCCGGATAATTCACTGGGAAACGCATCTTTTTTATGAAGCAGCCCAATTCGCGTTAACAATTGCTCTCCGATTTTTTCCGCCTCTTTTTTAGACATGTTTTGAGACACAATCAATCCTTCTGTGATGTTTTCAAGAGCTCGTTTATTTTGAAACAAGTGATAATGCTGAAACACCATAGACGATTGCTGTCTGAGTTTTAAAAGATCTTTTTTTCGATATTGTTCAAATTGAATCGTGGCTTCTCCAACTGTCAGCGTTCCTTTGTCTGGGATATCAAGGCTGTTTAAACTGCGGAGAAGGGTTGTTTTTCCTGATCCGCTCGGTCCAATAATGGCGACCACTTCACCTTCTTGTACGGTGAAATCAATTCCTTTTAACACATGAGTTGACCCATAGGATTTATGTAGATTAGTAGCAGAAATCATAAAAGCATCACGTTCCTTTGACATATGTACTTAATATTGATAAAATTTAACACATTAAATCCTATAAGTAAAGTGTGTTTTAATAATACCTATTGGATAAATCGGATATGATAGATTGCGAGAAACAGAGGAGTTGGATACGTTTTGTCTAAAGCATTATTTGTCGATACAGATTTTCAAAAAAATTGGCTAGATCAACTAGAATCCCTTCGTGAAACGATCGAACAATCTGCAAAAGAACACGATGAGGGTGCCTATTTTCCTAAACAAAATATCGAATCATTAGTAGAACTGGGCTATACAACGTTGTCTCTGCCTGTTGAGTACGGGGGCGGGGGTCAATCTGTAAAGGATATGGTCCTTTTTCAAGAAACACTAGGAAGTATGGATGGAGCAACTGCCTTATCGATCGGTTGGCACCAAGGAGTTGTTGGTGAAATTTATGAAAAGAAACTATGGAATGAGAAGCAGCTGCAATTTTTTGCTGAAGAAATCAAAAATGGGGCTCTTGTGAACCGGGCCGTCAGTGAGGCGCAGACAGGGAGTCCAACAAGAGGAGGCAAACCTGGAACAACTGCAACGAGATCAGGAGATCAATGGGTGATCAGTGGCAGGAAAACATTCACAACGATGTCACCAGCACTCACATACTTTCTCGTCGGTGTATGGATCGAAGAAAAAGAAGCGATGGGCTTCTTCTTAATTCACCGTGATACAAAAGGTGTTTCTATAGAAGAAACGTGGGATGTTGTTGGCATGAGAGGAACAGAGAGCCATGATTTAATTCTAGATCATGTGGAAGTTCCAGATGACATGTTGGTTGAAGTGCAAAAAGGACCTCGGGGCGGTACGTTAAACCCTTGGATCGCACACATTCCTTCCTGCTATTTAGGGATTGCACAAGCGGCAAGAGACTATGCTGTTCAGTATGCCATCACCCATTCACCGAACAGTATTAGCGGAACAATTAGCGAACTGCCAAATGTCCAAACACTGATTGGCGAAATTGATTTACTACTAAAGCAAGCACGCCATGTCATCTATTCAACGACAACATTGTATGAGCAGCCAGAGAAAAGAGAGCTGTTAATCAATGAATTCGGTGCTGTGAAGCATACAGTCGTCAATCATAGTCTGCAAGTGGTCGATAAAGCCATGCGTTTAGTCGGTGCAAAAAGCTTAAGCCTTAGCTGTCCGCTTCAACGTTACTATCGAGACATTCGTGCTGGCCTTCATAACCCGCCAATGGACGATATGACGATTTCGAAAATTGCAAAGCAAGCGATTGAAGAGAAAAAATTGAACGTACAATAAACAGAAAGCCGGATAAAACCGGCTTTTTTTATTGAAAAAGAGGACGAGCGGCTCTTATTTCTGATCAGTCAGCATGCTACAATCGATTGCAATCATGAGCAAAGAGGGTGATTGTTTGCAAAAAAAAAAGATGAAATGGCTGATTGCTGGCGCGATGCTTGCAGCACTTTGTATGAGCAAGCCTGCATCAAGTGAAGGAACATCTCCAAAATGGTCCGTCGATGAATTCATGAAAGATCGGGAAGGCACATTTGTGATTCAAGAAGTAAAAGAAAAATCACCATGGGTGTATAACAAAAAAAGAGCGAACAAGCGCTTTGCACCTCAATCAACGTTTAAAATAGCAAATGCCTTAATCGGACTTCAAACAGGTGCAGTTAAAGATGAATACGACATTAAATATTGGGACGGAGTAAAAAGAGAGATTGATAATTGGAATAAGGACCATACACTGGGCTCTGGCATGAGAGATTCAGTCGTCTGGTATTATCAAGCTATGGCACGTGACATCGGGGAAGAGCGCATGGCCCATTGGATAAAAGCCATTCATTATGGGAATCAAGACATATCTGGCGGAATCGATCAATTTTGGCTAAGCAGTACGTTGCGCATTTCTCCAGTAGAACAAGTCCATTTCCTAAAACAGTTATATGAAGAAAGTCTCCCATTTGACCTATCGGTTATGAGAACCGTCAAACGAATGATGATACAAGAAGAAGAGAAACACACCACGCTATACGGAAAAACAGGCTCCGGATCAGGCATAGGCTGGTACGCAGGCTTCATCAAACATGAAAACAAAACCTACATCTTCACCACAAATATAGAAGGCACCGGACTAGAAGCAAAAGAAATCACCTATCGTATTTTGAAAAAATATCATTTGGTAGAAGCATCCGTTTAGGATGCTTTTTTATGGTTATCTACAAAACTAAAGTTTGAATAAATCAAAAAATTTGACGAGTAAGAGTATAGATAATGACCGTCGAATAAAGAGTTGTCATATAAATTAGTGAATAGACAAACATAAATGATGCCCACTTCTCAGAATTCATTCGCTTGTAACCTAAAATACTTAAACAAATCCATATAAAACCTAGAAAAAAAGACACAAGCACAAGCCCTATGCTTAAAGAACGGAAAAGAAAACTGCTTAAGGTAATTGCTAAGATATAAAGATTCGTTTGCAAGTATGTTCTTTTCATTCCTTTTACAACAGGTAACATGGGAATGTTCGCAGCCTTGTATTCATTTTGCTTTCTAATAGCTATTGAATAAAAATGCGGCATCTGCCAAATAATTGTAATGAAAAACAACCCCTGAATAGCTGGGTGTGAGATGTCTGGTGAAATAGCCGTCCAACCAATGAGAGGCGGCATTGCCCCAGAAATGCTTCCAATTTCCGTGTTGTAAACGGTTTTTCTTTTACTCCACATTGTATAAGGGAAAATATAAAAAAGTAAACCAATCAATCCTATAATAGCTGCTAGATAGGTTGTAAATGCTAAAAAAATCAAACCTAAAATAGACATTAAGATACTAAGCCATAGAACTTTTTTAAGATTGACTTCTCCTGTTACAGTAGGTCTGTTTTTTGTTCTATTCATCACGGAATCTATGTCTCTGTCATACAAATTGTTTAATGCTCCAGCAGCACCAATTAATAAAATTGAACCGGCAAATGCAAATAGTATCTCAATAGATTTATGAAGGATGTCAATTTGATAAGTGTATAATGCCAAGGTTAAGCCAGCACACATTGGCATTAAATTTGATGTAATAATTCCTGATTTAACTGTTTGAGCTATTATGTCCCTTTTCGTTTTGTGAATTTTTTTCCCCACTTTTCGCATTGTTTTGCTCCTTTTCAATAGCTATTAATTGCTTATGCTGTTCACCAATATATATACCATGTAGAATTTATATACTAATTGGTATATTAATTCTATATGGTATGATTGTCAAGATAAGGAGGTAAAGGAATGATTAGACAAAGAAAAACGCAAAATGAAAGGAAAGAGGAAACACGGAAATTACTCATAAATTCTGCAGTTGAGAATTTCGCCAAGTATGGTTTTCATGGGGTCTCTATTGATAAATTGGCGGAATATGCAGGCTTTAGCAAAGGGGCCTTTTATGCGCATTTTCATTCAAAGGAAGAGATCTTTTTAGCTCTATTGGAACAACAAATGCAATTACATGTAGAAAAAATCAATTCTTTTTTAGCAGAACAGCCTTCTCTTTTACACTTTCCAGAAAAAATGAATCAACAGTCTATTCAAAATCTTGAAGAAAATAGGACGTGGAGCCTGCTAAATATGGAATTTCTTTTGTATTCAATGAGAAATGAGGAAGTAAGGTGTCAGTGGTCAAATATGATCCTACAATCAGTAAAACAAATCTCTCAATCCATTGAGAATTTAATAGAAAAAGAGAACCTTACATGCACTCTTTCACCTGAAGAAATGGCATGGACAATTCTCTCATTGGAAAATGGTATAGCAATATTTCACTATATTAGTCAAGACCATGTACCAATTGATTTATTAGAAAAATCTCTAAAAAGAATATTTTCTTTAAATAAAAATTAAGGTCCCTCAGTTTGAATGTAGCGGAGATAGTAATTCTAGAAAGGAGGATATAAGAAGTGTATTTGAAAAATATACAATTAATGTCAGATGACGACCGTGGGAACTTAGCCAGCCAATCCCTTTGTATGACTGAAATGTTTTTATACGAATTAGAAAAGAAATTTCAAACGAAAGATTGTGAGGCTATTGTTTTGATATGTGGGTCTTTTAAAGACTACAAATTAATTAGTACTTTAAAAGATGAACCAGACATCTTATTTTTAAAAAATACGTACGAGCTGGAAGTACCCTTCCGTTACAGTGAATTTGAAAATGCAACAAATAAGAAAAAGATCTTAGCAGATACTTTGGAAAAAGCGATACTCTATCTGTGTGAACTGAAAAATTGGGACAGTCAGCTAGTCAAAGCGACATTTAAGAAAATGAAAGAGAAGGAATATAAAGCGGAGATTAAAGGGAGAACAAAACTAAGTCCCGATAAAAAAAGAAAAGCTTACCCACTTATCGAATTAGATTTAAAACAGTTTACTCTTTATCTTGTAGTTGAAGACAATAAAAGAAATATCTTAGATAAAAAATTAATTGCAAAAACCGATACTTATTTAGAAGAAATTTCCTATCATATGAGAGAGCTTAAGTGGTTAACGGATCATGAAGTGGCACTTTTCAAACGTGCACATAAAACAGTTTATACAAGTATACGTTTATCGTGATAAAGCAAAATGAGAATAACATAAAGAACACAATATATAAAGGGGGTATTCTAAATGGGCTTTTGGGAAGAAGTACATAAGAAAAAGAACATCATAATTGGTGATGATGGATTAGATATTTTTGAAGAAGCGATTGAACAATTCTATGAAATGACTGAGGAACATTTGAAGAGAAAGCCAACGATTGATGAGATGCTTTTGACAATTATGATGGCTTTAAACAATGGAGGTAGTCACTATTTTGATGATTTAAACGACAAAGAAGTAACGGATATTAAAATAACAACTAAAAAAGTAAAAACTTTAAGTAAAGTAGAACCAGGAGCTATATTTGAACTCCCATTAAAAGAAGTTGGGAAATTGAGCTATGCTTTGATCATTTCGGGTGAGGGGAAAAATCAATATGATGATATTTTAATCCAATACTATGATTTGTTTGTTGATGAAAGAATAGAAAAAAATGAGTTAAAACAATTGATAAAAAAAGAGAAAGGACTATTCGTTGCAAATACAGGCCTGACAGGCTTTTTAAGTGGTTCATGGAAAGTCATCACAAAAATAAATCAAGATTTTATAAAAGAAGAGGATCTTCAAAATCTGAAATTCGTGGAATACCGAAATGGAAATTATTACGTAAGCGAGGGTAAAGAAGGTTCCGATACACCTGCTATGGACTTAGAGGTTGCTGATCCAAAAACGGCTAAGACTATATTTAACCCGATGGGTATACGTAGCGAATACACTATTAAAAACATTCTTACTTTATATTTTAAAGGTATGTCAATGGAGGATATTATTAAATATGAAATATAGGCAGTTTACAGCGTAAAATGAGTTTTGAGAAAGGAATGGTGTAATAAATGGCTGAACCAAAAATGCTAGACTGTTTAAATAAAATACGAAATGTCTTAAAGGGGACGATCACAAGAGAACAAGTGTCTGATTGGGCTGAAATTTACGTTTCTGCAGACGATCCAGAAATAGACGATGATCAAGTTTGGGATATGCTGATTCTTTTAAGTGGAATTGATTTGAAAGATTCACCTAATTCTTACTTACATCCTGTAGATGATTTGAATGACTGGTTAGAAGAATACAAATAGTTTCTATATATGAGCTTGCTAAATTCTTATGGTTAAGCCCATTTATAAATAAAAGGAGTGACGCAATATCCATGCATCCGAAAGAATTAGAAACCACCATGCAATTACCTGCGAAAAAGCGTTATGACTATTTCATCAAAAAGATTGTTGATTTTGAAGAGGTTTGGTCATTAAGAAACGAGAAGGGATGGGTGATGTCAGAGGATGAACATCGTGTACCGCAGCTTCATTTTTGGCCGACAGAGGAACATGCCGCTTATTGTGCGATCGACCAATGGGGAAAAACAGTGCCAGAAATGATTGATTTAGACGATTTCATAGAAGAGTGGCTGCCGGGAATGTTAGCAGATGGAATCAATCCGTCCATTTTCTATAATTGAAATAATTCGGTGTCAATTGAAATTCAAACATTAAAAGAAGATATAGAGGAAGAATTAAAAAACTACTAGTTCGACAAGAGTGGAGGTAGTTGTTTGAAACGGCTTGAAGATTTATTTATTCGTTCAGAAAAAGAATTCAAATTCTATCAGAATTTAGTAGACCATGTGTTTGAAACAAGTAAAGAGCTGCCACAACAAGTTTTTCGTAAGACATTTGATTGTTTTTTGTTTCAAGAGTTTGATTGGGCATTGAGTGATGATATTTTACCAACCATAAAAGAGTTATCAACTGTTACACAAGATAGAGAATTTTTGACTGCAGTCCTTCAACCAGATCCAACCGCATATTATTTGAAGGAATTTGGTTATTATCATTGGCTGAAAGCGAGTGTGAACATTTCAGGTGAGGATTATGTAAATGCACTATGGATGCACCCAAAAGGTTCCATAGCGGATAATATAATCACGCATTCGAATATAGTTGTCTGGTTAGCTCATTCTTTGCAGTGGGCGATTTGGGCAGATAGAGATATGGAAATTTGTATCATAGGAATGGTATCAACAAAAGATTCTGTGAAAAATAGGTTATTAAAAGAAGGGTGGAAACCAATGGATCACCCTGTTTTAGCAAATTGGTTTGAAGGATTATTGAAGGATCAAAAAACATTCAATGATTATTACACTCAAATGCTCTCTCATTATGCGTCATGTTACAAGCGGTGAAATGGATTATTAATGACTGATGATAGACTTACCCGAAGATATGAAAGGAGCATAAAGTGAAACATTTGTTTATATCCGATCCAAAAGAATTTGAACATGTTCTATCGTTTGTTCATTCGCTCATTCACAGTACGAAGACATTCCCTGATCAAGTGTTGAAAACGAAAACCCCTCATTATTTATTCGAAGAATTCCATTGGTTGTTATCAGATGATGGTTGGGAAATGTTAAAAGGTTTAGCTTTGAATCATCATGATGACTATATACTCATGGCTGTATTAGATGAGCAGAAGAGCATGGATGATTATTATCATGATTTTGGTTATTATCCTTGGGTGAAAGTACCGTTAAACCTTACTCCAAGTGATTACCTCGATCTCTTAACGGATTATCCGATAGAGAGTGTAAATGATAGCATAATGGATATTGCTTCACGTGTGATATGGGTTTCCCCTTCTGCGAAATGGATCATTTATGGCGACAGAGGTTATGAGATAGGAGTACTAGCGATTCTTCAATTAGAACAAATGAATAAACAATTGTTAAAAACGTGGAGAATTTTAGATGAGATTGTATTAGGCTGGATTTCAGTTGTATTTCCGAATCAAAAACTTCCTGATGATTTTAAAAAAGAACTGATTCGAAATTATACTAACTTTGAAGAAATGACTTCATAAGGAGGAAGAAATGAAACAAATAGACCATGTATTAAACACATTAGATAAGTCTTTTCTAAATAAAGAGTTTCCGCTATTAGATAACGAGAACTTTGATTTTGCCAAAGGGAAGCTTTCTCTATTTACTAGAGATGGAAATTGGCTGATCACGATTCAATTATTCGGTTTATCGAAGTTAGGACCGGCTATTGATTTTTTTGCGTTTGGTCATGAGTTGAATAATGGATCCATCAATTTTCTATTGGATGAGCTCTTTGTTTTCGTGGATCAGCATGATGAAATAATAGATGATGATGAGATAGAACCTGGATTCACCAAACAACCATTACGAATTAAATTGAATGGTGGCTATTTTAATGTTCAAATACCAGAGTCATGCCAATCTGATGTAACAGAGGAAAATGAATGGATTACTCTGTTAAGAGAAATGGCCAAACATCGAGATTTGCTGGATAGTTTATGGATGACAGATCAAGAACAATTTGACATCGTTCAGCATGTATATGATAAACCGCTCTATACAACTGAATCATGGTTTCATCCAGAAACGCATAGCCAACTCCCTAGTCAATCTCCTTTTTTTCAATCGGTTGCGAAGAGTTCGATCTATCAAGATCCAACATGCATTGTAAATATAAACACGAACACTGACTGGAGATTATGGTCAGATTTTGATACTGTGGAATATTTTTAGTTTCGTCTGATGTTTTAAATCGGTGAGGTGGAGCAAGTAATGAGAATCGTATTAGCAAAAGAGAAAAATCTATTCGAAGTAAATGAATTAATAAAGAAAATCAATTTAAACGTAGAAGAGTATCATTGGGTCATAAGTGATGTGACACTCCCAATGCTTCATGATCGGAATAATCAATCTCATTCAGAAGTCATGCCGGATTATACGGATTTTTTATTTCTGAAGGGTGAACATTTCAAAAAATTCTTACATGACTATTCTTATTCTTTTATTTTCGCTGTTTTGACCGCATTGCCTCGTCATGTAGATCATTTGAATATTCATTCAATACCTCAAATTGAAGATAATGAACGATATTGGAACGTGAATTATACACCCGTTATCCCTCAAGCCGTGTTTGAAATCGGATTTTTTGATTCGACAGATGTTATTTTTACAGGAGATCAGAAAATCTTAAGCGAATTTCGAAAAAAAGCGGACTTTATTTCATTTGAAGAATATTTACAAACTCCGTGACACGATAAGAATAGAGTTCATTCTGAAAAAATAGGGGAATACGTTAGGGGAGTGAATGAGATGTTTAGCAGTATAGAGAAATGGATCGATTATTTAGATGGTGTCTGTGATGTACTGGCATTCTCATTTGATTTTTTTCGTAAAGAACTAGTCATAAACATTAGTATAAGTGAAATAAATGATGCTCGGTATCATGAATTGCGATTTATGAATGTGGCAAGTCTTTATTATAATGGGGGTGAAGGTAATGATAGATTTGAAGAATTGATACAAGAAGAGATGAATTGGCAAATTTTTGAATGTAGTTACCATCCTAATGGGATAGGGAACCTTAAAAATGTACTTCTTGAAGAATTTGATTCAAATGCAAATTTTCTATTTAACATCAATGGGATGTTACTCGCAATAGAATCGAAAAACGTATGTTTCGATTCACAAGAATTTATTTGCAGTTTATAGGAAGATCTCATTAGCGTCTAAATAAGAATTAAAAACAATGAGAGATTGAGGAAAAAACCATGAGAATCAGCCGTGATAAACAAGGTTTATTCGATGATGTAAAACAACGTTATCAATACTTATTAGATTTATCTTATCCAGATGAAATCGTCTCTTTTGAAGAGGAAACTGGTATATGTTCAGATGATTTTTATATGTTTTTTTCACTTGTTGCAGGCAGCTTAAGTTATGTGGTCGATCATAAACGAATACCGAAAAAACAGTTAAACGTGCTGCGTCAGTCATTTGAAGAGCAATATCCCCAAATCAAATCGTATCAAGAGATCCTTGAATCATATCCTTTACTGCACTCCTATGTTCAATACCATGAAGAAACAAGAAAACAAATCATTGCACTTCTACAATAACCTCTTGGAGGACAAACGATGACATGGTTTTTAGATGAAAAAGTCCAGAAACAAATCCCTGATTTCAATATCAACCATCTAAAGCAAATCAATGAATTTCACTACTTTAAAGAGTATAATGAACATTACGACTTGATCAACTGTATTGTAATACACATCCCATATGATTCCCCGAATCTGCAAGCAGACATTCATCTGAAATTTACCAATGTCTCTTCTGTTCAAATCAAAGATTTGGAGTTAACAAACGATTCCTATCTTTTTTTGAACATTCAACTTTTGGATAGAGGCTGGGAATATTTGAATTACTTTGTCGAAGATTATGAAGAACAGTATTTTTCTTTTTACTGTCAAACGGTTCAAGTCATACAAGTCGTATCAAATGAATCGGGCTAGTCGCTCTACATATGTGCGAATCATACTTCCCCATCCCAACACAGAAAGGTGCAATGACATTGAATCGAATCATGAAATGGCTCTTATTTGCGGCGGTCATCGCTGGATTATTGGTATGCGCATTCTTTGTGTTCCGTTTCAACCAGCCTAAGCCGACGACGAACATCCATTATGCAGACACACAAAATAAACAGCAAACATTGGATATATATATGCCAAAGGGAAAAGATGAAGACAAAAAGAAGAAGCATCCAGTCATGATCTATCTCCATGGCGGCGGCTGGACAGGCGGCGATAAGAATAGAGTCGCTTCAAAGGCTGATTATTTTACGGGTCAAGGGTATGTGTTTGTTTCAATGAATTACAGGCTTCACCCTGATGCCAACTTCGAGCAGATGGCAGATGATACGGCGAATGCTATTAAGTGGGTCAAGGATCATGCAGATGAATATCAAATCGATTCGTCAAAAATCAATGTCATGGGTCACTCAGCGGGTGGTCATTTGACAGCATTGGTTGCTACAGATTCGACTTACTTAAAACGTGTGGGGCTGTCGCCAAAAACGATCAATTCTATCGTGATTTTAGATGGACCGTTAAACATCAATCAATTTATACAAGCCATTCCATCGTACAAAAAAGTGTTTGGCAAACAAGAGGAAAACTGGACAAAGGCATCACCGGTCACTTATATGAATCAAACGAATGTACCGCCTGTTTATTTGGTCACAGGCTGGGAAAATCCTGAGGTGTACCGATTTGCAGAAAAACTGAATCATGAGAAAGGCTCACGGTTTGTGTTTCGGGTTCATTCGCTGAGCCACAGTGATTTAAATAAATGGTTTGGATCTGACAGAGCGCCAAAAGAAGCGCAAGACATGACAAAGGTTGTGATGGCTTTTGTCAAAAAACAAAATCAATAACGAAGACCGTATGCTAGGCAATCGATTTTGCCGCAGTATATGATATAGGATAAACGGTTTGTATTAAAAGGAGTGTATATTGTTGTCATCAAGAATGGAAAATAAAGTGTTCAATTGCGAAAAAGAGCTGACGCTGAATATTATCGGCGGGAAGTGGAAAATGCTGATCTTATGGCACCTTGGCAGAGAAGGGACAAAACGGTTTGGTGAGTTAAAGTCGTTAATGCCTGGGATTACGCAAAGAATGCTTGTCAATCAGCTAAGAGAATTAGAGGAAGATCACATTGTGCACCGGGAGGTTTATCCTGTCGTTCCGCCAAAGGTTGAGTACTCTCTCACAGAACTCGGAGAAAGCTTAATGCCGATTTTAGAGGCGATGTATGATTGGGGCAAACAATATCTCGACAGCAATTTTTTAAAGGACGATAAATAGAAATACCTACAAATAGATACTGGTCGAAAGACAGTATCTTTTTTGTGCCCATATGCGAAAAAGTATAGTATGTAAAAAAAAAGTGCGTACTTGGATTGCTTCCATCCTGTTGTTATACTCATTTCATCGTTCAAGAAGCCCTATTCACGGAGCTCTTGAAGATGAGATGAAAAAACGGGAGTGAACGTTCATGAAATTACAATTAGCGTTAGATTTAGTGAATATACCAGAAGCGATCGAGCTGATCAAAGAAGTAGAAGCGTCTATTGATGTGGTGGAAATTGGGACACCTGTTGTGATCAACGAAGGGCTTCGTGCTGTAAAAGAAGTCAAACAGGCGTTTCCGAATTTACGTGTGCTGGCGGATCTGAAAATTATGGATGCTGCCGGTTATGAAGTGCAGCAGGCATCTGAAGCTGGAGCGGATATCGTCACGATTCTTGCGGCAGCTGAAGATATGTCTATCCAAGGAGCGGTGAAAGAAGCAAAAACAAGAGGGAAACAAATTTTAGTCGATATGATTGGGATCAAAGATATCGCCGGCCGAGCGAAAGAGCTGGATGAGCTTGGGGTAGATTATATTTGTGTGCACACAGGCTATGACCTGCAAGCGGTTGGTCAAAACTCATTTGCTGACCTCATGACCATTAAACAAGTGGTCAAACAGGCGAAAACAGCGATTGCAGGCGGTATTAAACTTGATACGTTACCTGAAGTCGTCAAATTAAATCCAGATTTGATTATTGTCGGCGGTGGCATTGCGGCTCAAGACAATAAAGCAGAAGTGGCTGCGCAAATGAAGCAGTTGATTGCACAATCATGAAAATAAGTGACTATGTGAGAGCGATTCTAAGCGAGCTTTCTGAACACTCGCCCGCTATTCAAGACGAACAAGGAGAGCAGCTTGTCAAAAGCATTTTAGCGGCTCGAAAGGTCTTCGTCGCAGGGGCTGGCAGGTCTGGTTTGATGGGAAAATCGTTTGCGATGAGACTCACGCATATTGGTCTCGAAGCTTATGTGATCGGTGAAACGAATACGCCTGCTTTTACATCTGAGGATTTATTGATTGTAGGGAGCGGTTCTGGCCGAACAGAGACGCTGCTTGTGCTCGCGAAAAAGGCAAGGGCGATTGGCGGAAGCGTGGCGTCGTTCACACTTTCAGCTGAGTCACCTATAACTGATCTATCGGATGAAGTCATCTTACTGTCAGGTGCGCCAAAGGATCAACATGAAGGAAACCATCATACGATTCAGCCGATGGGCTCATTATTTGAGCAAACTTTGCTTCTTATGTACGATGCGGTTATCTTGAGATTGATGGAAATGAAAGAGCTCGACACCCATAAAATGTACGGTCACCATGCGAATTTAGAATAGCCGTGATGAAAACCTTTCCTTTTTTGAAGGAAAGGTTTTTTTAATACATGGTACTTAAAAAGAAGGATCACTTGACATAAAGGATAAGATGTAACTATAATAGTTACATCTCGAAAGAAAAAACGTAAGCAACGGAAGGAAGATGAAGATGAAAGTGCAAATTTGGTCAGATATCGCCTGTCCTTTTTGTTATATAGGAAAAAATCAGTTGGAAACAGCGCTTGAGCAATTCCCTCATAAAGAACAGGTAGAAGTAGAGTTTAAAAGCTTTGAGCTTGATCCGCATGCACCTGTTGCAGTGAATTATGATGTGCATGATATGCTTGTCAAAAAATATGGCATGAGCCGCAGCCGGGCCATCGCGATGAATGAACAGGTGAAACAGGCGGGCAAGGAGAAAGGAATCGATTTTCAATTCGATCCACTCGTTTTGACAAACACCTTTGATGCCCACCAGCTCGCTCAATATGCTGGAAAAATGGGAAAAGGCGATCTCGTCATGGGAGAGATGTTTCAAGCGTATTTTACAGATGGAAAGCATGTTGGCGATCGTCAAACCCTTTTAGATATCGCAGAAAAAGCAGGCCTTGATCAGAACGAAGTACAGAAGGTTCTAGACGGGCAAGAATTTGCAGACGATGTGCGAGAAGACGAAAAAGAAGCAAGACAGCTAGGGATTTCTGCTGTGCCTTTTTTCTTGATCAATGACAAATATTCGGTTGCTGGTGCACAGCCAGCAGATACGTTCCTTCGTGCCCTTGAAACGGCTTGGACAGAAGAGGCAGTGCAAACGGAGAAAGCGGCTGATGCTTCATTTGAAGACGCATGTGCAGATGGCGTATGTGCAGTACCTTCACCTAAAGAAGAAGTATAATCGGCATTTTCCCTATCTTTGATAAAAGATAGGGATTTTTGTTGATTAATAATTAATATACCTTTATACTTAAGTTATCTTAATTATAAAGGTGATGACAGTGACATCCAAAACAACGATGATCCAAGAATTAAACCAAATCGAAGCGCGCATCCATCAAAAGCTCCGATTAGAGTTTGAAGAGTTATTTGTAGATGAGTTAACTGATAAGCAGCATATTGTCCTTGATTTCGTAGAGCGAAAAGGGGGAAGCTCACCTATTCAAATTGCTCAGCAACTAGGCATCACCCAAAGTGCTGTGAGCCAGTTATTAAACACACTTGAAAAAAAAGAATGGGTTCGCCGCAGCATCAACCCGCAAAATCGTCGGGAATTGCACGTTGAACTTTCTGAAAAGGCAAAGACGTACTTGGAGAATATGAGAAAGATAGAACTTGCGATCATTGAAAAATACTATTCAAAATTAAGCCTCGAAGAGATCAACACATTGACATCCATTTATACAAAGCTTGATCAATTGATTGTAGATCAAAATGAAGGGGAAGGATGATGATCCATTGATGATGCTCAAACAAGAAGTACAGCGAATTGCCTCTTCTTATACGGAGAAAAAGAAACAGGCACTGCTCGTGATCGGACTGATTCATCAAGGAGAAAGACACGTTTTTCATTTCGGAGATCACCCCATACAGCAGCGCGTGCAGCCTGAGGAGGTCATTTTTGAAATCGGCTCTATTTCAAAAGTCTTTACGACAAGTATATTGGCAAGCATGATTCAAAAAGGGCAGATGAAGCTAGACGATTCCATTTCACTGTATTGTCCCGAAATAAGAAAGAATCACCCCATCCAATTGGAACAGCTGGCAACCCATACGTCTGGACTTCCTTCACATCGTTTTCTCAGAGATTTACAACTAAGGTTCCTTCCAAAAGTGAGAAGAGATATGTACTGTCAATATTCCCTTGATGAATTAATGAAACTGTTACACTCGAAAAAATGGAATGAGCGAAAAGAATACCCATCTCGTTACTCCAATGTAGGGATGGGACTCCTCGGGTTGATCATGGGATGGTCTCTTCACAAAACATATGAAGAGCTGCTGACTGAATATATCGTGGATGAGCTGAAACTATCGAACACCTTGATTACGATCAAGGAGGATGTCCAAGAGAAGATGATCCTCGGTCATCAAGAGAATGGAAAAGAGGTTCCTCCGCTTCAGATGCATGACTATCAAGGGGCTGGTGCGATTCGTTCGACGATCACTGATTTGCTTTCATTTCTCTCTGCACATATGAATGCAGACGTCGCTTCTCCATGGAAAATGACCCACGAGCCAAAGGTGAAGATAGGGAAAAACATGTCAATGGGACTCGGGTGGGTCATAGATGATACGGGATTGATTTGCCATAATGGTGCAACTTCTGGTTTCTCCAGCTTCATGGGCTTCCGCCCGCATTCAAAAACGGGAGTGGTCGTCTTGTCTAACTATCGCAATCGTATCACGCAAGATTCTCCTGACCGAATTGCCTATGACGTGATGAATATGCTTGAACAAGAGCCTAAAGCCAAATGAGCCTCCTATGAAGAGGGCTCATTTTTTCTTGCGTTCAGCGCTTTAATCGTTTCACCAGGAACGAGTTCAGGCTCATAAAATGTTTGATCAGGGAGATTCTTTTTCCCTTGTACTTTTTTAATCATCCAGTCTGCCGCATCTCGTCCCATTTGCTCTTGAGGGTGTGTCAGCGTTGTCAGTTTCACATGGGCATTTTTTTGGGCAATATACGAGTTATCCTGTCCAATAATGGAAAGATCATCTGGAATAGATAAACCCATTTCACTACATACATTTGCTACTTCTAATCCTACCTCATCGTTATAGCAAACAAGGGCTGTCAGCTCATGCTGGTGCGCTTGTAAAAAGGTTTTGATATGATCCCCTAAATACTGCTTCGATTCTGTATCGAAAAAAAGAACATGCTCTGGTAGGAAATTGAGCTTCGCTTCACCGAGTGCCTGAATATAGCCTTTCATTCGATATTTTCCTTGTAAATCATCTGTTTTTGAAATCAGTCCAATGTGCTGATGCCCAGAGGTGATCAGCTCCTTTGTCGCTAAATAGCTGGACTTTACATCATCCAAACAAAGGAAGGGGACCTCTAACTGCTCATAGTAGGCATTGATCATAATAAGCGGTACATCCTGTTCTTTAAAGGATAGGTAGTACGAAATGTTTGGATTATATAAGTTGCTTTTTGTCGGTTCGACAATTAATCCGTCCACACCAAAGGACAGCATCATTTCAAGAGCTTTTTTCTCCTGCTCCACATCGTTATTCGTACTCGCCAGTAACAAAGAATAGTTCTCTTCATTTAATCGGCTTTCGATGCCCCGAATGATCGACGGGAAAATGTAATCGGATATGTATGTGGTGATGACGCCAATCGTTTTCATATGAGCATGTCCAGCAGGTTTTGTTTGATATTGATTGGTGACAAATGTGCCTGAGCCTTTTTCACTTCTTAAAAAACCTTCACTCGATAATTCCAAGATGGCTTTTCGCACCGTATGTCTGCTTACTTGATACATCTCTTGTAAGCTTGATTCGGTTGGAATACGCTCCCCGATCCGGTAATCTCCTGTCAGTATTTTGCTTTTTATATCATCTATAATGATCTGGTACTTCTTTTTCATCGTTTCACTTCTTTCACAGTTGATCCTCTACTCGGGTTGAGAAGAACTTGTATGGACATATTCTAACATGGTTGCTTAATCAAAAACAGGCGCTTACAGTGTCTATCGTCTGTTCCTTAGAGAATATGAAAGTTTTTGTCTAATTATGTATGCACAACTATATTTATTATTGACATATGTACGGACAAATATTATATTGTTTTTGTGCACATGTAAAGATGAATCAAACGAAAAAGATATTTGAAACCGCTATCATCATGGGGGTGAACAAAATGAATCGTGAAGAGACGGCCAAAGCCATTGTAGAAGGCAGGACATCTTTGGGCATTGAATTTGGTTCCACACGAATTAAAGCGATTTTAATAGATGAAGAGTTTCAGCCAATTGCGCAAGGTGCATTTGAATGGGAAAGTTCTCTTCAAGAAGGAATATGGACGTACAATTTAATTGAAATCATTACAGGTCTTCAAGTGGCGTACCGTCAGATGAAAGAACAGGCTGCACAATTGTATGGGGTGACGATTCAAACCATTGGCTCCATCGGGATATCTGCGATGATGCATGGCTATGTCGCCTGTCATCATACAGGAGAAGTCCTCGTCCCATTTCGAACGTGGCGGAATGGAACAACGACCGAGGCGAGTCAAAAGCTAACGGATGTATTCCAATTTCATATTCCAGAAAGATGGAGTATCGCTCACTTATATCAAGCGATATTAGGAGAGGAAAAACATCTGTCCCGGTTAGAGTATGTGACCACTTTGTCAGGCTACATTCACTGGCTGTTAACAGGGAAGCAGGCCATCGGAATTGGCGATGCGTCGGGAATGTTCCCCATTGATGAAAAAACGAAGGATTACAACGAAGTGATGCTTCATCAATTTGAAGCATTGATTGCAGAAAAAGGCTATCCGTGGAAGCTTCGTCATCTTTTGCCGCGCGTCTATTTAGCAGGCGAAGAAGCTGGTGTGTTAACAGCAGCTGGAGCAGCGATTTTAGACCAAGGCAAACAGTTGCAGCCAGGTATCCCTTTTTGCCCGCCAGAGGGTGATGCAGGAACAGGGATGGTCGCAACAAACAGTGTGGAAAAGAGAACTGGGAATATTTCAGTTGGGACATCTGTATTTGCCATGATTGTGTTAGAGCAACATCTAAAAGGTGTGTACCCAGAAGTGGACCTTGTCACGACACCAGATGGCCTGCCAGTCGCGATGGTTCATGCCAACAATTGTACAAGTGACCTCAACGCTTGGATGAATCTATTCAGAGAAGCGTTTGAAGCAATGGGTCAGCCAGTTGAAACAGAAAGATTGTACGAAACCCTATTAAATCAAGCTTTAGAAGCAGATCATGATGGGGGCGGGCTTTTAAGCTATGGCTATTATTCTGGTGAAAATATTACGAGACTAAAAGAAGGAAGACCCCTTTTTGTTAGATCTCCTCAAAGCCGGTTTACCCTTGCTAATTTCATTCGGACGCATCTTTTCTCTGCATTTGGCGCAATGAAAATCGGGATGGATCGGTTAAAAGCACATGAACAAGTCAAGATTGATCGCTTACTAGGACATGGCGGTTTATTTAAAACACCGATAGTTGGGCAAAAAATGGTCGCTGCTGCACTCGGGACACCTGTATCCGTCGTATCAACGGCGGGAGAAGGCGGTGCGTTTGGGATGGCGGTCCTTGCTTCATATATGATCAATCACCAGCAGCAAACACTGAGCCATTTTCTCAAGCATCAAGTATTTGCCCATACATTAGAAGAGCTTATTGATCCTGATCCACTGGATGTTAAAGGTTTTGAGGCATTTATAAAGCGCTATCAAGAAGGACTCCCGATAGAAAAAGCGGCAGTAGAACATTTGACGCCACAGAAAGGAGCGGCACCTGTATGTTAGAGCGGTTAAAAGAAGAAGTGTTTCAAGCGAATCTAGATCTACCAAAGTACGGACTTGTGAAATTTACATGGGGCAATGTCAGTGCGTGCGATCGTGACAGTGGACTGTTTGTCATTAAGCCAAGCGGCATAGCGTATGACAAATTATCAGCAAAAGACATGGTCGTGGTCGATTTTGACGGTCAAGTGGTCGAGGGAGAATTTAATCCTTCTTCCGATACTGCCACACATGCTGTTCTTTACAAACACTTTGAGGAAATTGGCGGCATTTCACATAGCCATTCAATGTGGCCAACGGTATGGGCGCAAGCTGGACTTGATTTACCAGCAATGGGCACAACACATGCAGATACATTTTACGGACCTGTTCCGTGCGCTCGATTTCTCACAGAAGAAGAGGTGAATCGCGGGTATGAGGTGGAAACAGGACACTTGATCATTGAAACGTTTGAGAAAAGACAGATAGATGTCATGGCGGTTCCTGGTATTTTGCTACAAGGTCATGGTCCCTTTACGTGGGGAAAAGATGCAAAAAGTGCGGTAACGAACAGTGTCATTTTAGATGAAGTAGCGAAAATGAACCTGTTTGCAAAGCAATTGAACGAATATGCGGAGCCTCTTCCGCAGGTGATTTTAGATAAACATTATTTAAGAAAACATGGAACACATGCGTATTACGGACAAAAACCTTCAAGATAAAGAAAAGAGGGATTTCTATGTTAACAAGTCAGAAGAAAGAATGTTGGTTTGTCGTCGGTTCACAGCACTTATATGGGGGTGAAGCACTGAAGCAAGTGAAGGCAGATGCGCAAAAGATAACAGATGCCTTAAATGAGAGCGGTTTGCTGCCTTATCCAATTATTCTGCAGGAACTGGCGGTTAGTGCGGATCAAATCACACAGCTGATGAAAGAGGTCAACTATCGTGATGAGGTCATCGGTGTGATGACTTGGATGCATACGTTCTCTCCAGCAAAAATGTGGATACGTGGTACGTCTCTTTTGCAAAAGCCTCTTTTGCATCTCGTCACGCAATACTATGAAAACATTCCGTGGGACACGATTGATATGGACTATATGAATCTCCATCAATCGGCACATGGAGACAGAGAGTACGGCTATATCAATGCACGTTTAAATAAGCAAAACCAAATCGTTGCAGGTCATTGGTCGAAGCAGGAGGTGAAGCAGCAAATCGCTGATTGGATGGACGTTGCGGCTGCCTATCATGAGAGCTTCCACATCAAAGTGGCTCGGTTTGGTGACAATATGCGCCACGTTGCGGTGACAGAAGGAGATAAAATTGAAGCGCAGATCCAGCTGGGCTGGACCGTTGATTACTTTGGAATAGGCGACCTTGTGAACTATGTAAATGCCGTGGAAGAAGCAGAAGTTGATGCTCTGTTTGCTGAGTACTTAACGTTATATGACGTGGATTATGGGAGTTATTCGGCGGAAGAATGGGAACAAAGTGTAAAAGTGCAAGCACGATATGAAATTGCCATCAAACGTTTCTTAGATGAAGGCGGCTACAATGCCTTTACGACAAACTTTGAAGATTTACATGGCATGAAGCAGCTTCCGGGTCTAGCTGTTCAGCGCCTCATGGCAAAGGGATATGGCTTTGCAGGTGAAGGGGATTGGAAAACCGCCGCACTGGATCGTTTATTAAAGGTGATGAGCCATCATCAATCCACAGGTTTTATGGAAGATTACACATATGAAATGACCTCTGGTCAGGAAGCGGTGCTGCAATCTCATATGCTAGAAGTAGATCCAGCGCTTGCACATACAAAACCTGTCATTGTCGTGTCTCCGCTAGGCATTGGAAACCGGGAAGACCCAGCACGTCTTGTGTTTGATGGAAAAGCAGGCGAGGGCGTTGTTGTCTCCATTGCTGATTTTGGAACACATTTCAAATGGCTGATTCAAGAAGTGGAAGCCTTTGAGCCGCAGGAAGCAGCACCTCATTTACCGGTGGCACGAGTCCTCTGGAAAATCAAACCGAACTTTCAAGATGGCATCAAAGCATGGATTAAGCACGGCGGAGGTCATCATACAGTCGTATCTCTCAATTTAACGGTTGATCAAATTGTTCATTTTGCAAAGCTTGTGAATGCAGAATATGTGGTTTTATAAAGAAGGGTGAAATGCATTCTACTGTGAACGGTAGAATGGCAGGGAGAAATGAAAGCGGTTTATTAAGTGAGGGGGGTCATCCACTTGGAGAAAAAAGTATCAAGTAAATTTATCTTCTTTTTCGGGTCCTTTGCAGGTATCTTATTTGGATATGATATTGGTATTATCGCAGGGGCAGAAGGGCACATTCAGGAAGAATTTCAGCTCAGCCCGTTATGGCTTGGCATCGTCGTTTCTTCATTAATGGGCGGGGCGATCATTGGTTCCATTTTAAGCGGTCTGATGGGGGATAAGTTTGGCCGCAGAAAGCTCATTTTGGTGTCATCGATTATCTTTTTTGTCGGTGCGCTTGGCTCAGCCATTGCACCAGAAGAAATCTCATTAACCATTGCCCGGATTTTCTTAGGAACAGCTGTAGGGACAGCCTCATCGCTCGTGCCTGCTTACATGTCTGAAATCGCTCCGGCCAAAATTCGCGGGAAATTGTCCGGCCTGAATCAGCTGATGATTGTGAGTGGATTATTGCTTAGCTATATCGTCGCATTTGTGTTTGAACCAATTCCAGACAGCTGGCGCTGGATGCTGGGAAGTGCTGCTTTATTTGCGATCGTGCTTTATATTGGCATGCTGAAACTTCCTGAATCTCCAAGATATTTAATTAAACACGGAATGGCTCATAAGGCACGTGAAGTATTAGGATCACTTCGTTCCTCACGTGAAGAGATTGAAGCAGAAATGCAAGAAATTTTAGAAGTGGCAAAAGAAGAACGCTCAGGAATTCGTGAATTATTTCAAAAGAAATTCCGAATGGCTCTCTTTATTGGGGTCGGAATGGCGACACTCCAGCAAATACAGGGGGCGAACTCCATTGTGTATTATGCAACGAGTATCGCAAGAAATGTAGGTCTTGCTCCGCAAGTTGCCGCAGGTTTTACCGTCATTGTTGGTGTCATATTTGTTGTGACGACCGTGATCTTTTTACAATTCGTCGACCGGTTCGACCGCCGAACGATTCTCACAGTTGGGGGAACGGGGATGGCCCTGTCTTTCTTTGCACCAGCGGCATTAGGTGCGCTCGGAGTGAGTGAAGGCATATTAAACTGGGTCACATTGATTTCACTTTGCTGCTTTATTTTGTGCTATGCCTTCTCATGGGCACCGATCACATGGATTATCATTGGTGAAATTTTCCCACTTTCTGTCAGGGGTATTGGAGCGGGCATTTCCTCTGCCTTTAACTGGACGGGATCATTAGCAGTTGGCCTTGTATTCCCTATCTTGGCTGACCAATTCAGCTTTGGCGTCATTTTCTCCTCATTTGGGGTCATCTGCTTAATTGGCCTGTTGTTCACGCGCTTTGTATTAGTCGAAACAAAAGGAAGAAGCTTAGAACAAATCGAAACCGATATGGCTGCACGTGTCTAAAGGAAACCATCTATCCACACAGGATAGATGGCTTTTTTAATCAAGTATTTGTTTCAGTTCATCTGGCAGTAAATCCATTAATTGATCAGATGAGGATACGTCCAGTACTTCAAGAAGCGCATAATATTTCGCATAAATTTCACTCAGCTGATCAGGATGATTTGCTTCATATCGATTCAAATGCAATTGCGTCAGTTCAAGTGCAATGTCCAGTTTGTTTCGTTCGATGGTTTGTGTTGTGTTGATCAAATCGTTCACCTCTAATTTTAAAGTTATTGAAAAATGTTATGGTGCAGTTCCGCAGCTGACCTTATATTCATGGTCTTCTATCTTTTTTGAATAACAGACGGAAGGTGTCATTCCTGTCTCGCTTTTCCAAGCCTGCCAATACACATCATACAGCTGACCATATTGAGGGTCTACATCGTCCTTTTTTTGCAAAATAGCAAAATAGCTTTGGTAAGGGTAGCCTTCTTGATAAATGGCATGCCGTATCGCTCCTCTTTCAGTCGCATTTGTAAAAACCATAGGCGACAGCAAGGGAAGGGTGATAACTACGACGAGCAGGATGAAAAATGAAAAAAGTTTATGTCTTGTCTTCATCAATGAATGTCCTTTCCTTCACAAGAGATCATTTGTATAATATGTTAAAATTGTCCTATTGTAAAGGAAGAGACTACTAGATCACCAGCGGATTTTTTCAAAAATAGACAAGCATCTAATCACTAATCGTGCCTTTGGCATACGATAGAGTGTAAGTGAAAGACAACTTGAAGGGGTGTTGAGAATGAGCCGGAATCGATTAGACAATTTTTTCTTTGGGCCTCGCAGAGGGAATCATGGAGAAGTTGAAACGGTTGTATCCCCTACACGTCAAATTGTCAACACGACAACAAATGAACAAACGATTAGAAAAATTCATCCAACTCATATCACAAACGTCAATAAAAACATCAAAAGAATTGAAAACTACTACCCTGTGACGCAATCTACTCGAAATGAGTATATTGTGGAAGAATATGACTGTGGCAGCGATATCAAGAATCCTTGCTGCCGCCCGGTCAAACGCTGTAAGTGGTAAGATAATGGTATAAAGAAGTGAGGCATCCTGTGATGGGATGCCTTTTGTATGTTTAACGCTCTATTTCATTTAATTGTCCGTGATCAAGCTCGAAAAAACGATTTCCTAATTCTGAATAAAGGTAGCGCTGATGGCTTGTAAATAAAACACATTGATCAGAGAATTCTTCTTTTAATAAAGAAATAGACTGCATTTGAGATGCCTCATCAAGAGATGTAAAAGGTTCATCAAGAATGATTAGCTCTGGTGATCTGGCCGCCATACAATTAAAGAAAAGCTTATATCTCATACCTAGTGAATATTGTTTGACAGGCATCTTGAGTGCATGAGTTAAATCAAATGCATCACAAAGCGAGAGAAAGGTCTTTTTGTATATCTCTTTTTCTGACTGATTCATTTTCCATAGCGACTGTATAAGAGTCATATGCTCGATACCAGTCAGCGCATCATAAACCAAAGGCTTATCTGGGATGTACGCGACCAACCCTTTATAAAGAGCTGACCCAGGATGATGCTGTTCATTGAGTAAAACCGTTTCGGATACTGAAGGAAGCAGACCTGCGATGATCTTTAAAAGTGTCGATTTACCGCTGCCGTTTTTTCCGATAATACAAGCACGATCACCTTCTTTCAGATGAAAGGATACTTGATCAAGGAGGGGAGAGCTTTCTTCAGTTGTTTCATAACGAAAAGATAGCTGAGACACTTGCAAACTAGCCATTGATAAATCCTCCAATAACAAAAACAGTGGTCACCAGCATATACAAGATGACGGTCGCAAGGGCGGCTTTTTTTGATCCTTTAGCATAATAAATGATCCCATCATAAAGGATGCGTAAAAGGTACAAGTTGATCAAAAACGAAACCGCTTGGATGAAGATAAAATAATGATCTAAATCGAGTACCATCACACAATAGATTGCTGCGCTATTCACTAATAGAAGAAACGCATTATAAAGCAAGATGACAAAATACATTTTGCGCAAAATAAACGTTTTATGAAAAAAGTACATATAAATTGAAGTCACGACAGTACCGAGAAAATTCAATATGAAATAAAGTGGGATTGTCAGTAAAAAGATAAACACAATGCTGGCTAATTGTTTTCCCGCAGATAATGGTTCCTCTACTAACAAATCAATAATGAAAAATGTTAAAAAAACAGTTGAAACAAATAAAGATAGTAAGACTAAGCCTATAACAGTTTTGGTCGATTGATGTTGGTTGAAAAATTGCTTAGGGCGTAGAAGTAGATCCATAGAACCACATTCTCCTTTCTTCTAAGATAGATGTACATGGCTGACATATTCCTCTAAAAGAGAGGCAATCAACAAGAGCACTACAGCGGCAAAGATTAACTGAATCACAGTCCGAGTCAGCTTTCTTACATCAATGGCCTTACCTTTCATAAACCGGTAAAGATAAATAAATGGAAAAGCACTGACGATTGAAAAGAGGATCAAACCAAGAACCTCAACAAAAGCATGTGGCATGAGGCCAGTGAATAACTGCTGCACTTCATGCTGAGCTATCAAAAACTGAATGAGTTTTCCAATGATATAGCCATTATAAAAAAGAATGCCAGCAGACATAATGCCGCCAGTAAAAGCCCCGATACCTAGAATGGCAAGCCCAACCTGTAAATTGTTTGAAAAAATAGAGAGAAAAAACATGTCTTCATTCTTTTTTAAATAAGGAATCTGATCATAAGGAAGGAGACTTCCAATGAGCAAAGCTACAATAAATACACCGGCGTAAAGATAGCCGAGGCGTAGAATCAATCTATTCTCCGATAGAAAATATCTTATTTTTTTCAACATACTCAATTCCTTTATAAATGGTCTTGCGGCATAATATCCAGCAAATCACTGAAACCATCACAAAATATATAGCGAACAGCACGTTTACGAGCCCTGAGGATTGCTGCAATATAGGGAGAAAAGAGGTCAAAATCAAATAGTACATGAAAGGCAGAACAAGAAAGTTTCTTGCAAATGCCTGACCTTTATCGATGATCTCTAGTTCCTCATTTGTTGTCCCTATTTCATGCTCATGAATAAAATTGAATTTCGTTGTGAATGGAAACAAGTAAAGCTGAATCAAAGGAAAAATGAAAAAGCCAACCCCTAATACCACCAGTTGAATGAGCATCTGAACATGAAACAGTTGATACACAGTCATAATAGATAGATTAATGAATAGTAAAAAGAGCGCTGGTATGGAAAATAAACAATAAAATAACTGGATTTTTGATAAGAAAAATTGCAAAAGAGATATTTGAGAAAGCTCGTAAAGCCAAATGTTCTTTTTTTCAGCACTTAAAGCAAAAATAGAAGGTGTCAGCATTCTCATCTCATAAGATTGATTCGCTAGTATCATAATATTGAGTGTGAATAGCAGCTGAATTTGCAAGGCTTGATGATCGATGATCGAGATCAATCCGGTAAAAACACCAATATAAAAGAAGGCTTCATATGACATGAACATATAATTAAAAAATTCTTTAGATAAGAGCCACCTTTTTTCTTTCAGCAGCTTGATGTCTTTTTGAATCAACACATTTTGTCTAAACAGCGAACCCTGAATTTTATGCAGTACTTGAAAGTACCAATAAAATAAATCCCGAAAATGCTTTGAGCTTTGGTCTTGATCTTTTTCCGTTGGAATCCATCGAACAGGACTTCTCATGACAAGCGCACTACCTAATAGCACAACAATCAATGTAATAGGTGAATGGAACAGAGCTTGAAATTGTAGAAAAACAGAGCCATCTGAAAATAAAGTATGATGCATTTGCTGAAGATCATGTTGATATAAAGAGATCAGTTTGTTTGAAAGAGTGATCCAAAACGAATCCTCTGCAAGCGATGAGATCGATTGAAAAAGTTTTTGGAAGGTGTGATAAAAAGGGAAAATGATGTTTAATATGAGAACCCTTCCGAATAAGAAAAAAAGCAAAGCGATGCTTGCAAAAAAGAGGACACGAATAGCCCCGATTTTTTTCACGACGATGTTATAGATATAAGCACCGAATATCTTATTGCTGATGATAAATAGGAAGATACTTGTCAGCATCACATTGACATGTTTTAACCAGAATGCCAGATCGTGTGTTTGAACAATATCATATTGGAATAAAAAATAGATCAAATAAGTGCTCAAACTCGTAAACACAAGCCAAATCAATTCTGAAAACAGAAGCGTTTGAAAAAGTTGTCTAGAGGAAACAGGTGCTAGCTGTATCAATTCTTTAAAAGGAAGAAGATGAGTTCTTCTATAAGATTCAATTCCTTTGACGATAGAAAATAGAAATAAAAACATCACAAAAGCACTTTCCCATTCTATTTGATAGACGGGAGAGTAAAGAAATGAAGATATAACGAATACAATCATGCATCCGAATATGATATCAAGAATACAAGAAAAAAATATGTACTGTTTTGAAGAAAACGACTTGAGAAATGGAATTTTTCGTATAACGAACTGAGCGATATTAGAATACTGTTGCTCCAGTCTAATGGATAGAAGTAGTGATAATAATGGATATAACATCTTCTCACCTGCACAAAAATTTAAATAGAAGGAGAACAGAGTCTCCTTCTATTGAGTCGTTAAATAAATTACCAAGCGATAACGGCTTTACGGCCTTTTTTCTTAATTTCGTTTTTAAGGTATTGACGAATTGTCTCTTTACCAGCCGCAGCAATAAGAGAAAGGCCGCCTGAACCTACAGCAGTTAAAATGGAGACAATTGTAGTGACAGCTCCACCTGCTTCAACCACATTAAGAACTACAGCGGCAACACTGCCTGGAATACCAAATTCTTTTGCTAGATCAGCAACTGGTAGTACTTGTAGCGAGAAGGAAAAAAGAGCTAGCATAAGGAATCCTACTGCTAAAGCACCAAAAAGAACATGTAGTTTGATTTCATTTCTTGTTTCTGTCATATCAAATTCCTCCCTTTTTTGTCTTTTTATTACTATTCTATCTTATGATATGTTTTTGTTCATATCAATCCTTTTTTTTTCTTTTTTTTATGAATTAGTTATAGGTTAATATAAAAAAAGTGAAAAGATAAGTGAGAAAAGAATCGTTTTGGATAGGAAATATCGAGTGAACATGATCAAAATGACCTTGTTTTCACAAAAACGAAAGAGAGCCTAAAAGTCTATAAGAAATGTGCTATATGTAAATGAACCAATATTCTTTGATCAAAAGCGCCTTTCAAGATAAAATTGGAAGTATCAATTCATTCTGATGGAGGCGATTTTCTGAATATTCGGTTGTTAACACCAGAAGATGCTCAAGAATATGCGAACTTGAGATTAGAAGCACTCCGATTAAACCCAGAGAGTTTTGCTATGAGTTACGAGGAAGAGAAGCTAGATACGAAGAATAAATATAAGGCTCGTTTTGCCTCTACACAATCTATGTGGACATTCGGAGCCTTCCATCAAGGTCAGCTGGTCGGCTCGGTTACACTCATACAAGAAACCTTGCAGAAATTAAAGCACCGTGCCAATGTGGCAGCGATGTATGTAACGGCTAATGGACGCGGAAAAGGAATGGGGAAGGCACTCCTGACAAAAGTTCTTTCTTTTGCACGCGAAAAAAAAGACATCGAACAAATATATTTAACAGTGGTCACAACAAATGACCCAGCCAAACATCTTTACAAGTCTGTTGGATTTAAGTCGTATGCGGTAGAAGAAAAAGCACTAAAAATAAATGGTGCTTATGTAGATGAGGAAAAAATGGTGCTATGTTTATCATCGTTTGGAGGGGATATAAATGAGCCAGCCAGTCATGCGCATCACATTGGCAGCCGGACCAAATAGTGAACTGGAATCCTTTGCACTTCGTGCCGCACTTGAAAACTTTGGTGCAAAAGTCGATATGCATTGGATAGGCCGACCGAATGACCTGATTGATGTTTTATCAGGGAAAAATAGAGGCGAAACGGATTTCATTCTTTTATCCTTTCACGGAGAAGAAGGAGCGTTTCTCATGCCGGAGTTAGGAGAAGATGTATACGAAGAGGGTGAGCCGAGAGGTGCTGCTTTTGGTGCGGATGACATAAAGCGGTATGCTTCGTTAAATGGAGTCCACATTATATGTACAGGCTGTACACTAGGTGAAAAAAAGGTGGCAGAAGCTTTTTTAGAAACAGGGGCGATCTCCTATACAGCGCCCGATGACTACATTGATGGAAATGCGTCATTTATTTTTGTTCTCACCATGCTGTATGAGCTGGTGAACAACTCAAAAACAGTCAGAGCAGCTTTTGACCAGGCACGCTCTATTGATGAAGAAACAAAGTTATTCCAACTGTATATGCAAAAATAAGGGCTGAGCGATCAAGCCCTTTTTATATGTCTCTTGTAAAATATGTCGAAAATGTGACAAGTGTGTTTTTCGCAAACTAAAAAGGGGCTGCGAAAAGTCTATCCTACAAACACACGCCATTTAGACATGACGGCATCACGAGAGGAGAATCATTGTGTCAATGAAAGGGAAGGTCAGTCTCGTCCTATGTGTACTTGCGATCGTCATCGGTATCGCTGCGTTTTATCATAACCAGCAAGCAAGCGGGACAGAGAGGAAAAAAGTAGAACAAGATGCGAGCTACAAACAAGTTGAAATTGTCACACTTGTGAATGACGGGAAATTCATGAGATATGCTGTCAACTATCCGCTGTTTCATCAAGAAAAACTAGATCAGGAGATCAAAAGATTTGCAGAGACAGCGTTAGAAAAGTTTAAAACATCATTTAGTCAAGCGAGTGATGTCAATGAAGAAAAACGATACGAATTAAACATCGATTATGAGATCATTCATTATGCCAAGCAAACCGTCGCAATCAAATTCAATACATATGAAGTGAAGGGCGGAAAGCAAGGCGTCAATCAAACGAAGGTGATGAACTTTGATTTCAAGAAACAGACATTTTTATCAATCAACGATATCTTTCTATCAAAGAAGGACAATCTTCAAAAATTATCTCATATGACTTTTGAGGAATTAAAAAAAGATCGAACGCTAGCTGAAAATCAGCCGCTGCTCAAACAGGGAACGTCTCCTGTGGCGAAGAATTATCAGTATTTTGCCATCAAGGATCGCTATATCGAATTCTACTTTCCAAGAGGACAAATCGCTCCAAATCATCAAGGCCCTCAAGTGTTAGCGATTAAGAAAACACTACTGACAGGAATATTAAAACCTGAATATATTAAGAAAGAATTGAACAAAAACGAGAAAAAAGAACCGATTCCAACAAGAAAGATTGTGAAATTGCCAAAACCATCCACATTTCATCCAAATCAAAAAGCCATTGCACTCACATTTGATGATGGGCCCAATCCATCAACGACCTCAAAAATTTTAACAGCATTAAAAGAGAACAAAGGACATGCTACATTTTTTGTATTAGGCAGCAGGGTTCAGTATTATCCCGATATGTTAAGTGAAATCAGAAAGGGTGGAAATGAAATTGGAAACCACTCCTATAACCACCCTTTGCTCACAAGACTTCCTTTAAAACAAGCGGTCAAACAAGTAGAAGACACGCAACAAATCATTGAAAAAGCGAGCGGGTTCACACCGACTCATTTTAGACCGCCATATGGAGGGACAAACGGGCAAATCAACGAAGCTCTTCACATGAAAGTGACCCTTTGGGATGTGGATCCTGAAGACTGGAAATATCGAAACAGCCAATACGTCGCGGACTACATTCTAGCCCATGCATCTAGCGGTGAAACGGTCTTAATGCACGACATCTATGACACCTCAGCCAACGCAGCCGTCACGATTATCAAAGAACTCACCAAACAAGGATATCAATTATTGACGGTGTCTGAGCTTGAGCAGTGGAAGGAAGCGCGTGAGAAGAGAAGTGAGTCGAATAGGTAATACCCCTTTTGGTGTGAATCTTAGTGGATTCGCATCTTTTTTAGGCAGGTCATGAAAATAAAGGGAAAATCTGTTATGGTGAATATGAAGGGGGACTTCAAGTGGTATTGATAAGATTTATAAGTCTCGTTATGCTGACAGTGGTTGGTTTGGCTTTTGTCATAAACAATGTACCTGGTTTGATGTTGCCCATCTATATACTTTCAATGATCGGGCTTATGTTCTGTCTCGGTCACATTGCGCTCCATTATCTACAGCGTATCAGATATTTGTTATACGATGAGAAACAATTGAAAGAGAATCAAATAAACAAACCTCCCGCTAAATGAAGGAGGTTTTTTACTTGTCGTTTTTCAATGATTTTCTCGTTTGACTCCTTGAATTGTCTCAAAAGAGAGACGATGTTCCTCGTAAATCTGATTTGGACAATCAGCAAGAGCATAATGATCCACGAGCTAAGCCCTCCAATCTTTCGTAACAAGGATACAGTATAATGAGAAAAGATTGATATGAACAGCTCGTTTTATATTTTCGACAATGGGTGAGTAGACGTGGTGTCAGCTTTGATTTATGACATGGATGAACATATTCTCATGGTGAAAAATGTGAAAGGTTATTGGGAGTTTCCCGGTGGTGCAGTGGAAAAAGGAGAACATCTGCAGCAAGCTGTGATCCGTGAGGTGAGAGAAGAAACAGGATATGTGATCAAAGTAAATGAACTTCATTCTGTTAGAGAAATACTTTTTCAAGATAACATGCATCATGCACTTATTTTTACGGAAATCATCGGGGGAGAGATGAATATTCTAGATCCTGATCATGATATTGAAGAAGTAAAATGGGTAAGCACCCAAGATGCTGAAAAATTAAATCCACAGTTATTCAGCATGCTAAAATTAAATAAACAGACGCATGCATTTTACACATTTGAAGGAAAGAGAACAAGGGATCAATAAATGAACAAGGAGAGAATGGAATGTTTTTGTATTATGGACCAACCGGTGCTCCAGTGGAAAATCCAGGAGAAGAATGGATGAAAGAAATCTTCTTCCATAAGGGTGAAGACTATTGGAAACAAGGGAATGGAGAATCTTCTATTGAAGTGGATGAAGATTGGGAAACGGAAAGTCTTGTTTTCTTTTATCATGAACCTTATGGCTTTTTTCTCATGAGATATCCAGATTTTTTGGTTCCTTTTAAAAAAGTAGAGAAGATAGAAACGATCAAGCATGTCGTTGCAGGCGCACCATTGTATGTACCTTCATGCAGCTACGTCGATCGACATCAAGCTTATGAAATCGTTCAATATTTTCTAAAAACAAAATCGATACCTGATAGTGTTGAATGGGTGGAGTTGAGGACGATTGAATTTCAGCAAGGTCTATAAATTCTTACGAGGAACGAGAAGGAGAATAAAATGTGTCGTTTAGATGATACCATGCATGTACATGTTGGCTATTACGAACAGGGTCTTGATGTTGAAGGAGTGTTTTTTAAGAGTTTAGAAACAGGAAAGTGGCAATTATTCTTTGATCATACATGGTATGGGATAACGCTTTTAAAGCATTATGAAAAATATGAAGATTTAGGGCTGTTGATTGGCGAGTATTCTATTGAAGATGACAAAATTGAAGAGGAAGGAAATCAGCTGTTTGAGCGTTTTTTAAAAGAAAACGGGGTAGTGAGATAAATACAGAATGTGAAACATCACTCAATGAAAATGACGAGTGATGTTTTTTTATGTTGGATACTGTTTTTCTAAAATTTTGCTCTATGTAATCTAAAGAGCATCTAATACAAATCTGCATTGATTGTTTAAAAATTCAAAAAATAGATAGACAAATGCTTGCAAGAATTGTATAGTGTTCTCATAAATTACTTGTCATACAAGTGAACAAGTAACTAAGAATATAAGATTGGATTTCAAATAATAAAATGAGGTGATCCAGTGAAAGATGTAAGTTTGGCGAATTTAAAAGCAAAAGCGATTGAACTTAGACAAACGGCGATTACGATGATTTATGAAGCGCAATCGGGGCATCCTGGCGGCTCTTTATCAGCTGCTGATATCATCACGGCCCTTTATTTCAAAGAGATGAATATCGATCCTCAAAATCCTAACTGGGAAGATCGAGATCGTTTTGTTTTATCGAAAGGCCATGTTGCACCTATTCAATATGCTGCCTTAGCGCTAAAAGGTTATGTCCCTTTTGAAAACGTATACAAATTGAGACAGTACGGTTCACCGTTCCAAGGTCATCCTGATATGAAGAAATGCCCTGGAATTGATATTTCAACAGGTTCATTAGGCCAAGGACTTTCTTGTGGGGTTGGTATGGCGCTTGCGGGTAAACGGGATGAAAAAGATTATCGGGTATTTGCGATGGTAGGCGATGGCGAATGTCAAGAAGGACAAATTTGGGAAGCGGTTCAAACCGCAGTCAAATATCGTCTTGATAATTTAATTGTTTTTGTTGACAATAACCGTCTGCAAATTGATGGTTTCTGCGAGGAAATCATGCCGCTGCAAGACATAGAAATGAAGTTTGAAGTATTCGGGTTTGAAACAAAGCGAATTGACGGACATTCGATGGAAGAGATAGTCGAAACATTGAATCAAGTGAAAAACATGAAAAATGGAAAGCCGAAATGTATTGTAGCAGACACGATTAAAGGCAAAGGCGTTTCCTACATGGAAAATATCTGCTCATGGCATGGTGTTGCGCCAAATGAGAAAGAGTATGAACAGGCATTAGAAGAATTAGCAGGAGGTTTGAGATCATGAGCCAAACTGAAAAAGCGGTCATTAAGAAAAAAGCGACACGTGAAGCCTTCGGTGATGAAATTGTTAAGTTAGGAAAAGAGAATCAACATATTTACGTGATTGATATTGATATCGGAAAATCATGCAAAACAGGAGAATTCATAAAACAGCTTCCCAATCAGCATGTGAACGTTGGAATTGCCGAACAAAATGGTGCCGGGCTGGCAGCTGGTCTTGCGACAACTGGAAAAATTCCATTTGTAAGCACTTACGCAGTTTTTGGCTCGCTGCGCATGGCAGAGCAAATCCGTCAAGAAATATGCTATCCGAATTTGAATGTAAAGATTGCCTGCTCGCACGGAGGATTGACACCGGGAAATGACGGTGGAAGTCATCAAGCGATAGAAGATATGGGCGTTTTAAGAACATTTCCCAACATGACGGTCATCATGGGCTCTGATTACTATTCGACGAGAAAATTGATCAAAGAGGCAGCGAATACGTATGGCCCCATGTATTTGCGCTTTACCCGAGATGCTGTGCCGATGATTTATGATGAACATGAGGAGTTTGTGATTGGAAAAGCCAAAAAATTAAGGTCTGGCAAAGATATTGCGATCATTGCAAATGGTGATACAGTATATCTTGCTTTGGAAGCGGTTAAAAAACTAGAAGAACAAGGGATTGAAGCATCACTTTTAGATATGCATACGATCAAACCTCTAGATCGAGAGGCGGTTGTGGAGTGTCTTGATATTGGACGTATGATCACTGTAGAGGATCATAACATTTTGAACGGATTAGGCAGTGCTGTATGTGAAGTAGCAGCAGAAGAAGGTCGAGGAAAAGTCAAACGGATTGGAGTGCAAGACCGTTTTGGAGAATCTGCACCTTACGAAAAACTTTTGGAAATAAATGGAATAACAATCGAAAACATCATAAATACAGCAAAAGACATGCTGAACAATCACATTTGAAAGTAGGTTATTTACAATGTTTACATTAAACAATCAAGTAGCTATTGTAACAGGGAGCGGTTCTGAAAAAGGAATTGGCCGAACAATCGCTCTAACACTTGCTAAACAGGGTGCTGCTGTCGTGGTAGCAGATATCAATGAAGAAGGGATTCGCTTCACAGTAGAAGCCATTCAAAAAGCCGGAGGAAAAGCGTTAGGCGTAGTAGTAAATGTAACAAATAAGGAATCAATTGATCAAATGGTGGCTGTAACGCTTGAGGCGTTTGGCCGCATTGACATATTGGTGAATAATGCAGGTATTTCTCAAAAAATAACCGTTCAGAACATGACACTTGAAGATATGACAAGAGTATTTAATGTAAATATGTTTGGTTTGTTCTTGTGTACACAAGCCGTGCTAGAACCAATGATCAAGCAGCAATATGGGCGTATTATCAACCTGTCTTCTGTATCGGCTAAAAGGGGAGGAGGCGTATTTGGAGGAGCACATTACTCAGCTTCCAAAGCAGCAGTATTAGGTTTTTCTAAAAACCTTGCCCGTGAAGTAGGGAAAGATGGTATCACAGTGAATTGTGTGGCACCAGGCCTTGTGAATACGGATATTTGGAAGTCACTTCCTATCGATGAAGCCGAAAAAGTAATTGATAATATACCACTTGGCCGACCAGGTGAAACGAAAGAAATCGCAGCCGCTATTACATTTTTGGCTACTAAAGAAGCATCCTACATTACAGGAGAAGAAATCGATATCAATGGTGGTTCACATATGGACTAGTAGAAAGAAATGGAGCAGGCACATGAACATGCCTGACTCTATTTTAAATAAAAAGGAAGTAGAGTCACAGTCAAAATGATTGATGAAATGATATTTTGTAAGCGCTTAATAAAGATGTGCCATGCCATTTAGACATCTTCACGCAGTTGGATAAAGCAACTTGAAGGGGGAATCATGTTGAATCAACAAGCATTAGAAAAGTCGACGACTCGTAAAGTTACACTTCGCCTTATCCCATTTTTATCCTTATGTTTTGTTATCGCTATTTTAGATCGTGTGAATATTGGATTTGCTGCTCTTCAAATGAATGAAGATTTGGGATTTTCAAATGCTGTATTTGGACTTGGGGCTGGAATATTCTTTTTAGGGTATTTTTTATTAGAAGTTCCGGGAAGTGCCATTATGGCAAAGATCGGTGCGAGTAAATGGATCAGCCGAATTATGGTGACATGGGCAATTATTGCGATTTTCATGGCTTTTGTTCAAGAACCATGGCAGTTTTATACAGCACGTTTCTTATTGGGTGCGGCAGAAGCTAGCTTTTATCCATGTATGGTGTTTTATTTGAGCGGTTTTTATCAAACCAAACATCATGCCAAAGCCATTGCTGGATTTATGCTGGCGATTCCGGGAGCGAATGCCCTAGGTGCACCACTTTCTACATTTCTATTAGGTGTTGATTGGCTGGATATGTCTGGATGGCAGTGGCTGTTTATTTTAGAAGCGATTCCAGCACTCATTCTTGGAGTAATTGCATTCTTTTATTTGGATGACAAACTTGAAGATGTAAAATGGCTGAATCAAGATGAAAAAGAGTGGCTGATTCATGTCACAACAAAAGAAAAGCTTGAAAAGGAACAGGTCAAGCGATATACATTCACTCAAGCTTTAAAAGATCGAGATGTACTCATTTTATCGGCAGGCTATTTCTGCTGGATGGTTGGGTTTTACGGCATCAATATGTTTTTGCCGACAATCTCTAAAGGATTATCTGACACCATTTCCTTAAGTACGCAGGGAATGGGCTGGCTGTTAGGTTTCATGTATACCGTCGCTATCATTGTAATGGTGCTGGTCGGGAATCATTCTGACAAGAAAAACGAGAGGCGATGGCATGTATCTGCCTGCTTAACTGTCAGTGCGATGGCCATGATCATTAGCAGTTATATAGCAAATTCCAGTGTGATCTTATCCTTTGTGTTTTTAACCATTGCCTTGTGCGGAGCCTTTGGTGCTTATTCTCCATTTTGGGCCATTCCCCCTTCTTTTCTAACAGGAGCAGCCGCCGGTGGAGCGATCGCACTAATCAACAGTATTGGCAATCTTGGCGGTTTCTTTGGGCCATATATAGTCGGGTACATTAAGGATGTCACAGGTTCTTTTCACATCAGTATGATTTTTTTAGGTATTAGTATGATACTGGCTTCTTTTATTATTGTGTTTTTAGTTAAACAGTCAGGAAAAGCACTAGTTGTAAAAGCAAGTACAGAAAAATCCAGTATAGAAAAGTCTATTTAAACGAGGGTCATAAAAAAACTATGATGGAAGTAGTAAGGGGAAATATTGTGGTGATTTAGCTGTCAGGAGAAGTTCTGAAAAAAAACGAGACAATACATGAGAATAAAACGATTGGAGCTGAAAATTTCATGGAAAAAGAGACAAATGTACCACAAAATACGATCGTTTGCCGGGAATGTGGAGAAATCATTGACATCGCTTATGGCTCTGAAGGGGTTAAAGTCTTATACGGAATATGCGAAGGGTGCCGAGCATCGGAAAATAAATGAACTTAAAAAGACAAAGACGCATAACAGCAAGGCTTCTACTTGTTGTATGCGTCTTATTTTTCGATTAAACAAAAAGAAGCTTCTCATATCGTATTTGGAAGTGGAAGATCCTAGCTTTTCCAATATCGATCATATAGGTTTTGCATGTGGGCAGTCATACGTTTCACAGCTTCTGCTGCGTTCCGTTCTTCGAGTGCTTCTATAATCAGTTTATGCTCCTGAAAGTTGACCTCACGATAGTCAGAACGGGTAACGGTTCGATCACGTATAAACCTCCACATTTCCTGCTGCTTCATAGCGTTCGTAATGGAAGACATAAAGGTAATGAATAAATCATTATGTGATGCTTTTGCAATTCCCATATGTAGCTGCTCGTCAGTTGCCGGGACGTATACACCTGAATGTGTTTCTTCTTCCATCTTTTTGATGGTTTGTTTCAGTTCTAAAATATCTTCGTCAGTCGCTCTCAAAGCCGCAAAATGAATAATTAAAGGCTCGATATGCATTCTAGCTTCCACGATATCCTCAGGTGATGCCGATTTCATAGAGATGGACCCTTCATTGTGTATGGTCGTACTCTTAACGAAAACACCTTCTCCTTGACGTGAATAAATAATACCATTCATTTCTAGTGCACTGAGGGCTTGTCTAACAGGTGCGCGGCTGACACCAAATTGTTCGCATAATTCCCTTTCTGAAGGAAGTTTATCTCCTATTTGAAAAGAGCCTAACTGTATTTCAGAAAGGATCTGATTATAAATTTGTATGTATAATTTTTTATTGGAAACAGGATTGAATGTAATAGAAATCACCCCTCTTTATTTGTCATACAAGTATATTAATTATATACTTTTCAGATTTGAAGGGCAAAAAAATATACAAAAACCATATTTAAAATTAAAAGATAATCCATAAATGGTAAGAGCCTAAACAAATAAAAACAGACCTTATAAGGCCTGTTCTGTTGCAAAATGTTTTCTATTAAAATTCCCTGCTCATTTCGCCTTCTCTTTCTTTAACTTCAAACCGGACCGGTCATTTAGAGCTGAATGGTATCAGTCACATCTTCATTTTCAGATGTTAAGAAGGCAATTAATGAAATTTCGTTGCCTTCTTTATCCTGACCGATGGGGTCATGCAGAGAGACGTCTTTTTTGTTTTTTTAAGTGCGCGTAAATGCATGAGGATTTCATTATTAAAGTCAAAAGGGGGGGTGCAGAATTTAAAAATCGAATTTCACTTTTGCCCCATCATGCAATAATTCAGGTTCGTCATTTAGAAATACATCTCCTAAGTGAAGTGTGATTGAGCTCAAATCTGAAACATCATCTACAAGTAAAGGAACTACAACCATACCTTCATTTTCGACTTTACCATAAAAAGAACCAACACCTTTATCCGTATACAAATTAGACTCATTGACTTCAATTTGTTTTTTTGTATTAGTGGTAATAACTTTAACACCAGAAAACAAAACATCTTTATCGGAAGTGTTTTCAGTCGTGTAAGTGATTTGTATTCTATGATATTTATCTTTTTCATATTGATTATCAGAAAGAAGCTCTTTATCGTCTTCACCTAAATTACTGTATTCAAAAACTTTAATATCTTGTATTTTCATCTTAATAGGACTTAAATCTATTTCTTTTTGTTTGTTGTTTATCTTTTTTAAAGTCAGTGTTGACCCATTTTTATCTTTCTTCCACTCCCCAATCTTTGATAAGCGTCCTGACGTTGGTTTATTCTCTTTTTGTGCTGATTCTTTTGAAGCCTCTTTGCTCGTTTCTTCTTTTTTTGCTGGATCAGTTGAACTGTTAGTGTTACCGCAAGCAGTTAGAACTGCCATAAAGCATAAGAATAAAATTAGTTTAGCTTTTTTCATTAGTCTGCACCCTTCTATATACACATTTTAGTAATACAGGAAACATTATAATATAAAAAATATTAAATTGATGATTTTCGACAAAATAATACAAAATAATTCATGACTTATAGCATGGGTTTAAAGTCACAAAACATTCGGTGGTGAATTCGTATGTAACATTAAAAAGTGCTGATATTTCATTTGTGAAATTATTATAAGTCTGAATAGCTATTATTTTTCTAAACATAAAAGTTGAAATACAAAACTTATATGCAAACCGTTTGTCCTTCATTTTCCACAATTCTCTAAACAGTGGGGTGTAATCAGTTGATTTCCTTCATGTCTAAGTGCATGACCCAAAATTCATCACCAAAATCTTGCCATTGTTCTTGAGGGCTAAGGCGGCAGATATTATCAAAAGAAATGCAGCGAGACAGTAGCTTAGTGCCGAAATAAAAAACAGACCTAATAAGGTCTGTTTTTGTTAGAAGTTAGGGGAAGTTCATTTTCACTTCCCCTTCTCCCGCTTCCGTTTCTCCTTCTCTGCCCGGTAAAACTCATGAAACATCTTCATCAGTGCGCGTTTCTCTATCCGAGACACATAGCTCCGCGATATCCCGAGCTCTTTGGCTATTTCCCGCTGTGTTTTTTCTTTCTTTAAGTCCAAACCGAACCGGCCGACGATCACTTCTTTTTCCCGGCCGTCGAGAATGTCGATATACTCCTTTACTTTTTCAAGCTCCATGTTGAGCTGAATGGTATCAATCACATCTTCATTTTCAGATTTTAAGACATCAATTAATGAAATTTCGTTGCCTTCTTTATCCTGACCAATGGGGTCATGCAAGGAGACGTCTTTTTTCGTTTTTTTGAGCGCGCGTAAGTGCATGAGAATTTCATTTTCAATACACCGCGCAGCATATGTTGCCAGCTTTGTTCCTTTTCCAGAGGAATAGCTTTCGATGGCTTTAATGAGTCCGATCGTCCCGATGGAGATGAGGTCTTCAGCGTCTTCCCCGGTATTTTCAAATTTCTTGACAATATGGGCGACGAGCCGAAGGTTATGTTCAATCAGCATGTTTCTTGCGTGTTCATCGCCCTCTGCCATAAGGGCTAAGTATTTTTTCTCATCATCTCCCGAAAGGGGTTGTGGAAAGGCATTGTTTTTGACATAGGACACTAAAAACACCAATTCTTTGACCATCAATCCCATCGCTGTAAATACTCCTGCCACGATTTTCACCTCCACCATGTTTAGGCCGTTGCCTATATCCTCAAATGTATGTGAAGGAAGGATTGTCTGTGTCTGTACGATGAAAAAATCATCTTATTTGAAAGAAACGTGCTTCTATGCGTATGTTTTTGCTGCCCCTCTCATATGTTTGCGGTTTCTTTGCGGTGCTTGGCGGTCTAGAAGCGTGCTAAAATATGTAATATTAGACCGAAAAGGAAGGGGTTTTTTCGGAACATGGGGAAGGTTCTTTCTTCACATGTCGGTATGAAAATTAATGAATGGTATCGAATGATACGGCAGTTCAGTGTTCCAGATGCGGAAATCTTGAAAGCGGAAGTAGAAGCGGAAATTGAACGTATGGAAGAGGACCAGCATTTACTGATTTATTATCAGCTCATGTGTTTTCGGCACCAAATTATGCTCGACTATATACACCCTTCAAAATATCAACCTTTCTCAGTATCTAACCTTGTCGATAAAATCGAAAATTCCAATCATGAGTTATCTGATATGCTGCATTATTACCATGCATTTTTTCGTGGCATGCATGAGTTTAGTCAAAAAGAATATTTGGAGGCCGTCAAATATTATCGTATGGCAGAAAAACAGCTGTCTATGGTATTTGATGATATTGAGCAGGCTGAGTTTCATTTTAAAGTAGCAGAAGCCTACTATATAATGAAACAAACGCATGTCTCCATGCACCATATTTTAAAAGCGCTTGAAATATACGATCAGCATGATGCATATTCCATTCGCATTATTCAGTGCCTCTTTGTCATCTCGGGAAATTATCAAGATTTAAAACGTAAAGATCGAGCACTGCCTCACTTGAAAAAGGCGAAACAACTCGCATCCGAAATTGATCACCCGCGCATCTATAGCTCAGCACTCTATAATTTAGGGAAATGTTACGGGGAGTTAGGATATCGAGAAGAAGCAGAACGATATTTAACCGAATCGGCTGACCTCGCCAAAAAAGAGCTGCTTCCCACGCTGCCTCATACACTTTATACACTGGCCAAGCTACTTTTTAGACAAAATGAGCAGACTGAAGCAAGGCGCATATTAGAGGATGGGAAATTGGCCGCAAAGAAGCATGAAGACCAGCTGTTCTGTCATATGTTTGAGTATCTGGATGCTTTATATGTTCAGGAAATCAATGAAGAACAACTGCAAAAAACCATTGATTATTTGGAAAAACTTAGCCTATACTCTTATATAGAGGATATCTCACTAGAAATTGCGACAGCCTTAGAAACCTCTCAACAATACCAGAAGTCCAACCAGTATTATCAAAAATTGCTATGGGCTCAAAATCAAATCCAAGAAGGAGAGTGTCTGTATGAATTCTAAGCAACGTTCGACAGTTGAAGAGAGAAACCAAACGTGAGACAAAAAGCGGGCCTGATGGGCCGGCTTTTTTTATGTGAAAAAGAAGCGTAGACGATCACGAAACTTGAATGAATTCATCAGAAAGCGGGCAATTTAATGTGTAATGATGTTCTGTGGAGGCGGTCTGATGAAAGGGTTGCATATCTTGTTATGTATATTGGTATTATGCGCTTTTGTTCCTGGTAACATAGAGGCGCGTACATTAAAAAGAATCGACCTAGAAAAAACGGGACGAGCCTTTTGGGACATGAGAGAGGAACGGAAAAAGATTGCGTTAACCTTTGATGATGGGCCTCATCCGGTATACACAAATCAAATACTAGATGTACTGAGAGAGCATGAAGTGAATGCTAGCTTTTTTGTCATCGGAAGCCGTATTCATGCATATCCCCTGCTCGCAGAGCGGATTGTGAGCGAAGGAAATGAGCTTGGCAATCACACGATGAACCATACGTATTTTGACCTTTTGTCATCGAAAGAAATCAAGCAAGAATTAAAAGAATCAGCGGCTCATATCGCTTCACTCCAGCCTGGCGGACCCTTATTATTTCGTCCCCCGGGCGGGCGCTTGACGATGAAGTCATTCCGCATTCTTTCTAAGCAAGGATACGATGTCGTGATGTGGTCCTTTACGCAAGATCCGAAGGACTGGTCTAGGCCAGGTGCACACAAAATTGCCAGCCGTATTATTGAGAATATTCAGGGCGGTGATATCATCCTTTTACATGATGGCGGAGGAAATCGTAAGCAGACAGTAGAAGCGCTGAAACAAGTTGTACCTGAACTAAAGAAAAGGGGCTATGAGTTTGTGAAAGTAAGCGAACTACTGCACCATAACAGAGATTATCTGCCGGTTCAATTACAATAAGAAACAGTCATTCATTGAAACCAAAAGTCTTGTCGTTTACTATATGAAGAGGGCTTTTGGAGGTGAATGTTGTGAAGAAATATGTTTTCCTTTTCATCCTGTTATGTGTTGCTGCTGGGTGCTCAAAACCAGTGCAGGAAAGTGTGATTGCATTTGGTGACAGTAACACAAGAGGATCGAACTGGGATTTTCGAGATTATCCCACATCTGAAAAATGGGTGAATCTCATGAAAAACGTCGAGCGCGGCCAAATCAAGGTACAGAATGCCGGGATTGGCGGGCAGACAACAGAAGATGCGAAGCTTCGCTTTGAGCAGGATATTTTAAAACAAAAACCAACTTACGTCCTCATCATGTTCGGAACAAATGATGCGGCGATTCTAGACGGGAAACATCCCCGTGTGACCAAAAAACGATTTAAAGAAAACTTATCCTACTTCATTTCTGAAAGTAGGAAAGAGGGAATTACCCCGATCCTCATGACGTGCGTGCCTGTGGTGGAAGGAGGCAAAAAGGGCTTGTATTATTATTCTAGATATAAGTCATCTTATTTTGCTGAGAGAGGCGGGGCGAGAGCTTGGCAAAACTCATACAATGACATCACAAGACAAGTAGCTGAAAAACAGCAAGTGCCGCTTGTCGACAATTGGAAAGCGTTCATCCGAGAAGCGGGTGAAGATAGTGACAGCGCCTTGATTCAGTCTGGCCTCATTGACCCTTCTGGCAATCATATGACACCAAAAGGGGCAAGAATCATTTATAACGAAATTAAAGAGCGTGATGTCATTAAACATTTTTAAATGCAGGCCATCAGCCTAAACAAGACGATCCATCCAGCATAGTCTAACAGTATATCTTCTTAGAAGGAGGTAACTGATATGTGGGGATGTCCTTATCCTTACCCTGCGTGTTCACCTTATCCAGCTCAAGGAGCAGGAATCGGTTACGCTTTTCTTGTTGTGTTCCTTGTCGTCATTTTGGTCGTAGGTGGAGGGTTATGGTTTTGGAATGAACAGCCTTGCAAATAAGACACCTCTTCTTTGATCAGAAGGGGTGTTTTTTACGGAAAATAGTAGTAAGCCTATAGCGCAAGTGATATAATATCAGTCACCTGAGTTTAAAAAAGGAGAGTGCTCGGGAGGCATGGTTCCTGGATATATGGAATTAAGAGGAAACAGAGAGCATATGCCCGAGCGAACGTCTTTTCATTTCTGTCTCAATTAATTCAATGAAGTCGCGATTTAAGTTCATTTCATTTGCTTTATAATACGATTCTATAAGTAAATCATCTGACAGCTTTTTCATACTAGAAACCCATATGATGGGAAAAACACCTCCCCTGAAAAAGTTGGCATAAAACTTGAGGAAAAGACATATCATCATAGGTTGATCGAATGTCTTTGAAGTACCTTTAATCTACCATGAATGGGAAACAAGAACAATCGTTCTGTTATCCACATGGTTAAGTGGATAACTTGTGGGTAGAGTGTTTATAATTGAATGAAAGCGTGATGAAATATAGGTGGATAATGTGTGTAAAATTATCCACACCTGTTGAAGGTCCTCATCATATGTCGAAAACTTTTTCATTGTATTCGATAGACAGACAAATTGTGATTTGATTCGACACAATCGCTGAAAAACCAATGGAAGAAAGGGTGCAAATTGTGCTAAAGAAGTATTTCTTACCGGATGAATTTGTGAAAAGTATTTTCCACATTTCGCCGCAAAAACTAAAAGAACGAAATGTAAAAGGAATTATTACGGATTTAGATAACACACTAGTAGAATGGGATCGTCCAAGTGCGACCCCGCGTTTAATTGAATGGTTTCAAGAGATGAAAGATCACGGGATACAGGTGACGATTGTATCGAACAATAATGAAAAAAGGGTCAAGCTTTTTTCTGAGCCGGTTCATATCCCGTTTATTTATAAAGCGAGAAAACCGATGGGAAGAGCCTTTAATAAGGCCGTCGCTGATATGCAATTGAAGAAAGAAGATGTGGTTGTCATTGGCGATCAGCTTATGACAGATGTGCTTGGCGGAAACAGGCATGGCTTCCATACCATTTTGGTTGTACCTGTTGCGGCATCGGACGGATTTTTCACGAAGTTTAACAGGCAGATTGAACGCAGAATTTTAGGAGCCTTAAAGCGTAAGGGCCACATTCAGTGGGAGGAAGAGTAATAATGGAAAAGGTTGTTTGTATTGGCTGCGGTGTAGCCATTCAGACGGAAGATAAAGATCAATTAGGATATGCGCCGGCAGCATCTCTATTGAAAGAAGATGTGATCTGTCAGCGCTGTTTTAGGTTAAAGAACTACAATGAAATTCAGGATGTATCTTTAACAGAAGACGACTTTTTAAATATTTTACACAGCATTGGCGAGACTGATTCTCTGATCGTCAAGGTCGTTGATATTTTTGACTTTAACGGAAGCTGGATTAATGGACTGAGCCGTATTGTTGGTGGTAATCCCATTTTACTTGTCGGCAACAAGGTAGATATTTTACCGAAATCCGTGAAAAAAGACCGTCTTGTTCAATGGATGAAGCGGGAAGCAAAAGAAAATGGGCTCAATCCGATTGATGTGTTTTTAATCAGTGCGAGCAGAGGACAAGGTGTGCCTGAGGTTATGGAGGCCATTGATCATTACCGTGAGGGCAGAAATGTCTATGTTGTCGGCTGTACAAATGTTGGGAAATCAACATTTATTAACCGCATTATCAAAGAGGTGTCTGGAGAAGAGAATGTGATTACCACATCCCAATACCCAGGGACAACACTTGATGCGATTGAAATCCCGCTTGATGACGGGTCTGCTTTATTCGATACACCGGGGATCATCAACCGACATCAAATGGCGCACTATGTCGGCAAAAATGACTTAAAGATCTTAACGCCGAAAAAAGAATTGAAACCGAGAACGTTCCAGTTAAATGAAGCTCAAACGCTTTACTTTGGCGGACTGGCTCGATTTGATTATGTAAAAGGCGGCAGAACATCCTTTGTCTGCTATATGCCAAATGAACTCAACATTCATAGGACGAAGATGGAGAATGCAGATGACTTATATGAAAAGCATGCAGGTGAGCTGCTTTCACCGCCATCAAAAGAGGGAATGGAAAATTTCCCGCCGCTCGTTCCGCACACTTTCACCATCGATCAGCCAAAAATGGACATTGTCTTTTCAGGATTAGGCTGGGTGACGGCAAATGATGCTGAGAAACAAATCAAAGTGTATGCGCCAAAAGGCGTGCACGTGTTTATGAGACGTTCGTTAATTTAAATGTTCAGAGGGGGAGAGACCTTGAAACCTTTATACGGAGTAATCGGTAACCCTGTTGGCCATTCAATGTCTCCAGATATTCATAATGCAGCATTAAAGGATGCTGGAATTGATGGACATTATCATGGCTTTCAAGTAGAAAATGATGACCTGAAAGATGCGATTAGCGGCATGAAAGCGTTAGGAATCAGCGGCATTAACGTCACTGTTCCGCACAAGGTAGACATCATGAAGTACCTCGACAAAATTGATGTGACAGCTGAACGCCTTGGTGCCGTCAATACGGTGCGTCTCGAAGGAGATCAGCTCGTTGGGTACAATACAGATGGAGAAGGCTTTCTTCATTCATTGCTTGAAGCGTTGGATCAGCCGTTATCAGAGCTGTCATTTCTCCTGCTTGGTGCTGGTGGAGCAGCAAGAGCGATTTACACGACAATTGCTGAGTATGCACCGAAACAATTTGATATCGCCAACCGCACCATTGAAAAAGCTGAGGCTTTAATTGAAAGTGCCGATGGGAAAATCACATCTCGTGCCATTGCATTAAATACAGCAGAAGAGCGGCTTGGGGAATATGATGTCATCATCCATACGACCTCAATTGGTATGTATCCGAATGTTGAAGAAACCCCAATTTCTTTAGCGAACGCAAAAAAAACAGCGGTCGTTTGTGATATTGTGTATAATCCAATAGAAACAAAGCTGCTAAGCGAAGCAGCCGGGTTAGGTTTGAAAACAGTCGATGGCGTCGGCATGTTTGTTGGTCAGGCGGTAAGAGCCTTTGAACTGTGGACGGGCATTACACCTGACGCCCGAAAAATGAAGTCAATTGTCATAGAGAAATTAGGAGGAACACCATGTTAAAAGGTAAGCAAAAACGTTTTTTACGTGCGCAAGCACATCATTTATCACCTATTTTTCAAGTTGGAAAAGGCGGGGTAAATGACAATATGGTCAAGCAAATTTCCGAGGCGCTTGAAGCAAGAGAACTTTTGAAAGTCAGCGTATTGCAAAACTGCGACGAGGACAAAACAGAGGTTGCAAAAGCACTTGTAAAAGGTGCAAAAGCTGAACTCGTTCAAACGATCGGAAATGTGATTGTCCTTTATAAGGAATCAAAGGAAAATAAACAAATTAAGCTGCCGTAAAGGTGGATATGATATGAAAAAAATAGGGTTGTTCGGCGGTACGTTTGATCCCCCGCATAATGGGCATTTGCTGATGGCAAGTGAGGTGCGTTTCCAAGTAGGGCTTGATGAAATTTGGTTTATCCCAAATCACAAGCCCCCTCATAAAACGGGCCGAAAACGAGCAGAGAGTCATCACCGCGTAAAAATGGTGGAAAAAGCGATTCAGACAAATCCTCATTTTCGAGTTGAGCTTATTGAAATGGAGCGGGAGGGCCCATCTTATACAGTAGATACGGTTGAGCTGTTAAAGAAGCGCCATCCTGAAGATGAGTTCTTTTTTATGATTGGAGCGGACATGGTCGAGTATTTGCCGAAATGGCATAGAATCGATGATTTGCTTCAGATGATCACCTTTATTGGGATGAAAAGACCAGGTTATGAAGGAAGTACGGCGTATCCTCTTTTGTTTGCAGATGTTCCGGCTTTTGATGTATCATCGACATTGATTAGGCAGCGAATGAAGCAGGGGAAACCTGTTGATTATTTGATTCCGAAAGCGGTTGAGTGTTATATAAAGGAGCATCATTTATATGAATCGTGAAGAAGCTTTAAACTGTGTCAAACAGCAGTTAACAGAGCATAGATATACACATACAATTGGGGTCATGGAGACGGCCATTTCATTAGCTGAACGTTTTGGTGCAGATGTGAAAAAAGCAGAGGTCGCAGCTATTTTCCACGATTATGCTAAATTTAGACCGAAAGAAGAAATGAAGGGCATCATCCAGCAAGAACAGATGAACCCTCTATTGCTTAAATATTCACCTGAGCTTTGGCATGCCCCAGTTGGTGCCTATTTGGTCAAAAAAGAAGTTGGAATTGACGACCAAGATATTTTAACAGCCATTGAATTCCATACGTCCGGCAGACCGAACATGACATTGCTTGAAAAAGTTATTTATGTCGCCGACTATATAGAGCCAGGACGCCATTTTCCTGGTGTAGAGGAAGTAAGAGAGTTAGCAGAGCAGGATTTGGACCTTGCCTTGATTCAATCTTTAAAAAACACCGTCAGCTTTTTAATGAAAAAGAATCAGCCAGTTTTCCCAGATACACTTGCTACTTATAACTCACTTGTGCAAAAGAACAACTAAGGAGGAATTTTGATGGATGCATCATCAATTTTAAACATCGCAGCAGGAGCGTGCGATGATAAACGGGCAGAGGACATTATTGCCCTGAATATGCAAGGGATCTCACTTGTTGCAGATTATTTTCTCATTTGTCACGGGAATTCTGACAAACAAGTACAGGCCATTGCAAGAGAAGTGAAACACCTTGCAGAAGAAGGCGGCATCGAAGTTAAAAAGATGGAAGGCTTTGACGAAGCAAGATGGGTCTTGATTGATTTAGGAGATGTCATTGCTCATGTGTTCCACAAAGAGGAAAGAGGATACTATAACTTAGAGAAGCTTTGGGGAGATGCGCCGAGAGAAACGCTTTCGCTTGGCATTAACTCATGATTTATCAAGGGTTTGCAGGTGTGTATGATGAGCTCATGACACATGCCCCTTATGATGAATGGGTTCAGTGGATACAGCGGTATATCAAGCCGAATAGTGCGATTATCGATGTAGGTTGTGGAACTGGAGAGATATCTGTTCGGTTAGCTGCAAAAGGCCACATGGTCACAGGAATTGACCTAAGTGAAGAGATGCTGGCATTTGCGCAGCAAAAAGCACAGGCTCATAAGCAGTCTATTCAATTTTTACATCAAGATATGAGAGAGCTTGAGGGGTTTGAACAAATTTTTCAAGCAGCGGTTATTTGCTGTGATTCTTTGAATTATCTAAAAAACGAAAATGACGTCAAAAAAACCTTTAAAAACATGTTTCAGCTTTTAGAGACAGGTGGGGTTTTATTGTTTGATGTTCATACCCCTTATAAAATGGAAGAGGTATTTCCTGGCTCTACTTATGCCGATCAAGATGAAGAAATCAGCTACATTTGGCAGAGTGATAAAGGAGATCATCCATTTTCAGTCATTCATGATTTAAGCTTTTTTGTAAAAGACGGAGACGTGTATGAGCGTTATGATGAAACGCACGAACAGCGTACATTTCCTTTTGAGACATATGCAGCGTTCCTTGAGTCCGCTGGCTTTGAACAGATTGAAGTGACCGCTGATTTTACAAATGAAGCACCTCAAGAATGTGCAGAAAGATATTTTATTTCAGCGAAGAAACCAAAAACCATCGTTTAATGGACGATGGTTTTTTTAAAACCCTTTTTTCGCTTGTTGCGAACATGTTTAATTTCTGAGATCATCAGTAAACACACTCGGTGGGTATTGATGCGCAACCGCTTCTAGATCCTCATCGAACTTGTCATGAGTGTTCTGGAAAAGCTGATGGAACATATCTTGAACACCTGCTTCAAGTGCTTTAATGCCCTCGCCGGTGACGCCGCCTTTTACACACACCTTCTGTTGCAGTGTAGGCAGGGTATACACCCTTTTTTCAATCAAACGACCAAGTCCTACAAGCATATCTTCTGATAAGGTGGTGGCTTCTTCTTTTGAAATATCCGTTTCTTCAACAGCGGCTTCAATCATTTTCTGAACAAGAAAGCTAATAAAGGCAGGACCGCAGCTGACAATATCTGAGGCTGCCCGTGTGATTGAATGATGAATTTCGATTGGTGTTGAAATGCGGGAAGCGAGTTGTCTGAGCGCTGCTTTTGTCGTGACATTGCATGATGAACCAAATGTTACAAGTGATGCGCCTGATAACGCGCGGTTGGTGATGCTTGGGATCAGTCTGGCTGTTTGACAAGGAACAATATCTTGAAGCTGTTCAGGATGAACCGGACTTGTAATGATGACAATGGTTTGCTGTTCTTTTAAAAGTGGGCTCAACTCTTTTAAAAGCGGATAAATATCAAGTGGTTTGACACAAACAAAGATGAAATCTTTATCTGTTACAGCTCCTGAAAGCTGTTTCGTCACTTCGACCTCTGGGTGATTCTTTTTTATATTGAACGCTTTTTCGATGGTCCGATTTGTAATGGTGATGGATGAGGGATTGACTGCTTTTGATTCAATAAATGCCTCAGTAAGTATGGTACCCATGTTTCCTGTACCGATTAACCCTATATTCAAACGTTCTCCCTCCTTAGACGCATAGGATCTGTTATCTTCTAAACAGTATGTGAAGCAGCGTGAAAATATGATTGAAAGAAGCGTGAACAAGTGAAGCAGCTCATTTCGTTGAAAAAATACAGTCTTTATCTGATAGCGGGAATCATTATCCTCGTCATCATCTGTTTCTGCTTTTTAGTAGGAAAAGAGAAAGATAGCGCCGAGCCAAGTGTATTGAAAGAACAACATGAAACGCAAGTCACATTAGAAGAAAAACAAGAGAGTGCAGAAAAAGAGCCAACATCCATCGTAGTAGAGGTCAAAGGAGCTGTACGGAAGCCGGGCGTTTATGCATTTATGGCTGAGGACAGAGTTGAAGAAGCCATTAAAAGAGCAGGTGGTTTTACGAGCAAGGCAGATACAGTTGACATCAATCAAGCAGCAAAATTAGAGGATAGTATGATGATTTATGTACGAAAGAAGGGGGAGGCTGACAAGCAGGGACAAACAGCAGCGGCTGATACGCCGCCGGGAAATGAACAGAGTCAAGGGGTGAATGTCAATCAAGCTGATGCAGCGGAATTGCAGACCATTAACGGAATAGGCCCAGCCAAAGCGGAAGCCATCATTGCGTATAGAGAAGAACATGGAGAATTTCAGCAAATTGAAGATTTACGGAATATTTCGGGTTTTGGAGAGAAGACCATTGAACGGCTTAAAAATCAACTGACGGTCAAGTAGAATTGACGGTATAGAAGAAAGGCATGTACACTTAATACCAACCATCATTCTGGAGGGATCAGCTCGTGGAGAGAATTTCATGGAATCAATATTTTATGGCTCAAAGCCATTTGCTTGCCTTGCGAAGCACCTGTGAGCGGCTAGCTGTTGGGGCAACGATCGTAAGAGACAAGCGCATCATCGCAGGTGGATATAATGGATCCATTGCCGGTGACGTGCATTGTGCAGATGTAGGATGCTATGTGATAGATCATCACTGCGTTCGTACAATCCATGCGGAGATGAACGCTATTTTACAATGTGCCAAATTTGGTGCACCAACGGCTGATGCTGAAATATATGTGACGCATTTTCCTTGCTTGCAGTGCTGTAAAGCGATTATTCAAGCAGGTATTCGAACAGTGTATTATGCGAAGGATTATAAAAATCATCCATATGCTGTTGATTTATTCGAACAAGCCGGAGTTCAAACAGAACAGGTTGAACTAGATGAGATGATTATTGACTTAAAAAACCAAGAAAAATTAGCCTTTGTTGCGGATTTAATAGGCAAACTAAGTGAATCAGGACGTAGCGAAACAGAAATTCGTCAAATGCATGAAAAGGCGAATCAATTATTTACTTCCTATGTTTAAGTATTTGCCGTTCGGGGCGATTTCAGCAGCTGCTGGAATTGCTCTGGCCGCATATCATCTTCATTTGTATTTTCTCCTTTTTCTTCTTGTATGTCTTCTTTTCAGTCTGCTGAAAAAAACACCCCAGCTCTTTTTAATGGTCAGTTTGTGTGGAACGATCTATATGCTCATTTTTATGGTGCATCAGTTTTTTGAAACGGATCATCCCATACAAGAAAAAGTATTTTCTCATTCGGTTGTGATTGAAACGATTCCGAAAATAGATGGCAATCGCTTTTCAGCGACTGTTTCATCAGAGAATGGTCGACTAGCGGCATTTTATACGATTCAAACGGAGCGTGAAAAAGAAGCGTTAAAAGATGTTGAGCCAGGTATGAGCTGTCATATGACAGGTGAGGTTCGGTTGCCTAAACATGCAACCATACCGAATGGCTTTCAATATGATCAATTTCTAAAAACAAAAGGCATTGATGCTATTTTCTTAACGCAGTCTATGAAAAGCTGCACGAAACATGACAGCCCTTCACATGACCTTTCATCTATTAGGCAGAAGGGGTTGAAATTTCTAGAAGATCACGTTCCGAAGAATTCTGTTGGGATTGTGCAGGCACTTATTTTTGGCGATCGTGATTTAATAGACCCTGATACATTAAGAGATTATCAAATGCTTGGCATCATTCATTTATTAGCCATTTCAGGACTTCATGTTCAAACATTGCTCGCTTGTCTATTTTGGTGTCTACTCCGTGCTGGCGTGACAAGAGAGACAGCGCGTATTCTTTTATTATCCTTTTTGCCGGTTTATGCTTGTTTAACAGGTGCTGCACCGTCTGTGTTAAGAGCCTGTCTCATGGCTGGAATTTATTTAGTCATCACAAGTCTGCCAAAAGAAATGAAACAGCCTTCTGCGGTCGTGTTAAGTGCAGCGTTCTTGCTTTTATTAGCCATTCAACCACTTTATATATTTGATGTCGGTTTTCAACTGTCATTTGTGGTGACCTTATTTATTTTGCTATCCACTAGTATTTTATCAAAAGCAAAAAGTTCGGTGATGCAGTTATTCCTCATTTCCTTGATTGCACAGCTTGCTTCGCTTCCTGTTCTTTTATATTATTTTCAACAATTTTCCTTGCTGAGTGTTCCTTTAAATATGATGTTTGTTCCTTTTTATACAATGGTTGTCATGCCTCTGTCCTTATTCTTTTTTCTTTTATCTATCATTTATCTTCCGCTTGGACAAACACTGTTTCAGCTGCTTGATTGGGTGATCCAGTTTAGTCATCAATTGTCTGCACACATGGCTGCTTACGATAGTCTTACTCTCATTTTTATGAAATCGACATGGTGGCATGTGCTCCTAGAGGTTTCCTCCATTGTTTTTCTATTCATTGTGATGGAATGTAAAACTTCTATCAAATCTTATCTTGTGCCGATTTTGATTCTCGTTTGTGTGCTGTCTGTACACTATTTCACGCCGAATTTTCTTCAAAAAGGAGAGGTCACGATGTTAGATGTAGGACAAGGGGATAGTTTGTTTATTCAGCTACCTTATCGAACCGGGCATATATTAGTCGATACAGGAGGCAGACTTTCTTTTGAAGAAGAGCCATGGAAAAAAAGACGTAAAGTATCTACAATTGGGGATCAAACGCTTATTCCATTTCTGCATTCTAAAGGCATAGCAAAACTTGATGTCCTCATCCTTACCCATGCAGATCAAGATCATATGGGAGAAGCGATGCGGTTAATAAAGCGAAATAAAGTCAAACGCCTTGCAATCCCAAAAGGCTTTGCTCGAAATCCAGAGGATGCGCAGCTTTTAAAGGAAGCGGCTGATCAAAGGATTCCTATAGATGAGTTAGAAAGAGGGGATCAGCTGAGAATTGGAGGACAAAAATTTGACGTTCTGCATCCCGCAAGTGACCAGGTGACGAGTAAAAATAATGATTCACTGGTCCTCACCTTTACGCTTGGCGGAAAGCGTTTTATGCTGACTGGGGATCTTGAACAAGAAGGGGAACGAGACATCATTCAAGCTTACCCTGAGCTACGAGCGGATGTCTTGAAGGTTGGGCATCACGGGAGTAAAGGATCAACAAGTGAAGAATGGCTTCAGCATTTGAACCCGTCATATGCACTGATTTCAGTAGGTGAACGAAATCGGTATCACCATCCTCATCAAGAAGTTTTGAAAAAATTAAATGATCATCAAACAAAGGTGTATCGTACAGATATTGATGGAAGTGTGACCTATGAATTTCTTGAAGAGGATGGAACATTTTACGCTCATCCTCCATATGATATCTTACAAAATCAATAAAAAAACTGCCAAAACGGCAGTCATCTTGCATTCATGTAGTTAAGATCCAACGAGGTGTATCACTGTTGCCAAAATAAACATTGAGGCGAAAAATCCGAATGTGACGATAAAACCAACAGCTGAGTCGGTCACATCATTCCGCTTGCTTTGAACATTCTTTTCAAATTCATTCATTTTCATCCCTCCTGGCTATTTTTAGTATACTTGAACTCATTTGGAATTGCTAGAAGGTAAAGTAACCGTTTTCCATTTTCATGATCATTTTGTGAATATCGTCTGACTGTAAGCTGACCCGGGAGCTTACGTGAGACGTTTACTATAAATGAGGAGGCGGCACTTTCAGCTTCCTCTTTACTAATGTCTCTACACACTTTAGGATAGAGGAGGAAGTGAAAGAGAGGGATTTAAGCGAATGGTCTTTGAAGTATGGAACAATTTAAAAAAAGGGGATATCAATCCCGTTTATTGCTTATATGGAAAAGAAACGTATTTACTTCAAGAGACAGCTGCAAAATTGAGACAAGCTGTCGTCGACGAAGAAACAAAGGATTTTAATTACTCTGTCTTCGATATGGAAGAGGTGCCGCTTGAGCAGGCTGTGACGGACGCAGAAACATTTCCGTTTATGGGAGAGCGGCGTCTCGTTGTGATCAAGAACCCTTATTTCCTCACTGCAGAAAAGAAAAAAGAAAAGATCGAGCATCAGCTTTCTGTGTTAGAAGCTTATTTAGAAAAGCCAGCACCCTATACGATTCTCGTGTTATTAGCGCCATATGAGAAACTGGACGAACGTAAGAAAATCACCAAATTGTTAAAAAAGAAAGCGGCTGTGGTTGAGGCGAAAGAGTTAAATCCGAAAGAAACAACGGATTTCACCATCACATTAGTGAAAACAGAAGGAAAAACAATCTCTGCTGAAGCGGCAGAACAGCTTGTCATGTTATGTGGCGGGAGCCTGTCCTCACTTTTTCAAGAGGTTCGAAAGCTAAGTACATATATTGGGCAGCGAGAGGAAATTGAGCTGGCGGATGTGAATCAGCTCGTTGCACGAAGTTTGGAGCAGAATATTTTCGAACTGATTAACCAAATCGTGAACAGGCGCCGGTCTGAAGCGATGCAAATGTTTTATGATCTCCTAAAGCAAAATGAGGAACCCATTAAAATATTGGCACTCATTTCAAATCAATTTCGGTTGATATTGCAGACAAAGTACTTTGCTCAACAGGGATACGGGCAAAAACAAATTGCGTCAAACCTGAAAGTCCACCCATTTCGGGTCAAACTCGCGATGGATCAGGCAAGACTGTTTTCAGAAGAAGAGCTAAAGTACATCGTCAAAGAGCTCTCCACGATTGATTATGAAATGAAAACGGGTAAAAAGGACAAGCAGCTATTATTAGAATTGTTCCTGCTTCGGTTATTAGGGGCTTGAACATAAAAAAACGACCTTCTCAAAAGAGGGTCGTTTTTGTTTAGATGTATAATTGCCAGTCTGTCCTTATGGCTGAGCCGTTCAGGACGGACGTACAGTTAAACAGGTGCCTCATCACTGAGGCGTTGCAAACATTATGCAGAAAGTCCGTTTACTTGTTTCGCAAGTCTTGATTTGTAACGCGCAGCTGCGTTTTTGTGTACAAGACCAGTTTTAACGGCTTTGTCAATGCGTTTTGCAGCAGAAGAAAGAGCAGCTTTTGCTTGCTCAGCATCGTTGTTAGCTACAGAAACTTCAACTTGTTTAATCGCAGTACGCATCGCAGACTTGATTGTTGCGTTGTGTGCACGGCGTTCGTTATTCGTTTTTGTACGTTTGATCGCTGATTTAATATTTGGCATGTGTTTCACCTCCTAAGATACAACCTAAACACAATTGTCTTAAGGTTAAATCTTCACAATAGAACAAATTGTATTCTATCAAACACACCTTTAGAATGCAATATAAATGTAAAGTATTTTTCATTGATGAAGCGCTCGAATGTTTCTTGAAAGAGATGGAAAGACTACTGTTAATTACTTGATGGAAGGAGCCTTTTCATGAAGAAACAGAAACTCGATTTAAGCGCTTATCAAATCCGGACCGATTTGGCCGTTGAAACAAAAGAGATACTAGAACAAGAGAACGATCCGAATGTGGTCAAAAAGGACGGTATTCAAGGAATTGTTGAGAAGGAGAAGGAAGAGCACGGCATCCGCATCCGCACTGTGGAGATTACGACAGAAGGAGAAGAGTTGACCGGAAAAAAGGCAGGGACATACTTGACGCTTGAGGCGCAAGGAATTCGGGAGAAAGACTCTGAGATGCAAGAAAAAGTGGTTGAAGTTTTTGCCCATCATTTTGCTCAGTTTTTAAAAGATCACGGCATTCAGGCAGATGCGAGCTGTCTTGTCGTAGGACTCGGAAACTGGAATGTCACGCCGGATGCATTAGGGCCGCTCACAGTTGAGAATTTGCTGGTGACACGCCATTTATTTGAATTACAGCCTGAGAATGTGCAGGAAGGCTATCGCCCAGTGTCTTCATTATCGCCTGGAGTCATGGGACTGACTGGTATAGAAACAAGTGACATTATACAAGGTGTCATTGAACGATCTAAACCAGATTTTGTGATCGCCATCGATGCACTAGCTGCACGTGCAGTAGAACGGGTGAATACAACGATTCAAATTTCTGATACAGGTATACATCCAGGATCGGGTGTCGGAAATAAACGAAAAGAATTAAGCAAAGAGACCTTGGGGATTCCAGTCATTGCCATTGGTGTGCCGACAGTGGTCGATGCAGTCACGATCGCAAGTGACACGATTGATTACGTGTTAAAGCATTTTGGTAGAGAACTGAAAGATGATAGACCTTCCCGATCTTTAGTACCAGCGGGTCTGACATTTGGGAAGAAAAAAGTGCTGAATGAAGAAGATTTGCCAGATGATGAAACGCGTCAATCCTTTTTAGGAATCGTCGGAACGCTTCCTGAAGAAGAAAAAAGACAGTTGATCCATGAAGTGCTTGCGCCGCTTGGACAAAATCTAATGGTCACACCGAAGGAAGTGGATACATTCATTGATGACATGGCGAACGTACTCGCCAATGGGTTAAATACAGCACTTCATCAAAAAATCTCTCAAGACAACATGGGTTCCTATAATCATTAATCAGTTCTACTTTCTCTAGCTCGCTCATAGTGTAATTACTAGAAAGCGTGCTGGAGGGAGTAAATCATGAAAAAAAGACCTCGCCGTCCTCGACAATTGGTCGTTGCGATTAATGGAACAAAAGTAGTGAAGAGTATTTTTTTGTTTATTGTCTCTCTGGTGGTTGTGTTTGTCATGTCAGGGGCTTTGACGTCTTTAAAACCTGAGCTTAGGCCTCAAGCATCATTATATGGTGTGGCAGATGAGCTGTCAGGTGCATTCTTTGCAACTCTAATGGGGATGGAAAATCAATATTTTGCCTCAGCAGTCCCTGAAGATCAAAAAGGATTTCATTTCTCCGGGCTGTCACTCAAACTTGCCACAAGTATCAATTTAGAAGACCCCCGCAGTTTTCTAGGAAGAGAGCTGCCAGGCTTTGAACATTTTGATACAAAAATCATCCTAGCAGGTGAAGGTACAGACTATACGAATATGCCAATGGAATCGCCGCCTCCAAGTGAAGTCATCAAAGATGAAAAAGAAGCAAATCTAGCTGAGCTGGACAAGCTTGATGAAGATGAACCGAAAACGCCTGCAAAAGAGCCGGACCAGTCGACAGGAAAACGAAAAGCTGTGTACATTTATCACACACATAATACGGAATCATATTTACCATTTTTAAAAGGAGAAACAAACCCAAACAATGCGCGCCACTCAAAAGTGAACGTCACCCTTGTCGGGGAGATGTTTGGTAAAGCGCTCGATCAGCAAGGAATCGGCAACACAGTGGATAAAACAGAAATCGAAAAAAGACTGCTAAAAAAAGGATTGAAGTACCCACAATCGTATAATGAATCCAGATTGGTTGTAAAAGAAGCTCTCGCTAAAAATGATGACTTAGATTACTTAATCGATATTCACCGGGATTCAAGAAGAAAGAAAGATACGACAGTAGAAATCAAAGGCAAGAAATATGCGAGAATCGCGTTTGTTGTAGGGAAGAAGAATCAAAGCTATGAGAAAAACTTAAAGCTGGCGACAGAGTTCCACCATTTGATGGAGAAAAAATATAAAGGACTTAGTGTCGGTGTGTTTGCCAAAGGAGAAATTGGTGATAATGGAATCTATAATCAAGATTTATCTGACAAAGCCCTTCTATTAGAATTTGGCGGTGTGGATAATAATATGGAAGAACTGAAAAACGCATCCAATGCAGCAGCTGATGTGTTCAGTGAAATTTTCTGGGACGCAGAAAAGGTAGACGGCAAAGCAAAGGATGAGAAAAAACGGTCTTAAGGTGGTGGAGGATATGGGCTCATTTATCGGAAAAACCATTATTTTATCGCTCGTATTGCTATTCGGTGTCTTTTTAGGAATGCAGCAAGCCAATAATGGCATGTTGCAAATGAAAGGGTATCATGATCCGCAATTAAAAGGGGCCTTCACTGTCCAAACGAATGATGATCAAGAAAAAGAAGCTTCTATCCTCGGAACAGCTGTCACACAAAAAGACTTAGCAGAAAAACAAAAGCAGCTAGAAGAAATGGAGAGCTTTAATGCCTTCTCTAAGGCCGGAAAAGCATTATCAGATGGTATGACGCATGCAGCCCGTACACTTTATGATTGGGTGAATGGTAAATAAACTGTTGTAAGCATCATGTTGGATGTTATTTTCATAAGATATCACACCTTTTCGCAAAAGCCGCTAACCGATGAGCGGCTTTTCTTGATTTCGATTGAATCTTTACAGCCCTATTGATATAATCTAACCTAGCGCAACCCGCGTTTTATAGTAGGAGTGATAGATTGTGACAGATAAAGAAAAACGATTAGAACGGCAATCAAGAATTCGAAATTTCTCCATTATCGCCCATATTGACCATGGGAAATCCACATTGGCTGACCGTATTTTGGAAAAAACAGCGGCGATTACGCAACGAGAAATGAAAGAACAATTACTTGATTCCATGGACTTAGAGCGTGAACGCGGCATTACGATCAAATTAAACTCTGTCCAGCTGAAATATCAGGCGAAGGATGGAGAAGAATATATTATGCACCTGATTGATACACCAGGGCATGTCGACTTCACCTATGAGGTATCTCGAAGCCTAGCTGCCTGTGAAGGTGCAATTCTTGTGGTGGATGCAGCACAAGGCATTGAAGCACAGACACTAGCGAACGTTTATTTAGCTCTTGATAACAACTTAGAAATCCTGCCGATCATTAACAAAATTGATCTGCCGAGTGCAGAACCTGAACGTGTAAGACAAGAAATTGAAGATGTCATCGGGTTGGATGCATCTGAAGCTGTTCTTACCTCTGCTAAGGCGGGCATCGGGATCGAGGATATTTTAGAACAAATTGTCGAAAAGGTGCCGGCACCAGCTGGAGATCCAGAAGCACCACTCCAAGCCCTCATTTTTGATTCTCTCTACGATGCGTATCGTGGCGTCATTGCTTACATACGAATTGTCGAAGGAACCGTCAAACCAGGTCAAAAAATCAAGATGATGGCGACAGGCAAAGAATTTGAAGTGCTTGAAGTCGGCGTATTTACACCGAAAGCAATGCCAACAGACGAACTCACTGTTGGAGATGTTGGCTATTTAACAGCTGCTATTAAAAATGTTGGCGATACACGTGTAGGGGATACGATCACAAGTGCGGTAAACCCTGCGAAAGAAGCTCTACCTGGATATAGAAAGCTGAACCCAATGGTGTACTGCGGCCTTTATCCAATTGACACAGCGAAATATAACGACTTGCGTGAAGCGTTAGAAAAGCTTGAATTAAACGATTCTTCACTTCAATATGAGGCAGAGACATCCCAAGCACTGGGCTTCGGTTTCCGCTGCGGCTTCCTTGGCATGCTTCATATGGAAATCATCCAAGAACGGATTGAACGTGAATTTAAAATCGACCTTATTACGACAGCGCCAAGTGTTATTTACGATGTGTATATGACAGACGGAGAAAAAATCGTCGTAGATAACCCGTCCAATTTGCCTGATCCGCAAAAGATTGAGCGAATTGAAGAGCCATACGTGAAGGCAACAATGATGGTGCCAAATGATTATGTTGGTTCTGTGATGGAGCTTTGCCAAGGAAAGCGCGGCAATTTCATTGATATGCAATATCTTGATGCAAACCGCGTGAGCATTGTGTACGAAATTCCTCTGGCAGAGATCGTATACGAATTCTTTGATCAATTAAAGTCCAATACAAAAGGGTATGCATCCTTTGATTACGAGCTGATCGGCTATCGCCCATCCACTCTAGTGAAAATGGATATCATGCTTAATGGCGAAAAAATCGATGCGCTTTCCTTTATTGTTCACCGCGATTATGCATATGAACGCGGAAAGATCATTGTAGAAAAGCTGAAAGAATTGATTCCGCGCCAGCACTTTGAAGTACCAGTTCAGGCAGCGATCGGTCAAAAGATTGTTGCTCGGTCTACCATTAAAGCAATGCGCAAGAACGTACTAGCGAAGTGTTATGGTGGAGATATTTCCCGGAAAAGAAAGCTTCTTGAGAAGCAAAAAGAAGGGAAAAAGCGCATGAAGCAAGTGGGTTCTGTAGAAGTCCCACAAGAAGCATTTATGGCCGTGCTGAAAATGGACGACAGCACACCGAAAAAATAACATCCTCAAGGCAACCTGCTTTACAATGCTCGCCTTGACGTTTATAGTCGAAAACAAACGAAGAGGCCGCAGCGATAAACTGCGGCTCTTTACCTGTAAAGAAGGTGTCAACAAATGAAAGCAGCATACATTCACATTCCATTTTGTGAGCACATTTGTCACTATTGTGATTTTAATAAATTTTTCATTAAAACCCAGCCGGTCGATGAATACTTAGCCGCTCTTGAAAAAGAAATGCAGCACACGATCGATCAAAAAGGGGAGCAAGAACTAAAGACGATCTTTATTGGCGGGGGAACCCCGACATCACTGACAACCAGCCAGTTAGATCAGCTTATGGACAGCATTCACCGCGTATTAAAACCAACCAAAAACTTAATCGAGTTTGCAGTAGAAGCAAACCCAGACGAACTATCGCTTGAGAAATTGAATGTCTTAAAATCAGCAGGCGTTAATCGGCTGAGCTTTGGTGTTCAAACATTTGAAGATGACCTGCTCAAAAAAATCGGACGGGTTCATCAAAAGAAAGATGTTCTCACATCTTTCGAGCGAGCAAGAGCAGTTGGGTTTGACAACATTAGTCTTGATCTTATGTTTGGTTTGCCTCATCAAGAGAAGCATCATGTCATGCATTCACTAGAGACCGCTTTTTCATTAGGTGCAGAACATTATTCGGTTTATTCGCTGATTGTCGAGCCAAAGACGGTCTTTTACAATTTGATGCAAAAAGGGAAACTGCATTTACCACCGCAAGAACGTGAGGCTGAAATGTATGAGCTCGTCATGGATGAAATGGAGCGGCACGGACTCAAACAATATGAGATTAGCAATTACGCCAAACCAGGTTTTGAAAGCCAGCATAACCTCACCTATTGGAGCAACGAAGATTACTTTGGTTTTGGCGCAGGAGCGCACGGGTATGTAGATGGCGTCCGCAATGTGAACGCTGGACCAGTGAAGCATTACTTAGAGCTCATTGAACAAACAGGGTTTCCATATAAGGAAACGCATCAGGTGACAAAAGCAGAACAGATCGAAGAAGAAATGTTCTTAGGTTTGCGGAAAATTGAAGGCGTGAAAAGTGCTCACTTTCAAGCGAAATTTGGAGCATCACCAGAAGCACTCTTTCCCGCCATTCTTGAAGAATTAGCAGAAAAAGGTCTCATTGAACAGGATGAGATTGGCATTCGTTTAACAAGAAAAGGAAAATTGTTAGGGAATGAAGTATTTCAAGCGTTTCTCGGTGAGTTATAATTGACATTTTAATTTGAGTTTGGTAATTTTGTTTATACAATTAGCACTCGTTGAAAGAGAGTGCTAACAGGGGTGATGATGATGTTAACAAATCGTCAGCTTTTGATTCTACAAGTCATTATTAATGACTTTATTCGTTCGGCGCAGCCAGTTGGATCAAGGACTCTTTCCAAAAAAGAAGACATTACATTCAGCTCTGCGACGATTAGAAACGAAATGGCTGATTTGGAGGAACTCGGTTTTATTGAAAAGACCCATTCTTCATCAGGAAGAATTCCTTCCGAAAAAGGATATCGTTATTATGTAGATCATTTGCTCTCTCCGCGAAAACTGTCATCTAAAGAGCTTGTGCTCATCCAGTCAGTATTTCAGGAGAAAATTTTTGAGCTGGAAAAAACAGTTCAAAAATCGGCGGAAATTTTATCAGATCTCACAAACTACACATCGATTGTCCTTGGTCCAAAGCTAAGTGAAAATCGATTGAAGCAAATTCAGCTTGTCCCTGTCCAGCCTAATAAAGCAGTAGCGATTATGATTACAGACAGCGGGCATGTTGAAAACAAAACCATTACCTTCTCTGAGCATCTTGATGTCTCCGATATTGAGAAGCTGATGAATATTTTAAACAGCCGCTTAGCCGGAGTCCCGATGGATCAGCTGAAGGACAGGATGTATAAAGAAGTAGTGATGCTCCTTCGCACGCATTTAAAAGACTATGATCATATTTTAGATGCACTTGGTAACACATTCACTTCAACACAAAATGAATCAAAACTTTTCTTTGGCGGGAAGATTAATATGTTGAACCAGCCAGAGTTTCATGACATTGACCGCATTCGTTCACTCATGATGCTGATTGAACAAAAGAATGATGTCATGCAGCTGTTTCATCCAAATCAGCAAGGAATCACCATTAAAATCGGTTCAGAAAACAATTTGGAAGCAATGGAGAACTGCAGTTTAATCACAGCAACTTATGCGATTGATCAAAAATCACTCGGCTCCATCGCTGTCATTGGTCCAACCCGTATGGATTACGGGCGAGTCGTTAGTCTTTTGCATCATGTATCAAAAGACTTGTCAAACGCACTTTCCAATTTGTATGATGAGTAGGGTGATAAAAGGTGGGGGGCACAGCCCCTTCATATAATTGAATCTTTTGAGGGAGGTGAACACAATGTCAGAAGAAAAACAGACACCTGAGCAAGCAGCAGAGGTTGAAGCACAAGAAGAAGCAGTTCAAGCAGAAACTGAGGAAGTAAAGCACGATGAACAGTCTGCCTTCCAAGAGAAGATTGATGAATTGCAGCAGCTTCTAGATGAAAAAGAAAACAAAATTCTGCGTGTTCAAGCAGATTTTGAAAACTATAAACGCCGTGCTCGAACTGAAGTGGAGACCGTGCAAAAATATCGTTCTCAACATGTTGTCAGCGACCTTCTCCCAGCTCTCGACAACTTTGAAAGAGCGCTTGGAATCGATCCAGACAATGAGCAGACGAAAAGTTTGTTAGAAGGGATGCAAATGGTTTACCGCCAGCTGGTAGAAGCGTTGAAAAATGAAGGCGTTGAACCAATTGAAGCTGTCGGCAAAGAGTTCGATCCAAACCTTCATCAAGCCGTCATGCAAGTTGAAGATGAAAACTACGATTCAAACATCGTTGTAGAAGAATTGCAAAAGGGCTATAAACTCAAAGACCGAGTTATTCGTCCATCAATGGTAAAAGTAAATCAATAACTACATAATGGGAGGTCATCGAATATGAGTAAAATCATTGGTATTGACTTAGGAACAACAAACTCATGCGTTGCAGTACTCGAAGGCGGCGAGCCAAAAGTTATTGCAAACGCTGAAGGAGCACGTACAACACCATCTGTTGTCGCTTTTAAAAATGGAGAGCGCCAAGTAGGTGAAGTAGCAAAACGTCAATCAATTACAAACCCAAACACCATCATGTCTGTTAAAAGACATATGGGTACAGATTATAAAGTAGAAGTTGAGGGCAAGAACTACACGCCGCAGGAAATCTCTGCAATCATCCTTCAACACCTTAAATCTTACGCTGAAGCTTATCTTGGCGAAGAAGTAACAAAAGCGGTTATTACAGTTCCTGCTTACTTCAACGATGCAGAGCGCCAAGCAACAAAAGATGCTGGTAAAATTGCTGGTCTTGAAGTAGAACGTATCATCAACGAACCAACAGCAGCTGCACTTGCTTATGGTTTAGATAAAACAGATGAAGATCAAACGATCCTTGTATACGACCTTGGCGGCGGTACATTTGACGTGTCAATCCTTGAGCTTGGAGACGGCGTCTTTGAAGTACGCTCAACTGCTGGGGACAACCGTCTAGGTGGAGACGATTTTGACCAAGTCATCATCGATCATCTAGTGGCTGAGTTCAAAAAAGAAAACGGCATTGATCTTTCTAAAGATAAAATGGCGCTTCAGCGTTTAAAAGATGCTGCTGAAAAAGCGAAAAAAGATCTTTCTGGTGTATCTTCTACACAAATCTCACTGCCATTTATCACAGCTGGAGATGCAGGTCCTCTTCACCTAGAATTAACGCTAACGCGTGCTAAATTCGAAGAGCTTTCTGCAGACCTTGTAGAGCGTACAATGACACCTGTACGTCAATCACTGAAAGATGCTGGTCTATCTGCTAGTGAGATTGATAAAGTTATCCTTGTTGGTGGATCAACTCGTATTCCTGCAGTACAAGAAGCAATCAAAAAAGAAACAGGTAAAGAGCCTCATAAAGGCGTAAACCCTGATGAAGTGGTTGCACTTGGTGCAGCAATTCAAGGTGGAGTTATCACAGGAGATGTCAAAGACGTTGTTCTTCTTGACGTCACACCACTTTCTTTAGGAATTGAAACAATGGGCGGCGTATTCACAAAGCTGATTGAACGTAATACAACAATTCCAACAAGTAAATCTCAAGTATTCTCAACGGCTGCTGACAACCAAACTGCTGTAGACATTCACGTCTTACAAGGTGAGCGTCCAATGGCAGCAGACAACAAAACATTAGGTCGTTTCCAATTGACTGACATTCCACCAGCACCACGCGGCGTACCACAAATCGAAGTATCTTTTGATATCGATAAAAACGGTATCGTCAACGTACGTGCGAAAGATATGGGTACTGGAAAAGAACAAAACATCACAATCAAATCTTCTTCAGGTCTTTCTGATGATGAGATCGAAAAAATGGTCAAAGAAGCAGAAGAAAATGCTGAAGCAGATGCGAAGAAAAAAGAAGAAATCGAAGTGCGCAATGAAGCAGATCAATTAGTGTTTACAACAGAAAAAACATTAAAAGATCTTGAAGGCAAAATCGATGAAGAGCAAGTGAAAAAAGCAAACGACGCGAAAGATGCACTAAAAGCTGCGATCGAAAAAGGCGAGCTTGAAGACATCAAAGCGAAAAAAGATGAGCTGCAAACAATCGTTCAAGAATTAACGACAAAGCTCTATGAAGAAGCTGCAAAACAAGCACAAGCTCAGCAAGAAGGCGCTGAAGGTGCTCAAAAAGCAGATGACAATGTAGTGGATGCAGAATACGAAGAAGTAAACGACGATCAAGAGAAAAAATAATCACCTTTACTTTTGAAAAAGACTGCTGAAACGTACTCGTCAGAAAGTCAAAGTCAGGATCTCTTGACTTTGACTTTTTTCTTTTCAACGATGAAAAGGAATTGAAAAAGATCAATTTAAAATGATACAATCGTATTTATGTGAGAAAATCGGGAGTGTGAAGAGATGAGTAAGCGTGATTACTATGAAGTGCTTGGCGTGAGTAAGAGCGCCTCAAAGGACGAAATCAAAAAGGCATACCGCAAGCTTTCAAAAAAGTATCACCCTGATATTAATAAAGAAGCTGGCTCAGATGATAAATTCAAAGAAGTAAAAGAAGCCTATGAAACCCTTTCTGACGATCAAAAACGTTCACATTATGACCAGTTCGGTCACACCGATCCAAACCAAGGATTTGGTGGAGGCGGATTTGGCGGTGGAGGAGACTTTGGCGGCTTCGGCGGCTTTGATGACATCTTCTCTAGTATTTTTGGCGGCGGAGCCAGAAGAAGAGATCCAAATGCACCGCGTCAAGGAGCGGACCTTCAATATACAATGACCCTTTCATTTGAAGAAGCGGCATTTGGGAAAGAAGCAACGATCGAGATTCCCCGCGAGGAATCATGTGAAACGTGTCATGGATCAGGTGCAAAACCTGGAACACAGGCGAAGACATGCTCACATTGCGGCGGATCAGGTCAACTAAATGTCGAGCAATCCACCCCATTTGGTAAAGTAGTCAACCGCAGAGTATGTAACTACTGTAGCGGAACTGGTAAACAAATTGAACATAAGTGTTCAACATGTGGTGGATCTGGTAAAGTGCGTAAGCGTAAGAAAATCAATGTGACGATCCCAGCAGGTGTGGACGATGGTCAGCAGCTTAGAGTATCTGGTCAAGGTGAACCAGGTGTAAATGGAGGACCTCCAGGCGATCTATTTGTTGTTTTCCATGTGAGGGCGCATGAATTCTTCGAACGAGATGGAGATGACATCTACTGCGAAATGCCGCTTACCTTTGCGCAGGCTGCACTAGGTGATGAAATTGAAGTGCCGACATTACATGGGAAAGTCAAATTAAAAGTTCCTGCGGGCACACAAACGGGTACGAAGTTTAGACTCAAAGGAAAAGGTGTAAAAAATGTACGCGGTTATGGTCAAGGCGATCAGCATATCGTTGTACGCGTCGTAACACCGACGAATTTAACTGAAAATCAAAAAGATATCATTAGAAAATTTGCTGAAGTGAGCGGAAATAAACCGGACGAACAAGAAATGAGCTTTTTCGATAAGGTGAAACGCGCATTTAAAGGCGAGTAAGACGGATAAGGAGTTGGTAGTATTGAAGTGGTCAGAAATAAGCGTCCATACAACAAATGAAGCGGTGGAACCGATCACCAATATTTTGCATGAAGCAGGTGCAAGTGGTGTCGTGATTGAGGACCCGCTTGATTTAGTCAAGGAACGTGAAAATGTATACGGTGAGATCTACCAGCTCGATCCGAATGATTATCCTGAGGAAGGGGTCATCGTCAAAGCCTACCTTCCGATGAATAGCTTTTTGATGGAAACGGTAGATGAGATCAAAGAAGCCATCAATAATCTTCTTCTATACGATATTGACCTTGGACGAAATACACTGTCAATTTGTGAAGTAAACGAAGAAGAATGGGCGACTGCATGGAAGAAATACTATCATCCTGTGAAAATCTCTGAGAAATTTACCATCGTCCCAACATGGGAAGAGTACACACCCGTTCATTCTGATGAATTGATCATCGAAATGGACCCTGGAATGGCATTTGGAACCGGTACACATCCAACAACGGTTCTTTGCATTCAGGCGCTTGAGCGCTATGTGAAGGAAAACGACACGGTCATTGACGTTGGAACAGGATCTGGCATTTTAAGTGTTGCTGCTGCAATGCTCGGTGCAAAAGACATTCATGCATTTGATCTCGACACCGTTGCAGTGGAAAGTGCAAAGCAGAACATCGAATTAAATGGTGTGAGCGAGCAAGTAACGGTAAAACAAAATAATTTACTTGATGGGATTTCAGGTGAACGCGATGTGATTGTGGCCAACATCCTTGCAGAGGTCATCATGCGCTTTACAGATCAAGCGTATGATCTATTGAAGAAAGACGGTTACTTTATTACATCAGGCATTATCGGACAAAAGAAATTACAAGTCAAAACTGCTTTAGAAGAAGCCGGTTTTGAGATTGTTGAAGTGCTGTCAATGGAAGATTGGGTCAGCATAATAGCGAAAAAATAAAGCGAGTAGGTGTCAGGACACGTATGCAACGATATTTTATCGACCTCACAAAAGAAGAAGTGACGGAAAAGGGAAACATCGTCATAAAGGGTGAAGATGTTCATCACCTTGCAAACGTCATGCGGATGAAAGCAGGAGAAGACATCCTTTGCTTAACGACAGACGGCTTTGAAGCGCTCAGTAAAATTGATACAATAACAAAGGAAGAAGTGATTTGTCACTTGGAAGGCTGGACGAATCAGAATCGAGAACTTCCGATCAAGGTGACGATTGCAAGCGGTCTGCCAAAAGGGGATAAGCTTGAATGGATTATCCAAAAAGGCACCGAGCTTGGCGCAAGTGCTTTTATTCCGTTTCAAGCGACTCGTTCGATTACAAAACTTGACCAAAAAAAGTCATTGAAAAAACGAGATCGCTGGGAAAAAATTGCGAAAGAAGCTGCCGAGCAGTCTTACCGGAATATCATTCCGCGCGTTCATCCAGTATCAACATTTAAAGAGCTTATTCAACTGGCCGGTGAATTCGATAAATGTGTCGTTGCATACGAAGAATCATCGAAAGAAGGCGAGCAAAGCCGGTTTCAAACGGTGCTCCAACAGATGAAGGGCGGACAAACCTTATTAGTGGTTTTTGGTCCAGAAGGCGGTTTAGCAGAAAAGGAGATTGAAGAACTTGAAGCGCATGGTGCAGTCATTTGCGGGCTTGGACCACGCATTTTAAGAACAGAAACAGCTCCTCTTTACGCGCTTTCTGCTATATCTTATCAAACAGAGTTATTAAGAGGTGAATCATGATGGGAACAGTAGCGTTCCATACACTTGGCTGTAAGGTCAATCACTACGAAACAGAAGCCATCTGGCAGCTGTTTAAAGAAGCTGGCTATGAAAGAAAAGATTATGAATCAAAAGCAGACGTATATGTCATTAATACATGTACCGTCACCAATACAGGCGATAAAAAAAGCCGCCAAGTCATTAGAAGAGCCATTCGTCATAATCCGGATGGTGTCATTTGTGTAACAGGCTGTTACGCACAAACGTCTCCGGCAGAAATCATGGCGATTCCTGGTGTTGATATTGTGGTTGGCACACAAGACAGACATAAACTGCTTGGTTATATTGAAGAATACAGAAGAGAAAGACAGCCGATCAACGGAGTTGGCAATATCATGAAAGCACGGGTCTTTGAAGAACTAGATGTTCCTGCGTTTACTGACAGAACACGTGCTTCATTAAAAATCCAAGAAGGCTGTAACAATTTCTGTACATTCTGCATTATCCCTTGGGCTCGCGGATTACTGCGTTCTCGCGATCCAGAAGAAGTCATCAATCAAGCGCAGCAGCTTGTCGATGCTGGCTACAAAGAAATTGTATTAACAGGTATTCATACAGGTGGATACGGTGAAGATTTAAAGGATTATAACTTTGCTAAGCTTCTGAAAGAATTAGATGAACGTGTGGCGGGATTAAAACGAATCCGCATTTCATCCATTGAAGCAAGTCAAATTACAGACGAAGTGATTGAAGTGCTCGATCAGTCAGATAAAATTGTGAGACACTTGCATATTCCGCTTCAATCTGGCTCTAATACTGTACTGAAAAGAATGCGCCGTAAATACACAATGGAATTCTTTGCAGAGCGTTTAACGAAGCTCAAAAAAGCATTGCCAGGTCTTGCTGTCACTTCAGATGTGATCGTTGGATTCCCAGGAGAAACAGAAGAAGAATTTATGGAAACATACAATTTTGTCAAAGACCATCAATTCTCTGAGCTCCATGTGTTCCCTTACAGCAAACGGACAGGTACGCCTGCTGCAAGAATGGAAGATCAAGTAGATGAGAATGTGAAAAACGAACGCGTTCACCGCCTCATTGCTCTTTCTGATCAGCTTGCGAAAGAATATGCATCGGCATATGAAGGCGAAGTCTTAGAGATTATTCCAGAAGAATCGTTCAAAGAACAAGACGGAACGCACAATCTTTATGTAGGATATACTGATAACTACATGAAGGTCGTATTTGAAGGAACAGAGGACATGATCGGCCGTTTGGTGAAAGTGAAGATTACAAAAGCAGGCTATCCTTATAACGAAGGACAATTTGTCCGTATAAGTGATGACGTGCAGACGGATCAAGTGAGAATGACCTCATAATAGAGATGAAAAACCGGCAGCCATTAGGCAAGCCGGTTTCTTTTATGTTGACCGATTCGGAAGAAGGAACAAAATCAAGGCGTGAAAAGGGCGGATGAACGGGAAAAAGAGGAGAGAACTTGCAACATTAAACAGCAGACTAAAGTGCGCAATCTGCTGGGCAGGAGAGCTTGCGAGAAGCGCAACAAACTCTGTGATAAAGGCGAGAAAAGGAAGACATAAAAGAACACCTAGAACATTAAACACAACGTGTGCATACGCGGTTTGGCGTGCTGCATAACCGCCAGAGATAGCAGCCATCACGGCAGTAATACATGTCCCGATATTGGACCCTAAAACAAAGCTGATGCCTTCTTTTAGAGCGACAGTCCCTTCATTCATAAATCCCATCAAAATACCGATACATACGGAGCTTGAATGAACAATCGCCGTGAGCACTGTACCAGAGAGAAGAGCTGTCCAATCGGAGTGCTGCATCATTTCAAGGAAATGCAGTGTCTCTGGCTGACTGGTCATCATACCTGCAATTTTTGAAAAACCTTGAATGCAAAAAAAGATCATGCCAAGCCCACATAAACTTTTTCCTGCATATCGAAAAGACTTCCTGCCCAAAATGATACATAAAAGACCAGCTGCAATCAGAACCCACATAAACACGTCCATCTTAATGGCAATAAATTCTGTCGTAAATGTTGAGCCGATATTCGTTCCAAGAATCATGGGTATGGATTTTTTAAACGTGAGAATGCCTGTACTCACAAAGCCGATAACGATGACCATAAACGCCGAACTGCTTTGAAGAATCCCTGTAAACACAATACTGACCAAGAATGCTTTGACTGGATGATCTGTAAAGAGAAGAAGAGATTTCTCAATACGAGACGACGTGAGCGCCATTAATCCTTTCCTAAGCAAACCCATTGCCCATAAAAAAATGAAAATAAGTGCACAAAAATAAATGATCGCCATCATAGAAAAGTCCTCCTCTTACCAATGAATATATGGACTTGTCTACCTGCTCATGACGAAAATATATTTCCAAATCACTTAGTTGACCTCAACCTAGGCTTATATTATAATGTCTAGGTACATGTTTTGCATGTATATCTTTTTTTAATGCAGTCGATTGGTGTATTCGGAGGGAGGGAAAGAGAATGTCAAAAACGGTCGTTAGAAAAAACGAATCGCTTGAAGATGCTCTTCGTCGCTTTAAACGCAGTGTATCCAAAACTGGAACATTGCAAGAAGCAAGAAAGCGTGAATTTTATGAAAAGCCTAGCGTAAAGCGTAAGAAAAAGTCTGAAGCTGCTAGAAAACGTAAATTCTAAAGAGGGTGGATTTTATGAGTCTTCTTGAGCAATTAAATTCTGATATGAAGCTTTTTATGAAAAACCGAGAGAAAGACAAGCTTATTGTCATTCGTATGGTAAAGGCTTCACTGCAAAATGAAGCAATAAAGCTTAAGAAAGACAGTTTGACCGGAGATGAGGAACTAACCGTCCTTTCCCGCGAGATTAAGCAACGTAAAGACTCCCTCCATGAATTTTCGAAAGCTAATCGCTTAGATTTAGTAGATAAAGTTCAAAAAGAGATTGACATTTTAGACGTTTATTTACCTGAACAGCTTTCTGAAGAAGAACTGCAGGCGGTTGTGAAAGAAACAATCGCTGAAACCGGTGCTTCATCGAAAGCTGATATGGGTAAAGTCATGAGCGCTATAATGCCAAAGGTAAAAGGTAAAGCTGATGGTGCTGTGATTAACAGACTTGTCAGCGAGCAACTGTCTCAATAAAAAAGTATCCTTCTCATGTTAGAAGGGTACTTTTTTTATGCCTCCATCATTCTGTCATATAAAAATGAAACCTATGATACATTTGTAACGTATGTAAAGGAACGGTAAAATGAAAGAAAGAGAGGGGGGATCACCAAATAGATGAAAAAAATGAAAATTTCTATTGCTCTCTTCAGTTGTTTTATAATATGCTTGTTATTAGGGGTTCAATTGACCGCGAAATCAGCAGATCAGAAAGTTCATGTTATCCCAATTGAAGATACAGTAGAAAAAGGACTTTCTAAATTCATTGAACGATCATTTGAGCAGGCAAAGTCGGAACGGGTGAAGCACATCATTCTCGACATCAATACACCAGGTGGTGCAGTCGATGCGGCGCTTGAAATAGCCGATACCATTCGTGCATCCGACATCCCAGTGACAGCGTTTGTGAATCATAGAGCGCTTTCAGCCGGGGCATTCATCGCCCTAAATGCCGATCAAATTTATATGACCCCAAACGGAAAGATGGGGGCTGCTGCGATCATTGACGGTGAAGGCAACGCTGCCGATCAAAAATCTGAATCTCTATGGCTTGCTGAAATGAGTGACGCTGCTGAAAAGCAGGGGCGTGATCCAAAATATGCTCTTGCGATGGCAGATGTAGATATAGACGCAAAAGAAGCTGGTGCACCAAAAGGAGAATTGCTGACCTTTAACACAGATCGGGCGCTTCAGTTCGGTTATGCAGAAGGAGAAGCGAAAAATATGGATGACTTGCTTCAGAAGCTGAACTTAGCAGATGCTTCTGTTCAATACGATGAAGTGAGCTTTGCTGAAAAGGTTGCGCGTTTTCTCACGCATCCGATCGTCATTCCTATCCTTTTATCCATCGCGAGCTTAGGGTTAATTGTTGAATTATATTCTCCCGGCTTTGGGGTCCCAGGTACCATGGGAGTCACAGCGCTTCTTCTATTCTTTTATGGTCATCTCGTGGCAGGTTTTGCAGGATATGAGACATTGTTCCTGTTTTTGGCAGGGATTGTGTTGATCATTCTGGAATTATTTTTGCCAGGGGGAATCGTGGGTGTCATTGGACTAATCTGTGTCGTTGTCAGCTTATTTTTAGCAGCTGGAAGCTTTACAGAAATGGCGATTTCCATCTTGATTGCCACTGCTGTTTCAATCATAGCAGTTATTTTATTGACAAAGGTGTTGGGGAAACGTATGAAATTTTTTAAAAAGTTCATTTTAACCGATTCAACCAATAAAGAAAGTGGTTATGTCTCAAATGAAACAAGAGATGATCTTGTAGGACAAATCGCAGTGACAGCAACAGCACTTCGTCCATCTGGTACGATTGTATTCGGAGACGAACGCATTGATGTTGTGTCAGAAGGTGCTTTTATCGATAAGGATGAACAAGTAAAAATTGTGAAAGCGGAAGGCTCACGCATTGTCGTGAGGAAAGTATAGATATACTGATTTTATAGGAGGAATAAAATGGATCCATCTACTTTACTATTATTTGTGATTATCGCAGCAGGTTTGATCGTTCTATCGATCTTCTTCACCTTTGTACCGGTGATGCTGTGGATTTCTGCCCTAGCGGCTGGCGTAAGAGTGAGCATTTTTACACTTGTAGGAATGAGGCTTCGCCGAGTGATTCCAAACCGAGTGGTCAACCCGCTCATCAAAGCGCATAAAGCAGGTCTTGATGCGACGATTAACCAATTAGAAAGCCACTATCTTGCAGGTGGTAACGTAGACCGAGTTGTCAACGCACTGATCGCAGCTCAGCGTGCGAATATCGAATTGAACTTTGCTCGCTGTGCGGCAATCGACCTAGCAGGCCGTGACGTACTTGAAGCTGTCCAAATGAGTGTAAACCCTAAAGTCATTGAAACACCATTTATCTCAGGTGTTGCGATGGACGGGATTGAAGTAAAAGCAAAAGCACGTATTACAGTTCGTGCAAACATTGACAGACTTGTCGGTGGTGCAGGGGAAGAAACGATCATTGCTCGTGTAGGTGAAGGGATTGTTTCGACAATCGGTTCATCAGATAATCATAAAAAGGTTCTTGAAAATCCTGATATGATTTCTCAAACGGTTCTTGGTAAAGGGTTAGATTCAGGTACAGCATTTGAAATTCTCTCGATTGATATCGCAGATGTTGATATCGGTAAGAACATCGGGGCAATCCTGCAGACAGACCAAGCAGAAGCCGACAAAAACATTGCACAGGCGAAAGCAGAAGAACGCCGGGCAATGGCTGTTGCACAAGAACAAGAAATGCGTGCGAGAGTTGAAGAAATGCGCGCGAAAGTAGTAGAAGCAGAGGCGGAAGTACCACTTGCAATGGCCGAAGCACTACGTGAAGGTAATATCGGTGTCATGGACTACATGAACATTAAGAATATCGATGCTGATACGGATATGAGAGATTCATTTGGCAAAATGACAAAAGGTCCATCTGATAATGAAAACAAATAAGCATCCTCTCACGCTTTAAGGAGGGAGCCCATTGGACATTCTATTTGAAAATCCGTTACTAATAGCGATTATCATCGGTATTATCTCTGCGGTCTTTGGGAAAATCGGTAAACAAGAGGAGAACGAACAAAAGAACCAGCAAAACAAACCGGCTCCTCAGCGTAAACCAGTGCCGCAAAAGCAAACAAAACAAACAAGTCCAGATCCGGTCGTAACGGACCAGCTTGACGATTTTGGCGATGTACATGATCATGGCGGGATGAAGAAACAAGGTTCACAATCCTTACAGGATCGTTATACCGCTACACTTGCCGAAATGGAAGAAAGAAAAAGCGAGCTGAATAAAGAGTTTCAATCGCTTGAAAGAGAACTTACAAGGCCAAAAGCAGCATCTGCTGGAATGAAGCCGAAAATGATTGAGAAACTCAACCAAGATACGGTCGTTCAAGGGATGATCCTTGGTGAAGTATTTGGAGAGCCTCGTGCCAAAAAGCCGCATCGAACGATGAAACGACCATATAAAAGATAAAGAAGTAAGCCCCCTCATCCTTAAGGGGGCTTTTTTGTTGTGTAATGGAGACTTTTCTTAGTTAAAATGATGAAACGGCTGTTTTACGGGATTCATTAGCATGATATGAACCGCTGAGGAATAGGATGATATAGAGGCTTTCTCATCAGTCTCACCATCTTTCAGTTTGATCTCATACACATGAGGTGGGAAGGGGTTCTTATTGAATGGGAAAAAGAAAAAATCGACTTAAAGCATGGCTGACAAGAACACTTGAAATCCCTCCGGACGTGATGATGGATCTTCCCCGTATTACGATGGTTGGCAGACTCCATATTTACATAGAGAACCATAAAGGGCTTTTACTTTTCAGTGATCAAGAGGTAAGGCTGATGCTCAAGCAAGGACAGTGCATTATTTCAGGAAAAGACTTTGTGATTAAAACGATTTTGCCAGAAGAGATCTTATTAGAGGGGAAAATCGATGAGGTCCGTTATATTGATTCTTAACTGACGGAGGGGAGAAACGTGAAGAACAAATGGTTTGCCTATTTTATTGGCAGAGTGGAAGTGGAGATAAGAGGAAGCGGTATTGAGCGGCTAATCAATGAGTGCACGAGACAGGGGATCACAATTTTTCAAGTGAGCCGCCGTCAAGACAGCGTGCGCTTATTTATTCGCCTCTCAGATGTACATGCCTTTAGAAAAGTGCGCAGACATCATGAGGTGAAATGTTCATTTCATCAAAAGAAAGGGTTCCCGTTTCTTCTTCTATGGTCGAGAAGAAATATTGGATTCACCCTCGGGATGGCTTTTTTCCTAGTGACGATATTGGCTCTTTCAAATATGGTGTGGAAAATTGAGATTAAAGGTGCGAATCCAGAAACAGAACACCAAATGAGAAAGCATTTAGATGAAATTGGGGTACAAAAAGGGCGTTTTCAGTTTCTCATGGGGACCCCTGAAAAAATACAAAAGTCATTGACGACCAATATTCAGAGCATTACATGGGTCGGAGTTGAACTAAACGGAACGACGTTTCAAATGAAAGTGGTCGAAAAAAATGAACCTGAAAAGGAGAAATATACGAGTCCTCAGCACATCGTTGCCAAGAAAAAGGCGGTCATCACGAGAATGTATGTAGAAAAGGGGGAACCGCTTGCCCAGGTCGATGAACATGTGAAAAAAGGGCAGATGCTCGTCTCAGGTTTAATTGGGAGTGAAGATCAGAAAAAAACGGTCGGAGCCAAAGCGAAAATATATGGTGAAACATGGTACCGATCTGAAGTTTCTGTCCCTCTCCGAACATCTTTTGATGTCTTTACGGGTAAAATGAAGACAAAGCACAAGCTCTCCTTGTTTGGAGGCTCCATTCCATTTTGGGGATTTTCCTTTAAAAAAGATGATTTTCAGCAGCCGAAAACAGAAAAAGAAGTTCACCCGCTTCATTTTTTGAATATGCAACTACCGTTCTCCTATGAAAAGGAAATCACACGAGAAAGTGAAAAAATAAATCGAGAATACACAAATAAAGAAGCGGTTCAAGCAGGGATTAAAATGGGTAAAAAAGAATTAGAAGAAAAGCTAGGTCAAACAGGTGAGGTGAAAAGTGAAAAAGTTTTGCACGAGACAACAGGGAATGGTAAAGTTAAGTTAATCATCCTTTACCAAGTAATAGAAGATATTGTTCAACCAACACCTATTGTTCAGGGAGACTAGAGAATGACAGAACATTTACTTGAGATTCAACAAAAATTGGATAGCCCAAACGAAGCCATTGCTTTATTTGGCAATCAAGATGCTTATCTGAAACTGATGGAAAACGAGCTGAATGTCTCCATTATCACACGTGGAGAGAAAGTGTATGTTTCTGGTCAGGAAGCATCAAGAGATACTGTGAGCCGTTTGATTACATCTCTCTTACATCTCATTCGTAAAGGAATTGAGATTTCTGAACGGGATGTCGTCTATGCCATTAAAATGGCGCAAAAAGACAAGCTCAATTATTTTGAAAATATGTATGAAGATGAAATTACGAAAAATGCCAAAGGAAAGTCGATCAGAGTCAAAACGATCGGCCAGCGTGAATATGCTGCGGCAATGAAAAAAGATGATCTGGTCTTTGGGATTGGACCTGCTGGTACAGGTAAAACGTATTTGGCAGTGGTCAACGCCGTACATGCCCTGAAAAATGGACATGTCAAACGAATTATCCTGACAAGGCCAGCTGTTGAAGCAGGAGAAAGTCTTGGCTTTTTGCCAGGAGATTTAAAAGAAAAAGTCGATCCTTATTTAAGACCGCTATATGATGCTCTGCACGATGTGCTTGGCAGTGATCATACGGAACGTTTAATTGAGCGTGGAGTGATTGAAATTGCCCCTCTTGCCTATATGAGAGGGCGGACGCTTGATGATGCATTTGTGATTTTAGATGAAGCGCAGAATACAACGCCAGCTCAAATGAAAATGTTTTTGACGAGACTGGGCTTTGGTTCTAAAATGGTCATTACAGGAGATATTACACAAATTGATCTGCCTAAAGGTATGCAGTCAGGCCTTGCAGCTGCAAAGGACATGCTTGCTGAGATCAAGGGTATCTCATTCATTGAATTAGATCAGACAGATGTGGTCAGACACCCGCTTGTGGCGAAGATCATTGGAGCATACGAAAAGCAAAAATGAACTGAGTGACCCGATCGCCTAAATCGGGTCATTTTGTTTCGATCGTGGTTTAAAGTAAAAAAGGAGGTACTTTCCTTGAGAAAGAATCAGAAAGGCAGTAAGCGCAAAAGGCTGCTGTCTAAAAAAGAACCTCAGAAAATGGAGCGCTCACGCTATTTAAACGTACTGCTATACGCTGGTTTAGCGGCCATCATGTTTGTGGTGCTCTTCTTCCATGTAAAGCCTGAATCGCTCGACCTAGATTTGTTTTCAGTGAGCGAACAGACCATCTATTCTCCGTCTACCGTTGATGACCAAGAAGCAACAGAAGAAAAGAAACAAGAAGCAACGGATCAAGTGGAAGACCAATATACACTCAAAAAAGCGTATTCTGATAATCGTGTTGACCTCATTTCATCCCTCTTTGAAGCCATTAAAGAAGAGAAGAAAGCAGCAGCTGATGACAAAGAGAACCCGCCAACAGATCAAGAGATGGTGAAGCGTGTAAAAGAAAAACTCACAACCGATATGCAGGAAGCTGTTTCGGATCAATCGATTAAAGCACTGCTCCAAGCAAGTGACGAAAATCTTTCTTTTACAAAGGACTCCATCATCACAGTGGTCAATTCTCTCATGAGTAAAGAAATCACAGCTTCTAAGCTGCAAGATGAAAAGAAACAAGTGAAAGCAGAGCTTGAAAACAATTCGATTCCATCAAAATATTTAAATGCAGCGAAAGAAATAGGTGAATTTGCGATTATTCCAAACTATGTATTTGACCCGGTGGCAACAGAGAAGAAAAGACAAGAAGCAGCTGATAATATCCAGCCGGTTCAAATCAAGCAAGGGCAAATTTTAGTGGAAGAAGGAGAGCTCATTGACCGCGAAGTGTATCGCAAATTAGAACTGACCGGCCTTTTAAACAGCTCCAATTTGTTTAAGCCTGTAAGCGGTCTTATCATCTTAATCGGTCTCTTCTTAGCGGCGATTGTCCACTCACTGGAATCGAGGAAAAAGTCGCTCGTCCATAAGAATAAATCGTTACTGCTGTACTCGCTCATTTTCACCATCATTTTAATCATCATGGAAGTATTCAGTCTCTTCCAGGAAACGAAGTATACGACCATCGGCTATGTCGTGCCTGTGGCACTTGGCACGATGCTGATTAAGCTGCTGATCAATGAGCGGCTGGCGATCTTCTCCGGCCTTGTATTTGCCCTTTGCGGCAGTATGATGTTTAATCAAGGAGTAACAGGTGTCTTTAACTATGTCATCTGTGCTTATTATCTAATAAGCGGGATGGCGGGAATTTTATTTTTGAGAAAACACAATGCAAGATCGAAAATTTTGCAGGCGGGGCTTTGGGTAGCTTTGGTGAATGTACTTGTCGTGCTTTCCATTACGCTGATTCAAAATTCTTCTCCATCAGGGCTTGAAATAGGTGTAAACCTCATCATGGCGATTGTGTCAGGGTTTGCATCGGCTATTTTGGTTATTGGGTTAATGCCAGTCTTTGAGAGCATGTTTGGCATTCTTTCGACCATGAAGCTTATTGAATTATCGAACCCGAATCATCCGCTGCTGAAAAAGATCTTAACAGAGACGCCAGGTACATATCATCATAGTGTCATGGTGGCGAATTTAGCGGATGCTGCATGTGAAGCAGTCGGTGCAAATGGATTGTTAGCAAGGGTTGGGGCTTATTATCATGACATTGGGAAAACGAAAAGGCCACAATACTTTATTGAAAACCAAATGAACATTGATAATCCGCACGACAAGCTTTCTCCTCAGCTGAGCAAAAATATTATTATTGCCCATACGACAGATGGTGCTGAAATGCTGAGAGAAAAGAAGTTTCCAGAGGAACTTGTGGACATTGCAGAACAGCATCACGGAAAGTCCTTGCTGAAGTTCTTTTACTATAAGGCAAAAGAACGGGATGATCAGGTGACAGAAGAAGAATTTCGTTATCCTGGTCCAAAACCGCAATCGAAAGAAGCGGCCATTATTTCTGTAGCTGACAGCGTGGAGGCGGCGGTTCGTTCGATGCATAATCCAAACCCTGAGCGGATTGAAAAGCTTGTGAAAGGCATTATTTCAGATAAGATGCAGGATGGACAATTTAGTGAATGTGATCTGACATTTAAAGAATTAAATATTATTAGCCAAACAATTTGTACAACATTAAAGGGGATTTTCCATTCTCGGATTGAATATCCAGATGCCCCGAAGCAGAAGGTGAAGTAAATGACATTGTTAATCGATTTAATAGATGAAACAGGACAAGTATCGAAAGAGCAGCTTGAAGAAGTGGAAAAGCTTCTTCAATTTGCTGCGGATGCTCTTGAAGTAAAAGATCAAGCAGAAGTATCAGTATCGATCGTTTCAAATGAAGAAATTCATCAAATTAATAAAGAATACCGAGGAAAAGATGCACCAACAGATGTGATTTCATTTGCCCTTGAGGAAGAAGGCGAAGGGGAAATTGAAATCATTGGAGCTGATGACATTCCGCCTGTACTTGGTGACATTATCATTAGTGTTGATCGTACGAAAGAGCAAGCAGAGGAATATGGACATTCCTTCATGAGAGAGCTAGGATTTTTAACGATTCATGGTTTTCTTCATTTGCTTGGTTATGATCATATGACAGAAGAAGATGAAAAAGAAATGTTCGCCAAACAGACAAAAATCTTGGATGATTATGGCCTTTCGAGATCATCGTAAGAAGCGAACGCCGCTTGTCCGTTTTTTTCGGAGTTTTTATTATGCATTTAGAGGAATATGGCGAACTTTCTTGAATGAACGGAATTTTCGGTTTCACACAGTCGCAGCCATCATCGTGGTGATTTGCGGCTTTTGGTTTCACATTCATCCGGTTGAATGGATGATCATTCTGCTTTTATGCGGCGGGATGTTTGCATTAGAACTTGTGAATACAGCGATTGAACATACAGTAGATCTTTTCACAGAAGAGAAGCATCCTCTTGCTGAGAGAGCGAAGGACGCGGCAGCAGGCGCTGTTTGCGTTTACGCCGCCATTTCGGTTATGATTGGGTTGATGATCTTCTTACCGAAGATCATGCAATAGAACAATACTACTATTTATTAACATTTTTAGAAATGGGCGTGAAAATGTCACGTGAATTATGTAAAATATAAATGTGACAGTGGGTCCATTTCTTCTGAAAGTGGGAACTAGAATGAACAAACAAGAGTTGATTTCAGAAGCAGTCAAAGCAAGAGATTTTGCATATGTACCCTATTCTAAATTCAAAGTCGGTGCAGCATTATTATCGCATGACGGAAAAGTGTATGGCGGCTGCAATATTGAAAATGCAGCATATGGTATGTGTAATTGTGCGGAAAGAACAGCACTTTTTAAAGCTTACTCAGAGGGCGTCACATCTTTTCAAAAGCTTGCAGTAGTGGCTGATACAGATCGGCCTGTTTCACCATGCGGCGCATGCAGACAGGTCATTTCAGAGCTATGTGCACCTGATATGCCAGTGATTCTAACGAACTTAAAAGGACATATATACGAAACGACAGTAAACGAACTATTGCCAGGCGCATTTTCACCGGAGGATTTAAATGACTAACGAAAGCTTCAAATCAGGATTTGTATCAATTATTGGAAGACCAAATGTAGGGAAATCGACCTTTCTTAATCGTGTAATTGGACAAAAGATTGCGATTATGAGTGATAAGCCCCAAACGACTCGAAACAAAGTGCAAGGTGTTCTGACAACGAACACGTCACAAACGATTTTTATCGATACACCAGGAATTCATAAACCGAAGCACAAACTTGGTGATTTTATGATGAGGGTGGCTCAAAATACACTCAAGGAAGTCGACCTGATCTTGTTTATGATCAACGCACAGGAAGGCTATGGCAAAGGTGATGAATTCATCATTGAACGACTAAAGCAAACATCGACACCGGTGTTCCTTGTTGTCAATAAAATTGACCAAATTCATCCGGATGAACTGTTCCTTTTAATTGATGAATACCGCACACGTTACCCATTTAAGGAAATTGTGCCAATTTCAGCGCTTGAAGGCAACAACATTGATACGCTTCTTCAGCAAATTGAAGGTTATCTTCCAGAGGGCCCTCAATTTTATCCGGCAGATCAAGTAACAGATCACCCAGAGCGATTTATTATTTCTGAATTAATTCGTGAAAAAGTGCTGCATTTAACGAGAGAAGAGATCCCTCACAGTATTGCGGTTGCGATTGAATCGATCAAGCCAGATGAAAACGGCAAGATTCATGTTGCAGCGACCATCGTCGTAGAACGTGATTCACAAAAAGGGATTGTGATTGGTAAGCGCGGCAGCTTATTAAAAGAAGTGGGACAAAAAGCGCGCAGAGACATTGAAGCACTTTTAGGCTCAAAGGTGTATTTAGAGCTTTGGGTAAAGGTGCAGAAGGACTGGCGTAATAAATCCACACATCTTCGTGATTTCGGATTTAGAGAAGACGAATATTAAAAACCCATACAGTTGTTAGTAGATCTGACAATGGTGCGGTTCGATTAGTAAAAATTGTTTATCATGAAATGGAGGTAGCCTGGTCAAGATAAAATTAATATGTTGGATGTAGCGTTGCTGCTTCTAATAAAGAAAGGTGGGGTTTTTATGTTGAATTTTACATGGAACGTATTTTCACAAACAGGAAGCGTTGACACGTATCTGCTTTTCAAAGAGTTAGAAAAGGAGAACCTGGAAAGACCCGATGTACTTGAAGAAGAAATAGCACGACTTGATTTTCCAATCTTATAATTCTTGACCCCCTCCAACGCTCGGAGTGTAGACAAATGCTCATTAAAAGTGAAGGAATCGTCCTTAGAACAACAGATTATGGCGAAACAAACAAAATTGTCACGCTGCTCACTAGAGAACATGGGAAAATTGGTGTGATGGCAAGAGGCGCTAAGAAATCGAACAGCCGCCTGTCAGCCATAAGCCAGCCGTTTTTATACGGAACCTTCCTGATCCAATCATCAACAGGACTTGGAACGCTCCAGCAAGGTGAAATGATGGAAAGCATGCGAACCATTCGGGAAGATTTATTTCTGACCGCATATGCCGCATATATGACAGAATTACTTGATAAAGGAACAGAAGAAAAGAAGCCAAACCCTTACTTGTTTGAACTTCTTCTTCAATCTTTACGCCATCTCAATGAAGGCACAGATGCTGATATTATTTTATTTATCGTAGAGGTTAAAATGCTGTCAGTGATGGGGTTGAAGCCTGAACTGGACCAATGTGTACACTGCGGTCAAAAAGAAGGGCAGTTCCATTTCTCAATTAGAGATAACGGATTCATCTGTAGGCAATGCTTTTCTAAAGATCCATATAAACTGCCCTTATCCCCAGCAGCAGCAAGACTGCTCCGTTTGTTTCATTATTTTGATTTATCAAGGCTTGGTCAGGTTGACGTGAAACCACAAACGAAACAAGAAATTCGTCAAGTGCTCGATCATTATTATGAAGAGTATTCAGGTCTTTATTTAAAATCAAAAAAATTCATGAATCAAATGGAATCCATGAAAAAGCTAATGGACGGTGAAAACAAAAGTTGACATCTCTCGTGACTTTTTGTAAGATCATCTAAGATCAAATATGTTGCATTGACAGAAAGAAGTACTTACGTATCAGCCATAAAAGCGACCTTAGGGCGGTGTGAGCTAAGGATGGACACGTAACGAAAGGCATTCTTGAGCAACGTAAAACAAAGCGGCTGGGTGCTACGACACCAGCAAATAGGGTGGAACCGCGGGAAAAACTCTCGTCCCTATGTTTGCAAGGAACCTTGTGAGCATAGAGACGGGAGTTTTTGTGTTTTGCAAAGAGGTTCTAGGCCCCACCGCCATACATAGCGGATGGTGTAAAAAAGATGGAGGTGCGATCATTGAATATTCAAGACATGATTTTGACACTGCAAAAGCATTGGTCAAATGAAGGCTGCGTATTAATGCAGGCATATGACACAGAAAAAGGTGCTGGAACGATGAGTCCATACACGTTCCTCAGAAGCATTGGACCAGAGCCATGGAAGGTAGCCTATGTAGAACCTTCAAGACGCCCGGCTGACGGCAGATATGGAGAAAACCCAAACAGATTGTATCAGCATCATCAATTTCAAGTGATCATTAAGCCATCACCTGACAATATTCAAGAACTGTATCTAGAATCATTGAAGGCGCTTGGCATTGACCCGCTGAAACATGATATTCGTTTTGTTGAAGACAACTGGGAAAACCCATCTCTTGGCTGCGCAGGACTTGGCTGGGAAGTTTGGCTTGATGGAATGGAAATTACGCAATTTACGTATTTCCAGCAAGTCGGCGGTTTAGAATGTAAGCCAGTTTCTGTTGAAATCACATACGGAATTGAGCGTCTTGCTTCTTACATCCAGGACAAAGAAAATGTATTTGACCTTGAATGGACAGATGGCTTTACTGTAAGAGATTTATTCTTAATGGCTGAATACGAGCATTCTGTGTATACGTTTGAAACATCTAATACGGATATGCTGTTCGATTTATTTACAACATATGAAAAAGAAGCACATAGCCAAATGGACAAAGGGCTTGTTCACCCGGCATATGATTATGTACTCAAATGTTCTCACACATTTAACCTGCTTGATGCCAAAGGCGCGATTTCTGTGACTGAGCGAACAGGCTATATCGGAAGAGTACGTCAGTTAGCGAGAAAAGTAGCCAAAACATATTACGAAGAACGAGAAAAACTAGGATTCCCTATGCTAAAAGAGGAGGCGGCTTCTCATGAATAAACAAGATGTATTACTTGAAATCGGCTTAGAAGAGATGCCGGCTCGTTTCATGCCAGAAAGCACAAAGCAGCTGGGTGACAAAGTAAAAGCTTGGTTCGTAGCGCAAAATATTTCATTCGAAGACGTTGCTTTATTTAATTCACCAAGACGTCTAGCTGTACTCGTCAAAGGTGTTGCAGAAAAACAAGAGGACATCAAAGAAGAAGCAAAAGGACCGGCTAAAAAGATTGCTCAAGATGCTGAAGGCAATTGGACAAAAGCTGCCGAAGGTTTTGCCCGCGGACAAGGTGCTTCAACTGATGATCTGTATTTCAAAGACATCAAAGGTGTGGATTATGTCCATGTCCAAAAGTTTCAAGAAGGAAAACAAGTCAAAGACCTTCTTCCAGCATTAGGGGACATTGCCGCTTCATTGAGTTTTCCAAAGAACATGAGATGGGGAAGCGAGGATTTACGCTATATCCGTCCAATTAAATGGATTATTTGTTTATTTGGTCAAGAGATCATTCCTGTCGAAATTGCAGGAGTGAAAAGTGGACGGGAGACTAGAGGACATCGTTTCCTAGGGACGACAGCCAGCATTGACACACCAGCTTCTTATGAGCAAACATTAAGAGATCAATTTGTCATTGTTGATTCAGATAAAAGAAAACAATTAATTACTGAGCAATTACATGCCCTTTCTTCCGAAAAAGGCTGGGTCATTCCAGTTGATCCTGAGCTTCTAGAAGAAGTGAACGATCTCGTTGAATATCCAACCGTTCTATTTGGTTCTTTTGAAGAAGAATTTCTTGCGCTGCCAGAAGAAGTGCTTGTCACGACAATGAAAGAGCATCAGCGTTATTTCCCAGTGAAAAATGAACAAGGGGAATTACTGCCGCATTTTATTACGGTCAGAAACGGGAACAGTGAGGCACTTGAAAATGTGGCAAGAGGGAACGAAAAGGTCCTTCGTGCACGTTTATCAGATGCGGCATTTTTCTATAAAGAAGACGAAAAACTCGTCATTGAAGACAACATTCAAAAACTTGATAAAGTCGTATTCCATGAGAAACTTGGCACGATTGGCGACAAGCTGAAAAGAGTAACAGACATTGCTGTCCGCCTTGCTAGTCATGTGGGTGCAGATGAAGAAACGTCTAAACGCGCTGCAAGAGCAGCTAGTATCTCTAAGTTTGACCTTGTGACTCAGATGGTCTATGAATTCCCAGAACTGCAAGGAATCATGGGTGAAAAATATGCTAGAGCACTTGGCGAGCATGAAGAAGTGGCAAAGAGTATCAACGAGCACTATATGCCGCGTTTTGCCGGTGACGATGCGCCGTCAACACTTATTGGGGCGATTGTTGCAGTGGCGGATAAGCTAGATTCTATTTGTTCATTCTTCTCAATTGATGTCATTCCAACGGGCTCTCAAGATCCTTATGGATTAAGAAGACAAGCGAGCGGTATCGTTCAAATCCTGCTCGACCGCCAATGGAATCTTTCATTTAAAGAGCTTTTAGCACTAGCTCAAGTAGATGCAAAACATGAAGCTGTTCTCATTGAATTTTTAACACACCGTTTGAAATATGTTCTCCAAGCAGAACATATCCGTCATGACGTGGTGGAAGCAGTCCTTGATGTTGAAAATATTGAACCATATGCGGTTGTGAAAAAAGCGGCTGTTCTTGAAGAGAGCGTGAAACAGGAGAGTTTCAAAGAAACGGCTGAGGCACTAGGCCGCGTCATTTCAATCAGTAAAAAAGGGGAAGACGCACAGATTCAGCCTGAACTGTTTGAAAATGAACACGAACAAAAGCTATTTGAAGCGTATCAGCAAGCGGAAAAAGCCGTCAACGAGTATATGGCAAAAGGTCAGTACCAATCAGCACTTGAAGCGCTAGATACATTAAAAGCACCAATTGTTCATTATTTCGACCATACCATGGTTCATGCCGATGATGAAAAACTGAAACAAAATCGTTTGGCACAAATGGTCAAACTTGCAAAAGTCATTCAATCATTTGCGAATATGAACAATTTAATTGTAAAATAAATACCTAAGAACGGTTGCCTTTTTCGAAGGGCAATCGTTTTTTACTCATTTAATTCACGGTTTTTGAGTGGATTTTTGTTTCATTCGGACGAAGATGCGCTATAATATGATGAGTTATGAAATTGATATACATAAAGTAAGGATTCGCTCTCTCTATTTAAAGGTGGTGAGTACAATCGAGTTAAATAAACGGCAAGAGCAGATTTTACAGATTGTCAAAGAGAATGGTCCGATCACTGGAGAGCATATCGCCGATCGGCTGAACTTAACAAGGGCTACCCTCAGGCCGGATTTAGCCATTTTAACGATGTCTGGCTTTTTAGAAGCAAGACCAAGGGTCGGCTACTTTTTTACAGGCAAAACAGGCACGCAGCTTCTGGCAGATAAGCTGAAAAAACTTCAAGTGAAAGATTTTCAGTCCATTCCGGTCGTGATACACGAGAATGTTTCGGTTTATGATGCGATTTGTACGATGTTTTTAGAGGATGTGGGCACATTATTCGTTGTGGACGATCACTCTATTTTAACAGGCGTGTTATCAAGAAAAGACCTCCTTCGAGCAAGTATTGGGAAACAAGAGCTTCCATCTATACCTGTCCATATTATTATGACAAGAATGCCGAACATTACCGTTTGCCGCAAAGAAGATTTTATTATGGATGTGGCCAAGCACTTGATTGAAAAGCAAATAGATGCACTTCCTGTTATAAAAGATACGGATAAAGGCTTTGAAGTGGTCGGCAGAATTACGAAAACAAACATGACGAAAATACTTGTTAGCTTATCAGAGAACGAAATTATCTAATTACAGAAGACTGCGAGGGGATGTTATGAGTAATCGCGTAATTTTTGTTGTATCAGATTCAGTAGGAGAAACGGCAGAGCTCGTGGTCAAAGCGGCACTTAGCCAATTTGATGGCGGCTCATCCGACCATTCAAATATTAGAAGAATCCCATATGTAGAGGATGTCGGTACGATTAAAGAAGTGATTTCATTGGCGAAAGCAGATAATGGGATCGTTTGCTTTACTCTTGTTGTGCCAGAAATGCGCCAATTCTTAATAGAAGAAGCAGAAGCGAATGGCGTCGTGTACTATGACATTATCGGTCCACTTATTGATAAAATGGAGACGGCATATGGAAATGAAGCGAAACATGAGCCAGGTCGTGTACGTCAATTAGATGAGGACTATTTTAAAAAGGTAGAAGCCATTGAATTCGCTGTGAAATATGATGATGGCCGGGACCCAAGAGGTATTCTAAAGGCTGATATTGTGCTGATTGGTGTATCGCGTACGTCTAAGACACCACTTTCTCAATACTTAGCACATAAACGCTTGAAGGTAGCAAACGTTCCGATTGTTCCTGAAGTTGATCCGCCAGAGGAGTTATTCTCAGTTGATCCCAAAAAATGCATCGGCCTGAAAATTAGTCCAGATAAACTAAATCATATCCGTAAAGAACGTTTAAAATCACTCGGTTTAAATGACCGTGCCATTTATGCGAATATCGAGCGGATTAAAGAGGAACTAGAATATTTTGAAAAAGTGGTTGACCGCATTAACTGTCAAGTTGTTGATGTATCGAATAAAGCAGTTGAGGAGACAGCAAATGTCATTCATCAAATGCTGACCAAAAGAGGTTCCGAATAAACTCAGGATGCTCCTCCTGGGTTTTTCCTATGGTGGGAAACGGGTAAACAAAAACAATGGCATATTTGCTGCATTTGTATTATAATAAAAAATTGTGATAAAATGATTGATTTTAGGTTTAAGTTAAGTCAAGAACGAATAAACTAATATTGGCAGAAGTCAAGTGATTCTGAACATAACTTTTCGACAAAATGAGTTTTACTGTTGATTGCTTTATGGGGGAAAAGTATGGTCTTTTTGCTTCTCTAAAGCAGGAATAAGGTGGAGGGATGGAGAATTAGTCACCTGAATGAACGTAAAAAAGAAAGGACGATTTATGTCGATGCAGATGCTTGTCCTGTAAAAGACGAAATCCTTTCTGTCGCATCTCAATTTCAAGTACCTGTGACTTTCATTGCTTCATATGAGCATTTTCAAACCAAACGATCACCACTTGAAGATTGGCGGTTTGTTGATACACATAAGGAAGCAGCAGATTTAGTCATTGCGAACTTAGCTGTCAAGCACGATATTGTTGTCACCCAGGATATTGGTCTGGCCTCCTTACTGCTTCCAAGACAAGTCATTGTTCTGTCTGAAAGAGGACGAATGTACACAAACGAAACAATTGATTTTGATTTGGAACGCAGGCATGTTTCCAGTAAACAGCGAAGAAAAGGTGTATACGGAAAAGGTCCCAAAAAGCTTTTAGAAGAGGATAAAAAGCGATTTATTGCCCAACTACAAAAAATCCTGTCGAATCATGAAGGATTTTTAAATTAAAAGGCGAATAATGTACGACGGAGTGTTATTAGGATGAGCAAACGTATACCAGATGAACTTTTGGAGCAAATCCAAAAAAACGCAGACATTGTCGAAGTGATTGGAGAATACGTACAGCTTAGAAAACAAGGTCGGAATTACTTCGGTCTTTGTCCATTCCATGGTGAAAATACTCCTTCATTCTCTGTTTCAGCAGATAAGCAAATCTTCCATTGTTTTGGCTGTGGTGCAGGAGGCAATGTATTTTCGTTCCTCAGACAAATGGAAGGCTACTCATTTATTGAAGCCGTTTCACATGTTGCTGATAAGTACCATATTGATTTGCCGGATCATGTAGCGAATGCGCAGATCAGTTCCTCACAGCAAGAGGATACAGCAGATCATAAAATGATTGAGGCGCATGAGCTTCTTAAGAAATTTTACCACCATTTGCTGGTAAATACAAAGGAAGGTCAAAACGCACTCGATTATTTAAGGTCCAGGGGCTTTACGGATGAAACAATTGCCAAGTTTGAGATCGGGTATGCTCTCGACTCGTGGGATTTCGTGACCAAGTTTTTAGAAAAACGAGGGTTTGATCCTGCGATGATGGAGAAGGCTGGTCTTTTGATTCAACGAGAAAACGGCACAGGTTTTTTTGACCGCTTTAGAGATCGTGTCATGTTTCCAATTCATGATCATCACGGGACGGTCGTCGCTTTTTCTGGAAGATCACTTGGTGATCAGCAGCCAAAGTATATGAATAGTCCTGAAACGCCACTTTTTCATAAAAGTAAGCTGCTTTATCACTTTCATGACGCGCGTATGCATATTAGAAAACGCGAACGTGCAGTCCTTTTCGAAGGATTTGCTGACGTCATCTCGGCTGTCACAAGTGGTGTTGGCGAAAGTGTTGCAACAATGGGTACGTCTTTAACAGAAGAGCACGTAAAGCTTCTTAGGCGGAACGTTGAAGAGATCATTTTATGTTATGACTCTGACACGGCCGGGTATGAAGCGACCATGAAAGCATCAGATTTGCTTGGAAAAAGAGGATGTAAAGTTCGCGTTGCCATGATACCAGATGGACTTGATCCAGATGATTACATTCGTAAATATGGCGGCGAGAAATTTAGGAATGACATCATAGATGCAAGTGTGACATTAATGACATTTAAGATGAATTTTTTCCGAAGAGGAAAGAATTTGTCTGACGAAGGAGACCGCCTGACTTACATGAAGCAGGTTCTCCGAGAAATTAGCCGATTAAACGGTTCCTTGGAACAAGAGATTTACATGAAGCAGCTGGCTGGGGAGTTCTCCATTTCACTTGACTCATTAAAGGAGCAATTGGAGCTTTTTGAAAAGCAGCAGAGACAAGAGACCAAGAGCTCGCAAGAAGAAAATGGACTTGAAAAGCGGCGTGCACATCTGTCAACACAGGTAAGACGAAAACGTCTAAGGCCGGCATATGAAAACGCAGAGCGAATGCTCCTTGCACATATGTTGAAAAATGATGACGTGATCCGAAAAGTGCTTGATAGGATAGGGTTTGAATTTAATATAGATTCGCACAGAGCGCTGGCAACATACATTTATGCATTGTATGAAGAAGGCAAGGAGCCGACCCCGCAGCATCTGATGAACCGTATAGAAGATGATGTGATTAATCAGCTCCTGACGGATATATTCATGATTCAAGTTGGAGACGAACTAAGTGAAGCTGAATTAAGTGATTATGTAAAAAAAGTGTTGAATCATCGGAATTTGTCAATGATAAAGGAAAAAGAACTAGAACGTGCAGAGGCGGAGAGGCAAAAAGATTTCTTCAAAGCGGCAACACTTGCAAAAGAAATTATTCAGTTGAACCGTTCGCTGAAGTAATACGTCTACTATTTATGACAAGACTTACGGCTGGCAATGAATCCTTTAATGGGAGGAGCATAAGCCGCAAGCATCTTGCCTTCATCATTATTTATTTTATTCCTATTTGCTCATTCTGTTTGATAGAGAGAGAAAGGCAGAGCAGAAGCAAATCGCAAGTTACTTTAGAATTCGTTGCAAGCTTTGGAAGGAGGGATCCATAATGGCTGATAAACAAGCCCACGAAACTGAAACTGAATTAACCTTTGAACAGGTGAGAGATAAGCTCACTGAAACGGGTAAAAAACGGGGCGTTTTAACATACGAAGAAATTGCAGAGCGTATGTCTAGCTTTGAAATTGAATCAGACCAGATGGATGAATACTATGAATACTTAGGCGAACAGGGTGTAGAACTCATCAGTGAAAATGAAGAGACTGAAGACCCAAATGTTCAGCAGCTGGCTAAGGCAGAAGAGGAATTTGACCTGAATGATTTAAGCGTACCACCAGGTGTCAAAATTAATGATCCTGTTCGTATGTACTTAAAAGAGATCGGGCGCGTCAATTTGCTATCTGCTAAAGAAGAGATTACGTATGCTCAAAAGATTGAAGAAGGCGATGAGGAATCAAAAAGAAGATTAGCGGAAGCGAACCTTCGTCTCGTTGTCAGCATTGCGAAACGTTATGTTGGTCGTGGTATGCTGTTCCTTGACTTGATTCAAGAAGGAAACATGGGGCTCATGAAGGCGGTTGAGAAGTTTGATTACCGCAAAGGATACAAATTCTCAACATATGCGACTTGGTGGATTAGACAGGCGATCACACGTGCGATTGCCGATCAGGCAAGAACAATCCGGATCCCGGTTCATATGGTGGAAACCATTAATAAATTAATCCGTGTTCAAAGACAGCTTCTACAAGATCTAGGTAGAGAACCAACGCCAGAAGAAATTGCGGAAGACATGGATTTAACACCAGAGAAAGTAAGAGAAATTCTTAAAATTGCGCAAGAGCCAGTATCTTTAGAAACACCTATTGGTGAGGAAGATGACTCGCATCTTGGTGATTTTATCGAAGACCAAGAGGCGACTTCTCCATCAGACCATGCTGCCTATGAGCTCTTAAAAGAGCAGCTTGAAGATGTATTAGATACGCTAACGGACCGTGAAGAAAATGTGCTGAGACTGCGTTTCGGACTAGATGACGGAAGAACACGCACATTAGAAGAGGTAGGAAAGGTGTTTGGCGTAACAAGAGAGCGTATTCGCCAAATTGAAGCGAAAGCTCTTCGTAAATTAAGACACCCAAGCAGAAGTAAACGATTAAAAGACTTCTTAGAATAGAAACCGGACGGATCTTGAGAGAGATCCGTTCTTTCTTCATCAAAATGAAAACGCTTTTTTGATCTGATTATATTTTACTGAATAACAAATGAATTTGCAACGTTCTTAGAGAAAAGATGTATAAAAAATACATCTAAATGTGCTGAAGGCTTCTTTTCTCATTTTGAATCATTTTTGTCTAATCTGTGAACTTGACCAAAGTTTTGTATCATAATTCGTTTACTTTTTGTAAAATTAAAGTAGAATTAGAATTGTTTGCATAGTCTCAAAGGGGTTTTTCACAAAGGGGAGGATGAAAGAAATGAAACGGAATCCACTTATACCATTCCTATTGATTGCCATTTTAGGTATTGGACTCACTTTTTTCTTATCAATGAAGGGGTTGAAAGATGAAGACAAAATTGCCTCTGGGGGCAAAGAGCAAAAGCAAGAAGAGACCGCAAATGCGACGCCGGAAGAATTGTATAAGCAGAACTGTATTAGCTGTCATGGGGAAAACTACGAAGGTGGCGCTGGTCCTGCATTAAAAGGTGTTGGCGACAAGCTTGAAGTGGCAGACATCAAGAAGAAAATTCAAGAGGGCGGAAATGGGATGCCGGGCGGGCTAATTCCGAATGAAAAGCTCGATGAAATGTCAGAATGGGTATCCAAAATTAAATAATAAAGCGCAAAAAGCTCTTTTTCATCAGAAGAGCTTTTTTCATTTGAAAACGACTTTTAAAAAGTCCATAATTTATATAAGATAGACAAGTATGAACATTAAAGAAAAGTAGTGATATGGATGAATGAAATGAATTTGTCAAAACGATTAAAAAGAGTCGCAGACTTTTTACCAAAAGAGGCGGTCTTTGCTGATATTGGCTCAGATCATGCCTATTTGCCATGTTATGCGATATTACATCATAAAGCATTGAAAGCCATTGCTGGTGAAATTACTGATGGACCGCTTCAATCTGCGAAGCAGCAAGTACATAGGCTTGAATTAGATGAGCAGATTTCAGTCAGAAAAGGCAATGGCCTTGAAGTGATTGAAAAAGGCGAGGTGAATGCTGTCACGATTGCAGGAATGGGCGGGGCACTCATTGCAAGCATTCTAAATGAAGGTAAACACAAGCTCACAGGGCAGGAGCGGCTTATTCTTCAGCCTAATATTCATGCCCACCATATTCGTTTATGGCTCTATCAAGAGGGGTATGAACTGTTGGATGAAGTGATTTTAGAAGAGGATGGTAAGATATACGAAATCATCATTGCCGAAACAGGAGACAAAGATAAAGCTTATGAAGGCATGTCGATTGAAACAGGCATGCTCGTTGGTCCGTTTCTTGCCAAAGAGCAAAATGATGTCTTCCGGCGCAAATGGATGAATGAGCTTCAGCACATGGAGCATATAGAAGGCCAGATTCAACAAGCAGCGCAGACGGAAGAGAACAAAGAACGTCTCAAAGAGCTGAATGCGAAAATAAAAATTCTAAAGGAGGTTTTGATTGTTGGCTAAAACAGTGAACGGGCATGAAATCATCCAATTATTTGAGCAATTCTCACCAAAGGCATATGCAGTGGAAGGTGATAAAATTGGGCTCCAGATTGGAACGCTCAATAAAAAAGTGACCAATGTCATGATCACCTTAGATGTATTAGAAAATGTGGTAGATGAGGCAATTGAGCGGAAGGTGGATCTCATTATTGCCCACCATCCGCCAATTTTCCGTCCATTAAAACATGTGGCGACAGATCAGCCGGCAGGACGGATCATTGAGAAATGCATCAAACATGATATTGCGGTGTATGTAGCACATACAAACCTGGATGTGGCTGATGGAGGAGTCAATGACTTGCTTGCAGAGGCTTTAGAGCTCGGGGAAACAAAAGTGCTAGTTCCAACATACGAAGATCCAATTAAGCAGCTAGCCTTGTATGTTCCAGTGGAATTTGAAGAGGCCATCAGGACGGCTTTAGGAAATGCGGGAGCTGGCCATATTGGCAACTACAGTCATTGCGCTTTTTCAAATGAAGGGACAGGCAGTTTTCTGCCATCAGAAGAAGCTGTGCCATTTATTGGTGAGACGGGTAAATTGGAATTTGTGAAAGAAGTACGAATCGAAACCATTTTCCCAGCAAGTATTGAAAAACAAGTGATTCGTGAAATGATCAAAGCACACCCTTATGAAGAAGTGGCTTACAGTGTACACACGACAGATCTTCCTCCTATTCAAAAAGGCCTTGGCCGTATTGGAGAATTAAAAGAACCTATGACACTTAAAGACTTCACTCAATTTGTGAAAACGAAGTTAGATGTGAATGGAGCGCGTTTTGTAGGAGATCAGGAAGCGGTCGTGAAAAAAGTAGCTGTGCTTGGAGGAGACGGAAATAAATATATCCATCAAGCGAAAAGAATGGGGGCAGATGTGTACGTGACTGGCGACCTTTATTTCCATGTCGCTCACGATGCCATGATGCTCGGACTGAATGTAGTGGACCCGGGTCATTACGCAGAAAAGATCATGAAAGAAGGCGTGAAGACAAAACTAGAATCGCTATGTACAGATAAAAAATATGATGTGCAGTTCTTTGTATCAGAATCAAACACAAACCCGTTTCAATTTGTGTAAGCAAAAACGTCAGAGCATAGCAGCTCTGACGTTTTTTTATTTCTTTGTTTTCACGCGAGGTAATATCTTAGAAAGAGGAACCGTCCGTTCAATTTTCCATGTCGATTCATCATCAGGTTCGTAGTTTTCTAAGAAACGAATGACTTCTTTTGTAATAGGTGTTGGTGTGGAAGCACCTGCAGTAACGGCAACTGTTTTTACCCCTTGGAGCCATTCAAGCTTTAACTCACTGAGATCACCAATTCGGTAAGCCTGCGTTCCTGCAATCTCCATTGACACTTGCGCCAGACGATTTGAGTTATTGCTTTTTGGATCGCCGACCACAATGGTCAGATCGGCTTGGCCTGCTTGCTGTGACACAGCTTCCTGACGTACCTGTGTCGCAAGGCAGATTTCTTGATGGTACTCGACGTGAGGATATTTTTCTTTAATGAGCTCCATCAGATCATGAACATCCCACTGAGACATTGTCGTCTGATTGGTGATGAGCAGTTTATCCGACGTTAAATTGAGCGCTTTAATATCAGCTTCTGTTTCGACAAGGTGCACTTTGTCAGGTGCAACACCGACGGCTCCTTCTGGCTCAGGGTGACCCTTTTTCCCGATATAAATAATGTCATATCCATCAGCTGTTTTTTCTGAAATGAGTTCATGTGTTTTCGTGACATCTGGACAGGTCGCATCAATGGCGACAAGGCCCTTTTCTTCTGCAATTTGACGGACTTCAGGAGATACGCCGTGAGCGGTGAAAATCACTGTGCCACTTTCAACCTGTTTTAAAATATCCAGACGGTTTGGTCCGTCCAGTGTGTAAATTCCATCTTCTTCGAAGGCATCTGTGACATGTTTGTTGTGCACAATCATACCTAATATATAAATTGGGCGTGGCAAGTTTTTATCAAGTGCGGCATTTTTAGCAATGACCATTGCATCTACAACGCCATAGCAATAGCCACGCGGCGAAATTTTAATTACATTCATTTATTCGTCCTCCTGTAGGGAAGTGCTGCTAGAGAAGAACAATATAAAAAGCCGTGAAAAACGGCTTTTGATCATTCTCTTCCTTCATTATAGCCAAAGTAAGCGCATATATCAAAGATTGTTATACATGGGAAACACTTCGCCTTTAAAAGATCACTAGACATATAGTTTCGGAATGGAACTACCCGATCTTTTTTTCGGTTTTGCTTCAGGAGCAGCTGATGTGTGTACAGTGGTTTTTTTGACAAGGATGTCCTCTGGTTCTGCTTCTTTTCCTTCTTCTATTTCATCATCAACCGGTGCTGTTTGTTCGTGCGGAACGTCTGTTTCTGCAGTGATTTCTTTTGGTTCTTCGTCTGCATCATTCGTATTTGTTTCATCATCATCCGCACTGCCAAGCTGGCTATAGAGTTTAATCATGGCAGGCAAATTTCTGACTAAAGGACCGTATTGCTGAATCATAGGCGTGAATTGCTGCGCCATTCCGAGTACTTTTTGAACATTTCCTAACATGCTTGAAAGGTTCGCAGGGTTTGCGAAGCTCTGGATTCCTTGTAATCCCGAACCACCTCCAGCTCCAGAGATCCCTGCTCCTCCAGCTCCAGGAAGAAATTTTGCCAGCATGCCCTTAATTCCGGCTCCGCCGCCTAGTGCACGGCTTTCGCCTCCAGGAATGCCACCCATCCCGCGTAGACCGCCGCCTTGTACAGACGGAGAGCGAGGCATCATTTGTTGAAATTGGTTGCCTTGCCCTTGAAAAGGCTGTTCGATCGGAGCCTGCTGTCTCCGTTGAAAAATCCCGGGCTGTCCGCCATTTCCAAGGTGCCGGCGTGAGGGGCGATGCGGCTGAAAATCGCCCATAGGCCTTTGCCCTAACATACTTGTACCTCCCTTACTGCATTCTCTTTCTCTTCATAGGTTATGCAGGGAAGTATCATTTGGTTTCCTGTGAGAAAAGCGGACATGGTTTTTTTGCGGAAAATCAGCTATAATGAGGAGATGAGCAAAAAGGCATTGCCTTAAGGAGTGAAAACATGAAAGAAACGAAATTTACGACATATGAATTAAAGTCTTTTATTATAGATGCTATTCATGAACTGGGCTTTTATGAGCCGACTGATATTCAAAAAAGAATCATACCTGCTGTTTTAAAAGGTGAAAGCGTGATTGGACAGTCTCAAACAGGAACAGGGAAAACCCATGCGTATTTATTGCCGCTTATTCATTCAATTGATCCAAGCAAAGAGCAAGTACAAGTGGTCATTACTGCACCAACACGAGAATTAGCGAATCAAATTTTTAAAGAAGCACAAACGATCTTAAAAAATACGCCTCCAGAAGAAGAAATCAAGGCAAAGCTTTACATTGGCGGAACGGACAAGCAGAAATCCATTCAAAAGCTAAAGAATCAGCCGCACTTAGTGGTCGGCACTCCTGGACGTATTGCTGATCTTATTCATGAGCAAGCGCTGAATGTGTACAAAGCAACATCTCTTGTCATTGATGAAGCAGACCTGATGCTGGATATGGGCTTTTTAGAAGATGTGGATCGTATTGGTTCACAAATGCCAGAACAGTTGCAAATGCTCGTGTTCTCAGCAACTATTCCAGAAAAATTAAAACCTTTCCTCAAAAAATATATGGATAATCCGAAATATGCACATGTTGAACCGAAACGCATTACGGCTGAAAACATTCAGCATATTTTAGTTCCATCTAAACAACGTGATAAATTAAAATTACTTCATGAAATGGTGACGAATGTACAGCCTTATTTAGGGATCATCTTTGCCAATACGAAATCAACTGTTGATGAAATTGCCTCATTCCTACAGGAAAAAGGAATGAAAATTGGGGTACTTCATGGTGGTTTAACGCCTCGTGAACGTAAAAAAGTGATGAAACAAATTGAAGATTTGGAGTTCACCTATATTGTGGCATCTGATCTTGCTGCCCGCGGGATTGATATTAAGGGCGTCAGCCACGTGATCAACTATGAACTCCCATCCGATCTTGATTTCTATGTTCACCGTGTGGGAAGAACGGCTCGCGCTGGTTCATCTGGCATTGCAATGACCATTTATGATCTCGCTGATGAGGATGCACTCGTTCAAATTGAAAAAATGGGTGTTGTGTTTGAAAACAAAACGATTGTTCATGGCGAATGGCGAGATGCAGATGATCGTTTGAAGCGTCAAAGACGTAAAAAAGCACCAAATGAAATTGAAGAAAAAGCAAAACGTCTTGTCAGAAAACCGAAAGCCGTCAAACCTGGATATAAAAAGAAAATGACACGTGAGATGGATAAGATCAAAAGACAAGAACGTAGAAAGTCAAAGCGTAACGGAAAGTAGGGGGACACATTGTTGAAGATTGGATCACATGTATCCATGAGCGGAAAACATATGCTACTTGCAGCGAGTGAGGAAGCTGCCTCTTATGGTTCAAATACTTTTATGATTTATACAGGTGCACCGCAAAATACGCGCCGTAAAAAAATTGAAGATCTTAATATTGAAGCTGGACAAGCGCATATGAAAGAGCATGGTATGACAGATATCGTCGTTCATGCACCGTATATTATCAATATTGGGAACACAGTGAATCCAGCGACATTTGAGCTTGGAGTGGACTTCCTTCGCTCTGAGATAGAGCGTACAGAAGCGCTAGGTGCAAGACAAATTGTTCTTCATCCGGGTGCGCATGTTGGAGCAGGTGCAGATGCTGGAATTCAAAAAATCATTGAAGGTCTCAATGAAGTCATTGTGAAGGGGCAGGAGGTTCAAATTGCGCTGGAAACAATGGCGGGAAAAGGATCAGAGTGCGGAAGAAGCTTTGAAGAGCTTGCCCAAATTATTGACGGTGTGACACATAACGAAGCACTTTCTGTTTGCTTTGATACGTGTCACACGCACGATGCAGGTTATCCCATTGTGAGTGATTTTGATGGAGTGTTAGAAGAATTTGATCGAATTCTCGGGATCGACCGAATCAAAGTTCTTCATATTAATGATAGTAAAAATGTACAAGGCGCAAGAAAAGACCGACATGAAAATATCGGTTTTGGAGAAATTGGTTTTGATGCCCTGAGCTATATCGTTCATCATCCACAGCTTCAAGATGTGCCGAAGATTCTAGAAACGCCTTATGTAGGTGAAGATAAAAAGAACAAGAAACCACCTTACAAATTTGAAATTAAGATGCTGAAAGAAAAGCAATTTGATGAAGGTTTACTAGATAAGATTACGAGTCAATAAAAAGTGCATGCAATGTGATGAGGTGCCGCTAAATGCGGCCCTTTTTTGCCTAATTTGTGAATTGATTAAACAGATCATTGACGGTCTGTGCTGTCTGTTTAGACGTAATCGCTTCCACTTGCTTAAGCAGCCGGTTGCGCTCTGCATCATTAAAAATATTGACGTTTTTCCCATTCATGAGTTTGGCGACCTCTGCAGCCTGATTGGATGTTAAGCTGACCCCATACTGTTTTGCATACCTTAACAAGTCATTTGCTGTGATCTGATTCAGACGCTGCAACACAATTTTTTGAATTAAAATCAATTCCATTCCTCCCCTCTGTATCAATGTATGGGCGAAAACGGAAAATGTGCAAAAAATTTTATTTTACTCTGTGAAATGATAAAATAGTAAAGTGAATAAAATGTTCATTGAAAACTAAACATGTGTAGAAGGGAGAACGTATGGCAAATAGTAAACAGCATAAAAAGGAATCAGTGCCTCATTTTATTTTGAGAATTTTTCTGATTCTAGTAGGAGCTGCATGTGCAGCAGTCAGCATTGAATTATTTTTAGTGCCAAACAATATTATTGATGGAGGCATCATCGGTATTTCGCTTATTTTGGATTATCTTTTTACGGATAACCCATTCATTAATTTTGCGACGATTGTTGTCATTTTAAATATTCCATTTATGATATCAGGATACAAACATATTGGGAAAACCTTCTTGATTTCCACTGTGATTGGGATAGTCAGCTTGGCCGTGATTGAATCTTCACTCCATCATGTAGAAGCATTTACGACGCAGCCGATTTTAGCTACTGTATTTGGAGGGCTGTTACTCGGGTTTGGCGTTGGGCTTGTGATACGGAATGGAGGCTCAATGGACGGAACGGAAATCTTAGGAATTCTTCTGACGAAAAAAATTCCTTTCTCCGTCGGTGAGTTTGTCATGATCGTCAATGTGTTCATTTTTATTTGGGCGGGCTTTGTCTTCGGACCGGAGCAAGCTATGTATTCTGTCATGACATATTATTTGGCAATGAAAACAATTGATGCTGTTATTCAAGGGCTTGATGAAACAAAAGCGGTCATTATCGTTTCGGATTATTATGATGAAATTTCAGATGCGATCCTTCATCGTCTCGGCAGGGGAACCACCAAGCTTAGAGGAAAAGGCGGTTATACCGATGAAGAAAAAGATGTCATTTACGCCGTCGTGACAAGACTTGAAATTACGAAGCTGAAATCTATCGTGTTTGAAATTGATGGTCAAGCCTTTATTACGATTATGGATACGCATGAAACAAAAGGCGGTAAATTCAAAACAGCCATTCATTAGCTTTTATTTTACTTTTTTATCTTTCTTTTATATAATGAAATGTATGTATGGACAAAGAAAATGGCTTTTGCCATTTTCTTTTTGTTGTATAAATCGTAATCATTCTTTTTATATTGGATTAAAGGTGGAAAGATTTATGGCAAAGCCAATTATTGAAATGAAGGACATTTCGTATTCATATGGACAGCGAAATGTCATCGATCACATTCATTTAACAGTAGAGGAAGGAAACTTTCTAGCACTTGTTGGACCGAATGGATCTGGTAAAACAACCTTATTAAAATGCCTGCTTGGCTTGATTAAACCCCAGCAGGGAGAATTGAAGCTGTTTGGCACACCTGCTCAAAAATTTAAAGACTGGGATCAAATTGGATTTGTTTCTCAAAAGGCGAATAGCTTTAATACAGGGTTTCCTGCTTCTGTATACGAGGTCGTGGCAAGTGGTTTAACGGCGAAGATTGGTTTATTCAAACGCATGAGTAAGCAGGATAAGCTTCAAGTAGATGAGGCCATCCGCTCAGTTGGTATACAAGACTTAAAACATCAAAACATTGGTGAGCTTTCAGGCGGTCAGCAGCAGCGTACATTTATTGCCCGTGCACTCGTCAGTCAGCCGAAGCTGCTTATTTTAGATGAGCCGACTGTGGGTGTAGACCAAAGAACAGTAGAGGGCTTTTATCAGCTGTTAGAAACATTGAACAAAGAAAAAGGAATGTCTTTAATTCTCGTTACACATGATGTAGGAACCGTTTCTGACAAAGTCACGCATGTGGCTTGTTTAAATCAGACACTTCATTTTCATGGAGATGCGGAAACGTTTGATTCGATGGATGATCAGGCGCTTTCTCAGTTTTACGGGCATGACATTCAAGTGATTCATCACGATCATCACCATCATGGGGGACATGAATAATGCTATTTCCATTTTTTCATTATGAATTTTTACAAAATGCGTTTATCGCAGGTATGTTGATCGGCTTTATTGCGCCCTTACTTGGTGTATTTATTGTCGTGAGAAGGCTCTCTCTCATCGCAGATGCGCTTAGTCACGTGTCACTTGCTGGGATAGCGGCAAGTTTATTCCTTGATAAAAAGTTTGGACTTTTGACAGGGGTTAGCCCGCTTTACTTAGGAATGGCTTTTTCTGTAGCTGGCTCATTGTTTATTGAACGTCTGCGCTCTGTGTATAAACATTATCAGGAGCTGGCGATTCCCATTATTTTATCAGGTGGTATTGGGATCTCTGTTATTTTCATTTCACTTGCAAATGGTTTTAATACAGATTTGTTCAGTTATTTGTTCGGAAGTGTCAGTGCGGTTTCAAGACTCGATCTCTGGATTATTGTTGGGATCTCACTTGTCGTTGTATTAGTGGTTGTGCTCTTGTATAAAGAATTGTTTTTGCTTTCTTTTGATGAAGAACATGCGAAGGCTTCTGGTATTTCAGCTAAGTGGATTCATTTTATTTTTATTTTAGTCGTTGCACTTGTCATCGCAGCATCGATGCGTATTGTCGGTACACTCCTAGTGTCCGCACTCATGACACTGCCTGTTGCGGCAAGTATTCGGATTGCCAAAGGATTTAAACAGGCGATTTTCCTTTCCATCTTATTTGGGGAATTGTCTGTTATGGTCGGCTTGATTTTAAGTTATTATCTTGATTTAGCGCCGGGTGGAACCATTGTGATGTTGTCTATCTTGATTTTAATCGGGTGTATTAGTATTGGGAAATTCAGAAGGGGGAATCATCATGAACGTACAAGAAGCGCTTGATTTATTAAAGGAAAAAGGCTATAAATATACAAGCAAACGTGAAGATATGCTTCAATTGTTTTCTGATTCTGATAAATACTTGACCGCTAAAAATGTATTAACAGCATTAAGTGAAGATTACCCAGGGCTTAGTTTTGATACGATTTATCGAAACCTGTCTTTATATGAAGATCTTGGGATATTAGAGACAACGGAATTATCAGGGGAGAAACTGTTCCGTTTTAAATGTTCGTTTTCCCACCATCATCATCACTTTATTTGTTTGACGTGTGGTAAAACAAAGGAAATTGACGCTTGCCCTATGGACAAGCTTGATGCTGATCTAGAGGATTATCACATTAGCGGACATAAATTTGAAATTTACGGAACGTGTCCTTCTTGCGAACCGAAAGAAGTTCATTCATGAAAGAAGCCAGCCGATGGGCTGGCTTTTTGTTTTGTGATCTTGAAAACGTTTTACAAAGGATAGCTGTTTCATTAAAATGAGAACAATAGATCATCTATTGAAACATCATTGAGTCTTTTGAAATAGGGGAGTGGTCAAAGGTGGCATATTATGTTGTTTTCGATGTAGGCGGAACAAAAACAAAGCATGGGGTCATGGATCGAAATGGTGAGCTGATCACGAGCGGCGACTACGTAACAAACTGCCGACAACTTGAGCCGTTTTTAGAGGACATGGAGAACGTGGTGAAAGAGTATCAAAGGACTTGGGATATCAAAGGGATTGCGATGAGTCTTCCGGGTTTTGTTGACAGTCAAACGGGTTATACGGAATTTGCAGGAGCGATTATTGCTTTAAATGGCCAAAATGTCAAAACGCTTTTGGAAGAAAAAACATCACTTCGTGTAGAAGTAGAAAATGATGCGAACTGTGCAGCGCTGGCTGAAAAATTTAGTGGTCATGCGAAAGAGTGTGACAGCTTTATATGTATGACGCTTGGGACTGGTGTCGGCGGCGGTATTTTTGCTGGTGGCGAGCTTGTTCGCGGTGCCTCTTTTCGCGGCGGTGAATTTGGCATGATGCTGACAGAAACAGAAAATGGTCAGTTTACCACACTCAACAGCAGTGCTTCGACAGCTGGATTGATACGAAGTTACAAAGAGCAGCAGGGCATTCCACAAAGTCAGCAAATCGACGGTCAAGAAATCTTTGAAAAAGCCAAGCAAGATCCGGCCATTGAGAAGATGATCGATCAGTGGTACAAACGAATCGCAATTGGTATTTACAATGTGGCAACAGTTCTCAATCCAGAGAAAATCCTCATTGGCGGGGGCGTGAGTGCAAGGCCCGATTTGATTCCAAACATTGAGAAACATTTACATACTTTGCATGCATGGAAAAACATACAGGTGACACTGGAAACGTGCTATTACTTCAATCAGGCAGGTATGATGGGTGCACTTTATCATTTTTTAATAAAAGAAGGACATCATCGTAAAATCCAAAAGCCGATACATTAAACGGATCGGGTCTCAGCGTGTAGACAAACCCTCGCATTCGGTGTCAGTCCTGCGTGCCGGTGCTCACGAATGTCAAATTCGCTCCGCGCCGGTACTCGTCCTTCCTAGGGCTGCAAAGGTTTTCTATCACGCTGAAAAGAAGACAAAAGGCTAAAATCAAGTTCATTTTAGCCCTTTGTCAACAATCTGAAGCCGATACATTAAAAACGTATCGGCTTTTGATCTGTTTTAGTAAGCAGTTTGCAGACGCTTTTCATACTGTTTGATCCATTGGGATGCTTCTTGCCAGTTATTAACGCGAATGATCCGTTCATCAATTGGCATTTGATTATACGGTGAGTTAAACAGAATCACTGGAATGTCAGCTTCTTTAGCAATCATTGTGGCATTGCCATGGTGATCTTCAAAAAACACATCGATCTTATGTTTTTGAACAGCTTCCACCTTATGATGTCCGCCAACAAGCTCGATATCGTCGTAATGGACATGATTCTCCTCAAACCATTTGTAGGTGATGTCTGAGTGATGCTGCCTTCTGGCTGTGATATAAATCAATTGATGATGATGTTTCATTTGATTGAGGATTTCTTTTGCACCCTCGGCAGGCTTTGCCTGTTTATAAATAAGAGGCTCATACTCATTCATCCAGCCCCAAAATTCTTCATTTGAAATCTTTAAAAGCTTCGTCAAATCATATTCCGTCATATCATCTAGTGTGATGTCACATTGAAACGACTCATTTAAGTAGGGGACAAAGGTGTCCTGTGCCGTGACTGTGCCATCGATATCAATTCCTAAACGTAACATGCCCACACTCCTCATATTTATCCTCTTAAAGTGTAACATAATCAATTCACAATTCCAGCAAGTTTTAGCAAACATGAAACAGACATTTTTGCTCATACTAAAAAAGCTCCTTTCTATTAACCAAAAGGGGGAATTGATCATGGAAAGAGACGAAGATTTCAGAAGGAATGATCGTGAAATCGACACACACTTTAGTAATGATGATGGCTATTTAGAGGAAACAGCTGCTGAAATAGCAGAGCCATATCAAGCATCAAGAGATCGTGAAGACAGAAGAGAACGTGACCATGTAGGTGACGATTCAGGCAGTAAGGGGATAGGCTATACAGCACTCGCGATTGCGATTATCTCATTATTTGTCTTGCCGGTGCTATTAGGCGTAGCGGCAATCGTCGTTGGTTATATTGCAAGAAGAAAAGGAGCACATGCGCTTGGCGCGTGGTCAATCGGGATCGGAATCGTTTCCGTCATCCTCGGCATCTTTATCACCCCGTTCTTTTAACAGGACAGGAACAGAAAAACGCCTGACAGTGATGTCAGGCGTTCTTTGTTATGCGTTCGCTTGTTTTGCTTTTTCAGCTTCCATTTTTGCATAATGTTCTTCAGCGATTTTATCGATTTCTTTTTTCAGTTCTTCGACCATTGTTTCTTCTGGCACTTTCCGAACGATTTCACCTTTGCGGAATAAGAGGCCTTCACCTCTAGCGCCAGCGATGCCGATATCAGCTTCACGCGCTTCACCCGGACCGTTTACAGCACATCCGAGAACAGCTACTTTAATCGGTGCTTTAATTTTAGAAATATATTCTTCGACTTCATTTGCAATGCTAATGAGGTCAATTTCAATTCGTCCACAAGTTGGACATGAAATGAGTGTTGCTGCATTAGATGCAAGGCCAAATGATTTTAATAATTCACGTGCCACTTTGACCTCTTCGACCGGGTCAGCACTTAATGAAATACGGAGTGTGTTACCAATCCCCATATTCAAGATTGCGCCAAGACCAGCTGCACTTTTGACCGTACCTGCAAATAACGTACCTGATTCTGTAATCCCAAGATGAAGAGGATAATCAAAGGCTTTTGCTGCTTTTTCGTATGCCTCAATCGCAAGGTTTACATCAGATGCTTTCATACTGACAATGATGTCATGAAAATCTAGGTCTTCTAAAATTTTAATGTGATGCAGTGCACTTTCAACCATACCATCTGCTGTTGGATAGCCGTATTTATCAAGAATCTTTTTCTCGAGCGAACCGGCGTTTACCCCAATACGAATTGGAATGCCTTTTTCTTTTGCCGCTTTCACAACAGCTTCGACTTTTTCTCGTCTTCCGATGTTTCCTGGGTTGATACGAATTTTGTCTGCACCTGCTTCAATGGCTTTCAGTGCAAGCTTGTAGTCAAAATGAATGTCGACAACAAGGGGGATGTTGATTTGTTTTTTAATGTCCGCAATCGCATTTGCTGCACGCTCATCTGGGCATGCGACACGCACGATTTGACAGCCAGCTTCTTCTAAACGTTTAATTTCGGCTACTGTCGCTTCGACATCATGTGTTTTGGTTGTCGCCATACTTTGAATGACGACTTCATTGTTTCCACCTATAGTTAAAGGTCCCACTTTGACGGGACGCGTTTTTGTACGATGTGTGACTTCACTCACTTGTCAATCGCTCCTTAGTGTACATGCAATTCATTTGCAGTGTACGACGTGTTTTACATCTCATATTGTAACAGTCTCTTTGTATGAATGACAAGGAATTAACGTTTTATCTCTTATAGACCGGAAACTTGTATGTGCTGCCTGCCCGAATTTCGTTCGCTTTGACGCCTTGATTCAGTGCTTCAAAGTCTTCGATCACTTCATCTAATGGCTTACTTGTATGCACGATAGAGACGACGGTTTGTCCTTGTTTAACAGTGACAGTTTTATATGCCTGTTTTTCAGCTGTTTGAAAGGCGCTGGCGGGAACAGCAGGGCCTTCCTGAACGGAGATCGTTCCATTTTTTAAATCAAAAAAGATAATAAAGAGGACAAACAAACTGACTAGTAAAAAAATAATTCGCCGCATTTTACTCACCGCTTTTAAGAGTTTACTTCAGATTATGCATGTCCCTGAGTTGATAGAACAAAAAAGAGTGAAAAAGCTAGGAAGGGTGGTTCTAGTGAGTTCTAGTATGACTTGTAAGTGAAAAAAGTTTGGAAAAAGCAATCCTAAGCCCTTTCTTTATTATGATAAAATCAAAACAGGGGGAGAGTATATGAAGAAAATCAGTCAGCATATATATGTAAGAACACTAACAGAAAGTGATGCAGAAGCACTATTAACACTTGAACGAGAAAACCGCACTTATTTTCAGCAATTTACACCTTTGGTTCAGGATGATTTTTTTACTGTACCTCGTCAAAAGGAACGGATTAACCGCAGTATGCAAAGGCGTGCAAAAGATGAAGCCTATATGCACGGTATTTTCTTAAATGAAACAGATGCATTAATTGGAACGATCTCACTCAATTCTGTTGAAAGAGGACCGATTCAAGGGGCTTTGCTTGGATATGTACTTGATGAAAAGCAAGGCGGGAAGGGGTATATGACAGAGGCGATTCGTTTGATTATCGATTATGCCTTTTATGAACTGTACCTTCACCGCATTGAGGCTGGCGTAAAACCATCTAACATTGGTTCCATTCGTGTGCTTGAGAAGACAGGGTTTGAAAATGAGGGACTTCATCGTAAAAAAGTAAAGATCAATGATAAGTGGGAAGATCACTATTTGTTTGCGATCATCCATCCAGATGAGTCATAGGGTCAAAACAAATAAAAAAGCTCCCCAAAATGAGGGAGCTTACAGCGTGTAGACAAACCCTCTCCTGCGCTTCGGTGCTCACGAATGTCAAATTCGCTCCGCGCCGATGCTCGTCCTTCCTAGACTGCAAAGGTTTTCTATCACGCTGAAAAGAAGACAAGGGCTAAAATCAACAACATTTTAGCCCTTTGTCAACAATCTGAAAGCTCCTCAAAATGAGGGAGCTTATTTTTTTGCAGGTATTTCTTTAACGACAAGATATAAGAAAATAAAGTTAATCACCCAATTTAATAAAAATGAGTTCGCAACCGGCGTGTTTAATGCACTCATGATGGCGAAAAAGACGGTTGTTAATGTGAGTGAATAGGCAGAGAGCTTCCAAAGCATTTGAAAGGACAGCTCTTTTTGCTGCATTCGTTTAATAAATGTGCCAAGCATGGCTAGGAATGTTGCGCTGATGAACATGAGAGCAGCAGTAGATAGGTACAGCAGGACACAAATGACAGGGATAATGATCGCTTGATTCTGGTTTGTGACGCTGGCAAGTTCATCTTTTGTGAGTGTTCCGCCAAGCAGCTGGTATGGAATATCTGTCATTTGTCCGTCAATGGCAATCACTGCTTTTTCTTTCAATAACGCAATGGCTGTTTGTTTTGATTCAAGCTCACTTGATTTTATTTTTTCATTGGGATCAAAGATAATCGTGATGCCATTTTCTTCTTTTTCGATCGGCGTGCTTTGATCCGCTTGAAGCGTTCCTTTTTCAATGGAAAAGTCGGGTAAATCTTTTTTAATCACATGTTGAAATCCTGACATCGCATTTGAAATCTCTTGGCTCATATGATAGCCCTGGGGGACAGCTGCGATGATCGAAAGGATAAAGATGAATAAAATGGCCTTTCCAATCCCAGTAAAACGAGCTCTGGCAATATCTTTTGGTGAATAAATTCCTTTTAACAATAAACTAAATACGTTCAACCGATTCACTTCCTACATTCTTTTCTATTTCTCACATTGTATCAATGTCTATCCATCCAGTACAAGTACGGCCTTCATTACTGGTTAAGATAGAAGGAATGAGGCATAATGTATACAGCATATAAAAAGGAGGCGGCAGCGGATTGGACGTGCTGTATTGGATTTTGATCGGCTGTGCATTTATCATTGCGTTTGTGGGACTTGTCTATCCAATCATTCCTAGTGTGGTTTTCATGGTTCTTGGGTTTATTTTATATGGGCTCTTTTTTAGCTTTGAGAAATTGACGCTCACCTTTTGGCTCATTCAAGCCATGTTTACAGCTGTGTTATTTGCTGCGGATTATGTCTCCAATCTGATTGGGGTGAAACGCTTTGGCGGCAGCCGGGCGGCCATTTGGGGAAGTACCATTGGGCTTTTAGCCGGTCCTTTTGTGATTCCGATTGCTGGAATTATCATTGGTCCATTTATCGGCAGTGTCATCGCAGAGCTGCTCGTTCATCAAAAAGATCTGAAGACAAGTGTGAAAGTTGGGCTTGGCTCATTAATTGGTTTTGTGTCAGGCGTATTTGCAAAAGGGTTGATTCAAGCACTGATGCTGGGAATCTTTTTGTTTTATGTGCTTCGCTAAATGGAAAATCGGTGTTTAAAACTCTTTCTGAAGGGTTAAATACAAAATAAACACTGAAATGTTTCAGATCATGAGCAATAACGTTGAAACAAGCCGTTTCTTTTGATACTCTTTGATTAGGGTGAATTGCTTGCTTACTAAGGAAGCATTTCAGTACATACATTTCTAAGGAGGAATTTAACCATGGCTTTTAAACTTCCAGAATTACCATATGCTTACGATGCATTAGAACCACATATCGACAAGGAAACAATGACGATTCACCACACAAAACACCACAACACTTATGTAACAAACTTAAACAAAGCAATCGAAGGTGTATCAGCTCTTGAAGATCAATCAATTGAAGAGCTAGTGGCTAACTTGAACTCTGTGCCTGAAAACATTCGTACAGCTGTACGTAACAATGGCGGAGGACATGCGAACCACTCATTATTCTGGACGCTTCTTTCACCAAACGGTGGCGGCGCACCAACTGGTGAACTTGCAGATGCGATCGAAAAAGAATTAGGCGGATTTGAAAAATTCAAATCTGATTTCGCTGCAGCAGCTGCAGGACGCTTTGGTTCTGGTTGGGCATGGCTTGTTGTGAACAATGGCAAACTTGAAATCACAAGCACACCAAACCAAGATTCTCCTTTAACTGAAGGAAAAACACCAATCCTAGGACTAGACGTTTGGGAGCATGCTTACTACCTAAACTACCAAAACCGTCGTCCTGATTACATTTCAGCATTCTGGAATGTTGTGAACTGGGATGAAGTGGCTCGCCTTTACAGCGAAGCTAAATAAATGATTTGATTTGAAAAGACCTGCTTCTCTCTGAGAGCGGGTCTTTTTATATTTTCCCTCCTTTTTTTACATATCTGCCTTTTGATGAGACAGACTATTGTGTAGAAAAGGAGAATGAATGATATGAGCAGATTAAAGAAAATGTTCGGGGACATGGATGTCACAAGAGATTTATTGCTCCTCCTCACGATTGGCGGATTATACGCACTTGCGATTGCGCTTTCGAATACGTTTGTGAACGTGTATTTATGGAAACAGTCTGGGCGATTTACAGACCTTGCGATTTATAACTTGGCAATTGTTGTCCTTCAGCCCATTACCTTTTTATTTGCTGGACGGCTCGCTAAAAAAATAGATCGTGCATTTGTCCTTCGTTTCGGTGTCATCTTCTTAGCCGCTTTTTACTTAATTGTTCTCATGGCAGGAGAGCAAGCGGCAGCTCGGCTCGTGTTATTAGGCAGTGTGCTTGGAATCGGCTATGGTTTTTACTGGCTTGCCTTTAACGTGCTCACTTTTGAGATTACTGAACCTGAAACAAGGGATTTCTTTAATGGATTTTTAGGAGTGCTTACCTCTACAGCCGGTATGATCGGGCCGCTCATTGCAGGAATTGTGATTTCTCAATTAACGGATGATACAGGCTATACAGTGATTTTCACTTTATCGCTTTTTTTGTTTTCACTAGCGGTTGTGATGAGTTTTTTCCTCAAGAGGAGACAATCAAAAGGAAAATTTATCATTAAGCAAATTTGGAAAGAGCGCCATGCGGACGAGAATTGGCGTAAGATCACAACTGCTCACTTTTTTCAGGGGCTCCGTGAAGGCGTGTTTGTCTTTTTAATCAGTGTCTTTGTGTTTATTGCAACAAACAGTGAGCTTGCTTTAGGCACATTTGGTCTAGTCAATTCAGGTGTTGCCTTTTTTGCCTATTTTTTTGCTACTCGTTTGATTAAGAAAAAATGGCGCAAAAAAGCGATTATGTTTGGCGGGCTTATTTTATACGGCGCTTTATTTTTAATCGTCTTTCACTTGTCCTATGTATCACTGCTTATGTACGCAGTAGCCATTGCGATCGGCTACCCGCTTCTGCTAGTTCCGTATGTCTCTTTAACTTACGATGTCATCGGTCATGCCAGATATGCAAGAAAAGCCCGAATTGAATATATTGTCGTCAGAGAACTATTTTTAAATGCAGGGCGTATTTGTTCGATTGTCTTTTTTCTTTTATCTGTCACCTTACTGGGCGATCGGCTTGGGATTCCTGCTTCACTTGTCGTACTCGGAGCGGGACACACCCTTATTTATTATTTTGTAAAGGACATTCATTTAAAAGAAAAAACAGCTGATATAGAAGAGGCTGACGGTCAAAAGCCTGTTTCTCAAACGAACCTTATGAAGGGAGAAAGGTAAAATTTCTTACCAATGGAACATCAAATTTCTAGATAAATGATAGAAAAACCGCTAAAATGATGATGGCACCTTTTATACACAAAAAGGGGTGCCATTTCTTTCTTGATAGAAAAGGTGATGTGATGAGAAACAAGAAAAACAAAAAAGACGCGAAGGAAGGGCGCAAAACACTTCCGATCCGGCTGAATTTATTATTTTTAGCTGCGTTCATTATTTTTACCGGTGTTGTGGTCAGACTCGGTTTTGTGCAGATTGTGAATGGAGAAGATTATAAAAAGCAGGCAGAAAAACAAGAAGACGTGAATGTCAGTTCATCTGCTCCGCGCGGAAAAATTTATGATCGAAACTATAACACGATTGTCAGCAATAAAGCGCTAAATGCCATTACATATACGAGAACCTCGACGACTTCACAAGAAGAGCGGCTCAAAGTGGCAACAAAATTAGCGGATATGATTCACGTAAGTACGAAGAAAATCACAGATCGTGATAAAAAAGATTTCTGGATCTTAACCCATCCGAATGAAGCGAAAAAGCTTGTTCAAAAAGAAGCCGATTTAAAGGGTGACGATAAGGTCTCTGATGATAAACTATACGAGCTCCAGCTGAAACGCATCACAGACAAGGAATTAAATCAACTGACGAAAAAAGATTTGCAAGTGCTTGCGATTAAAAGACAAATGGATGCAGGCTATGCACTTACGCCTCAATTCATAAAAAATGAAGACGTTAAACCAAGTGAAATTGCTTACGTCTCTGAGCATTTGGACGAGCTACCAGGTGTAGATGTCACAACAGACTGGTCGCGCAGCTATCCTTATAAAGGACTGCTCCGCAGTATGCTCGGCAGTGTGTCTTCAAGTGATGAAGGTCTTCCGTCGTCTCTGCTTGAACATTATCTATCACTCGGCTACAGCCGAAATGATCGTGTAGGAAAAAGCTATCTTGAATATCAATATGAAGATGTGCTACAAGGTCAAAAAGAAAAAGAACAAAGTACAACGGATAAAGAAGGCAATGTCACAAGCTCTAAAGTGTTAACAGAAGGAAAGAGCGGGAAAGACCTTGTGCTGACGATTGATATTCAGCTGCAAAAAGCGGTGGAAAAAATCATCGAAAAGAACTTGAAAAGTGCGAAGCAAAGAGGCGGCACAGAACTTCTTGATCGTGCGTTTGTTGTCATGATGGACCCGAGAAATGGGGAAGTGCTCTCGATTGCGGGTAAACAGATTACCAATAAGAATGGGACATACAAATTTGATGACTATGCACTAGGAACGATGACATCATCATATGCGATGGGATCAGCAGTAAAAGGGGCAACTGTGCTGACAGGTTATAAAACAGGCGTCCTTCACATTGGAAGCACCCAATACGATGAACCGCTCTATATCGCTCAGTCACCGCCGAAAAAATCCTATCAAAATATGGGACTCATTAATGATTTAACCGCACTAGAACGTTCATCAAACGTGTATATGTTTAAAACAGCGATTGCAATTGGGAAAGGGGAATATCGTAAGAATCAGCCGCTCCCAATTGATACAAAGGCGTTTGATACGTTCCGTTACAATTTTAGTAAATTTGGTCTTGGAGTTGAGACAGGTATTGACCTGCCAAACGAAGCAACTGGCTATCGTGGAACGTCTACACAATCCGGTCTTTTACTTGACTATGCGATTGGACAATATGACACGTTTACACCGCTACAAATGGCGCAATACGTCTCAACGATTGCCAATGGCGGCTATCGTTTACGTCCTCAGCTCGTAAAAGAAGTGAGAGAGCCAGATCCGCAAAGAGGCATTGGGGCTGTAACGGAGTCCGTCAAGCCGGATGTACTGAATAAGCTCGATATGACAAGTGATGAGATCAAACGCGTACAGCAAGGATTCAAGCTTGTGATGCAGAACCCAAGAGGGACAGCATATTCGAACTTTGGCAACAAAAAATACAATCCAGCTGGCAAAACAGGGACCGCTCAATCATTCTATGACGGCCCGATTAAAAGTAAACGCGGCACACCAACGTATAACACAACACTTGTTGCGTATGCGCCTGCTGATAATCCAGAAGTAGCGATTTCAGTTGTCGTGCCTTGGGTGTATCAAGATTACAACCAGCGCTATCCGATTACAAATGATATTGGTGAACAAGTATTAGACAAGTACTTTGAACTGAAATCGAAACAGGAAAGCAATGATACACAAGCGAAGAACAAAAACAAAATTGAAAATGAAGCAGAAACAAATAACTAGACCTATTCTAGGTAAAAACGCTCACTTTTTGTGGGCGTTTTTTTATATTTTCTTCAAACTTTTCGATATAAATTGACAAAAATCATAAAAAACCCCGCAATTTCTCTACAAATCTTCGACATTTACAAAACCTTAACATTCCATTTAAACGAAATTAATAAAGAACCTTTAATGTATTACTCGTAGGACAAATTATTCAGGGGGTATTCTTGAAATGAAAAAGAACAAATTATGGCTGCTTACTTTCCTTACTATCGCATTGTTAGCATTCGTCACAGCATGCGGAAACAGCAGCTCAAGCGGAGATTCAAAAGACAGTAAAGGAAATGCTTCAAACAAAGATGAGGCATCAGGTTCCATTACCATCTCAGGATCATCTGCGATGCAGCCTTTAGTTCTTGCGGCAGCAGAAAAATTCATGGATAAACATCCAAAAGCCGATATTCAAGTACAAGCCGGCGGTTCAGGAACAGGACTTTCTCAAGTATCAGAAGGATCTGTACAAATTGGTAACTCAGATGTATTCGCAGAAGAGAAAGACGGAATCGACGCAAAAGCTTTAAAAGACCACAAAGTAGCAGTTGTTGGAATGGCTGCAGCTGTTAACCCTGAAGTTGGTGTCAAAGACATCACAAAGGACGAATTGAAAAAAATCTTCACTGGTAAAATCAAAAACTGGAAAGAGCTTGGCGGGAAAGACCAAAAAATCACACTTGTGAACAGACCAGACTCATCAGGAACTCGTGCAACATTTGTGAAATATGCACTTGACGGCGCGACTCCTGCAGAAGGAATCACAGAGGATTCTTCAAATACAGTGAAAAAGTTGATTGCAGAAACACCAGGTGCGATTGGGTACCTAGCATTCTCTTATTTAACAGATGACAAAATTACACCGCTTAGCATTGATGGTGTGAAACCAGAAGAAAGCAATGTAGAAAGCGGTAAATATACAATTTGGGCATACGAGCACTCTTATACAAAAGGTGAGCCAGAAGGTTTAGCAAAACAATTTTTAGATTACTTGATGAGTGACGAAGTACAAAAAGAAATCGTTAAAGACCAAGGCTACATCTCAGTCTCTAATATGAAAGTAGAAAGAGACGCAACAGGCAAACAAACAGATAAGTAAAAGGTCTTGAATTGATGATGAAGGAAAAGTGGAGCTTTTCACTTTTCCTTTTATGACATTCATAGGAGTGTAGAAAAAGATGAAACAGATAGAACATACAGAAGCGAGCGATCGACTGATCAGCTCGAAAAAAAATAGGCAAATGGATGAAGTAAGAGGAAGTATTTTGGTGAAATTTTGCGCATTCTTAATGATTGCTGTATCAATTGCCATCACAATCTTCCTTGGCATTAAGGGTTTACAATCTTTCATCGTAAATGGTGTAAGCCCAATTGAGTTCTTAACCAGTATCAATTGGAACCCTACAGCAGAAAATCCGCAATACGGCGCATTTCCATTTATCTTTGGATCAATCGCTGTCACGCTTCTATCAGCACTCATAGCAGCACCGCTAGGCATCGCAGGAGCGATCTTTATGACAGAAATTGCACCTGCATGGGGACGGAAAATTCTCCAGCCAGTGATTGAACTGCTTGTAGGGATTCCATCCGTTGTTTACGGATTCATAGGTCTTACAGTATTGGTGCCGTTTATTGGACATTTTAAGTCAAGCGGTTCAGGGCACAGTGTTTTAGCAGGAACGATTGTCCTTTCTATTATGATTTTGCCGACTGTTACATCCATTGCAACTGACGCAATGGCTTCACTTCCAAAAAGTTTACGTGAGGGATCGTATGCATTAGGCGCAACAAGATGGCAAACGATCAGACGTGTTCTTGTACCTGCAGCGCTTCCGACATTAATGACAGCAGTCGTGCTTGGAATGGCAAGAGCATTTGGAGAAGCCCTTGCCGTTCAGATGGTCATTGGAAACACGCGTAATCTACCAGAAAGTATTATGGACACAGCTGGTACATTAACAACCATTATTACGTTAAACATGGGACATACAACGTATGGAAGTGTTGAAAACAATACACTTTGGTCAATGGGACTTGTCCTTCTAGTTGTATCATTTATGTTCATACTCATTATCAGATACTTGTCATCTAGGAGGAAGATTTAATGAATAGCAAAATGACCGATCGTTTTGCCACAATTGTTTTTGGATTATGTGCCGCCATTATTACGGCGATACTTGTTGGCTTATTTTCTTATATCATCTTCAACGGTGCCAAAGAATTAAATTTTGACTTTTTGACTACCCGCTCAAGTGCGATTGGCTCTGGCGGCGGTATTAGGGATCAGCTGTTTAACTCGTTTTACATTTTATTTATTACGATGCTGTTTACCGTGCCTCTTGGCGTGGGCGGCGGGGTGTACATGGCAGAATATGCACCTCAAAACAAAGTAACCGATTTTATTCGTACATGTATTGAAGTGTTATCTTCTCTGCCATCGATCGTCATCGGTATGTTTGGTTTGCTGATGTTTGTTAATTTAACAGGATGGGGCTATACGATCATCGGAGGAGCCCTTGCGCTGACTGTCTTTAATCTGCCAGTGATGGTCAGGGTGACAGAAGATGCACTTCGATCTGTACCGAAGGATCAAAAGGAAGCATCGCTTGCGCTCGGTGTGACAAAGTGGCATACAGTGAAGACGGTTCTTATCCCAGGTGCGATTCCATCCATTATAACTGGAGCAATTTTAGCATCGGGAAGAGTTTTCGGTGAGGCGGCTGCTCTTCTTTTCACAGCAGGTCTTTCAACACCGCGTCTTGATTTTACAAACTGGAGTCCTTTCTCCGATACGTCACCACTCAATATTTTTAGACCGGCAGAAACATTAGCCGTTCATATATGGAACGTCAATACACAGGGGATTATTCCAGATGCAGAGGCCATTGCAAATGGTGCATCAGCCGTACTTGTGCTCTCTGTATTAGTATTCAACTTAGCAGCTAGATGGCTTGGTTCATTTATTCATAAGAAGCTTACGTCAAAATAAATAGTGAGAGGTGTGAAGGGGATATGGTTCAAATGCTAGCAGAAAAAAAAGAGATTGCAGCAAAAAAGGCTCCACTTCAAGCGGAACAGATTCTACAGGTGCAGGATTTAAGTATTTATTATGGTGAAAAAAAAGCAGTCAATCAAATTTCATTTGAAATTGAAAAAAATGCAATTACGGCATTAATCGGCCCATCAGGGTGCGGAAAATCGACTTTTTTACGCAGCATTAACCGCATGAACGACCTAATTCCAGGTGCACGAAGTGAAGGGGCGATCATGTACGAAGGGTTAAATATTTTGGATGACCGTATTAATGTGGTGAATTTAAGAAGAGAAATCGGGATGGTCTTCCAAAAGCCAAATCCATTTCCTAAATCCATCTACAACAACATTACGCATGCGCTAAAATATGCGGGTGAAAAAAGGAAATCAGTGCTTGATGATGCGGTAGAAGAAAGCTTAACAAAGGCAGCGCTATGGGATGAGGTCAAAGATCGCTTGCACCGCTCTGCCTTATCATTATCAGGCGGCCAGCAGCAGCGCCTCTGTATTGCACGTACCCTTGCGATGAAACCTAGCGTGCTTTTATTAGATGAACCGGCTTCTGCCTTAGATCCGATCTCAAATGCAAAAATTGAAGAACTATTATCGGAATTAAAACATGATTATTCGATTGTCATTGTCACACACAATATGCAGCAAGCGTTACGTGTATCTGATCATACAGCCTTTTTCCTGAACGGTGATCTAGTGGAATACGATGCGACTGAACGTATCTTTACACGTCCTGCGCAGCAAAAAACAGAAGACTATATTAATGGTCGATTCGGATAAGGCGGGTGGATTTTGATGAATGCAGTAGCAACTGAAACAGCCAAAAAAGAAGTGTTTCGTGTGAATGATATGAACCTTTGGTACGGACAGCATCACGCACTGAAGCATATTGATTTAGACATTAAAGAGCATGAGGTCACAGCGATTATCGGTCCGTCCGGCTGCGGAAAGTCAACATTTATAAAGACCTTAAATCTCATGGTCAAAACAGTGCCAGGTGTGAAAATCACCGGGGATATGATGTATAACGGTGACAATATTTTAAAAGGCCGTGTCGATCTAGTGGAACTGCGTAAAAACGTCGGGATGGTCTTTCAAAAAGGAAACCCATTCCCTCAATCTATCTTTGATAATGTCGTCTACGGGCCAAGAATTCACGGGGTGAAGAGCAAGCAGCAATTGAAAGAAATCGCTGAAAAAGCGCTTCGTGATGTTGCCCTTTGGGATGAAGTGAAAGATCGATTAAGTGCGCCTGCATTAGGTCTTTCCGGCGGTCAGCAGCAGCGTCTTTGTATCGCAAGAGCCATTGCCACAAGCCCGGATATTCTATTAATGGATGAACCAACATCTGCGCTTGATCCTGTTTCAACATTAAAGATTGAAGAATTAATCATGAAACTGAAAGAGAAATATACGATTGCCATTGTGACGCATAATATGCAGCAAGCGGCAAGGGTATCAGACCGAACAGCGTTCTTCTTGATGGGCGAGCTTGTTGAGGTCAATGATACGAATGTGATGTTCTCAGAGCCAAATGATCAAAGAACAAATGATTATATATCAGGACGATTTGGATAATCAAAAACCCCCCTGGAGGTCAATGCCGCCAGGGGGGTTTTTGATGTTATTTTGTTAAGGCTTTGACAATTTGTTTAAATGTCATACCTGTTTTTAAATTGAATTTGCCGGCACGAATTTCTTTATGGTAGCCTGCGTCTATCACGTAATCATTAAAATCTTTAGACGAGTTGATGATTCCGTCCTTTTCAAGCATGTCTGAAACATCACTTGTGCTCATACCGTTTTTAATCACGAATTTAACCGTTTTGCCTTTTGGCTTGTCCGTTGTTTGTTTATCGTTCTGAGAATCGCCGTCTTCATTTGCTTTCAGCGCTTTTTCTTTATAATCAAGAAGTTGTTGATATGTTTCACGGCTGACGGAGACTTCTTTTTTAGAGTCTAAGTAATTTTTCACGTCAGTGTCTGTCACTTTCGCTGCGAGGGTTTCTTTTGTTGTAGAATCAGCTGCCGCTTCATCTTTTCCAGTAAGGAAAAAGACGATCGCCAGAACACCAGTTGCAAGAATCATACCTGCTGCAAACGTTTGGATGCTTTTTTTCGTCATACAAGCACCCTCTCGTTGTCTTTAATGATCATGTTCACATCTTCTACAGATACATGCTCAGCGCGCGCAATCGCCTCAGGAGACATGCCATTTTGATGCTTTGAAATGATTTGTCTTGCAATAGATGGATCAATTTCTGAATGCTTGCGGACAACGATGTTTGTTTCAAGCAATTCTTCTTCAAGAACCTTCATTTTCTTTTTCAGTTTATAGATTTCTTGCATTGCAGATAGTTGAAGTGTTTCAAGTTCCTGTTCGACTTCTTTAATCGGCTCTCTTTGAAAATATGAGAATGCGATCAGTACAATACTGACAACAAGCAATCCGATAATTGCAATTTCCATGTTTCATCACCTTTTATTCATATTTTAATGCTGAAAGCCAAAAAAGGCTCTCATGATTGTTTCAGACAGTTTTCGACCCTTCTTTTTTATACCATAAAAAAGCTAGTTTCAAAAGGAATTGCTGAAAAAATCACCTTTTTTTCATCATTTTTCTTTTTATAGGGAAACCAAGTATGAAAACCTTGCCCGCTGTTAAAATAAAAGAAGACGGATCAGATGAAAAAAAGCTGTGGAACAAAGAGGGGGTTCTCATGTATACAGTACGACAAAGAACGTGTTTTTATAGGGGAGAAGGCGATTTTTCATCACATGACCAGACAATATGGATCAGGATGCGGGTGGAATGCATTGAAAAATGAAATTGGTGAAAAAACATTCTAGCATTCCTTAGCTAGAAGTGGTATTATAGTTAGGTCTGAATGTGAATTGATTTTAGTTTGGAGGGAAAAACATGCGCGTAAATATTACTCTAGCTTGCACTGAATGCGGTGAGCGTAACTATATTACTAAAAAGAATAAGCGAAACAATCCAGATCGCGTTGAATTCAAAAAGTATTGCTCACGTGATAAAAAACAAACTTTACATCGTGAAACAAAGTAAGCAGCAGGGAATTTTCCTGCTGTTTTTTTATGATGGGAGATGAACCTGTATGAAAAAGGAGCTCCGCCTTCAAACATTAGCCATGCTTGATCAGATAAGCGCTGATGAGTTCAATCGCCACGCTTCTCTACTTCATGAACACGTGTTGCAGTTGTCAGAATGGAAACAGGCGAAAACGATTGCTTTGACTATGTCTAGGGGAAAAGAAATACCGACAATGCCTCTGATTGAAAAAGCGTGGGAAGAAGGAAAAACAGTTTGTATTCCCACCTGTTTTCCGAAAACAAAAGAGATGGTGTTTTATGAATATACACCTGAAACAAAGATGACATCCAGCTACTTTGGGCTATTGGAGCCAGACCCTCTTGAGTCTACAGCTGTACATAAAGAAGCCATTGATTTGATCATTGTCCCTGGGGTGTGCTTCGATCAACGTGGTTACCGGATTGGGTTTGGTGGGGGCTATTATGATCGCTACTTAGCGGACTACCACGGCGTAACCATTGCCCTTTGTTTGTCTTTACAGCAGATGAGGCATATTCCGGCTGAAGCGCACGACATACCGGTGTCTATGATTGTCAGTGAAAAAGGTACGTTATATCAAAAGTGAAAGCCCGCTCATTGTCCAAAAACGGGCTTTTTGTGTTGAGATCGTTTCATTAGCTCATGGCATTTTAGCTAGTAAGAGTCATATATTGAAAAAATTTCGAGGAAAGAAAAGATACTTCCGAAATTTTGTGGGAGGAAGTGAATACTTTTGACTTACAACTCGAACATGATTCATGGGTTTATTTTTGGCATACACACCTTGATTTTTTTGGAGTCGGAAAAATAAGAAGAGAGCATATCAAAGCGTTCAAAGATTTAATCGCCCTGCATCAATTTGACGTTTCTTATGATCAATCAGAGTGTGAAGAGTTCTATTATATTCAATCAAAAGAACAAGGGATTAGAGTGTGAAAACAGATCGCATGTTAAGCGATAAAAATGACGGTTCATGCATAAACAAATCCTATTTAAGCCACGATACGAACATAGGAGGGAATATGATGAATAAAATGATTTGGAGCATTGTGTTCACACTGTTTGCATTCGTTCTTGTGCAAAATCGTTATCGGGTCATGAATTTGATCTTAGGTCAAAACCAAGTGCGTCACTTTTTTATTAAATGGCTGATGAAAATCCCATATTTTCGGACGAAATTTATTCGCCAAGCATTCTAATCCCGCAAAAGCCGGGATTTTTTTGTTGAGAAATGCGTATAAGAGTAATTCTTGCTATAATAATGTAAAAAATGGAGCGCGAATGAATGAATGTCATAGATAGTCTATTTTGGCGAGTGATTGATGAACTCAGACAAAAAGGATACGAGATGATTCAAAGTCCGTACCCAGAAGATGAAATCTTTTTTGAAGCACCACGAAACTCAGGATATGATCTCATCCGTCTATATAGAAGAGATGTGAATTTTAGACAGGAGATCGTTCGAGATATGGAAGAGCAGGCCTTTCGGATGAATCAGTTGAGAGAAGCCATGCGTAAACGTTCTCTCCATCTCCTGCAGCTACAATTTACAGCTGATCATCCAGTAGATGATTGGGAAGACATAAACGGTCAACCGCAAAAACAACAAAAGGTGACGGTGACACCTGTTTTACTGAATGAAGAAACCCTTCAAAACGATGGACACGAGCTGCAAAAATGGCTGAATACATCACTCTCGATTGATGTAGAAGAGGCGAAGGCAGATACAGCCGAAAATGTGATGCAGCTTAAAATGAACGTGCTTCAGGCATTTCAAGATCAGGAAAAGCAACGTGAACGAGAACGGGCCGTTTTTCAAAATGGCAGACCGATTTTTACCTACTTGTTAATCGCAGTTCAAGTGGTGATGTTTCTTTTACTTGAATTATCTGGTGGAAGTACAAATACAGCCACTTTAACAGCATTCGGTGCGAAAAATAATGTGCTGATTTTAGAGGGTGAATGGTGGCGTTTTGTGACACCTATGTTTTTACACATTGGTTTGACGCATTTACTCTTTAATACATTTGCTCTTTGGTCCGTTGGAGCGGCTGTTGAGAGAATTTATGGTTCAGGAAGATTTTTGCTGATTTATTTAGTTTCCGGCATCTTTGGCTCCATAGCGAGCTTTGTGTTTAATACAGCCATCGCAGCAGGAGCATCAGGTGCGATCTTTGGCTGTTTAGGCGCATTGCTATATTTAGCGATCTCTAACCGGAAGCTCTTCTTTCGTACAATGGGGACAAATATTATTGTGATTATCCTCATCAATTTAGGGATAGGTTTCACTGTATCAGGGATTGATAATGCAGGGCATCTTGGGGGGCTCGCTGGGGGATTTTTAGCCGCTTTAGCGGTCCGTCTTCCTAAACAGTTTCAGCCTGTCAAAATGCTTCTTGCTAGTTTTCTTCTTCTCCTTATTGGCGGCTTTGGATTGTATACAGGGTTTCATTCAGACGATCAAAAAGAAGCGGCGGCAACTAGCGAGGCAGCGAGTTTATTTGATGAAAAGAACTATAGCGAAGCAAGTCAGCGTCTAGAGGAATATGTAAAGCAAAAGGATGCCTCAGCTGAAGCACTTCATATATATGCGCTTTCCGAAGCACAGCTTGGACATCTTGACAAGGCCATTGAGTATTTGCAAAAGTCGCTTGAAAAAGATCCAAATGAGCCGAATAAATTGTATCACTTATCGTTGTTGTATGTAGAAAAAGGCGAGACAGCGGAAGCAGACGACTTCATCGAAAAAGCATTAAAACAAGATCCGCAAAATGACCAATTTTTAAAGTTGAAACAATATATTGAAAACACTCAAACACGTTGAATGACTTGACTGAAAGCGTATTTATGAATACGCTTATCCTATCTGTTGATTTAGAGAAATGGTGAAAATAATGAAAACGTTATATGATGTACAGCAGCTGCTCATGAGATTTGGAAATTTCGTGTATTTCGGAGATCGTGAAGTGGAATTAGAATTTATGGCAGATGAATTGAAGGAAATGTATACATCGGGCATTATCGATCGAACTGAATGGTCAAACGCAATGACCATCCTTCAAATGGAACTAGCCAAATTAAATCGAAAAACAATGTGAAGGTGGAGGACATATGACAGGGGATTGGTTTGTAGGAGTTGATCTTGGCGGTACGACAATTAAGCTTGCGTTTATTAATCTTTATGGTGAAATTCAGCATAAGTGGGAGATTCCTACGGATAAATCTGGGCAGACAATTACAGTCGACATTGCCAAGTCAATTGACCATAAACTAGTTGAGATCAGCATGCCGAAATCAGCCCTAATTGGGATCGGTATGGGGGCACCTGGACCAGTGGATAAAGTATCCGGAATTGTCTATAAAACAACGAATCTGGGCTGGACAAACTATCCCTTAAAAGACCATTTAGAGGCAGAGACAGGACTTCCATCTGTCATCGAAAATGATGCGAACATTGCTGCACTCGGTGAAATGTGGAAGGGTGCAGGTGATGGCGCCAAAAACATCCTGATGGTTACACTGGGCACAGGGGTTGGCGGCGGTATTATTGTCAATGGAGAAGTGGTTCAAGGCGAAACAGGTGCTGGTGGAGAAATTGGTCATATTTGTGCCGTTCCATTTCAAGGAGCACCATGTAACTGCGGGAGAACAGGCTGTATTGAAACCATTGCGTCTGCCACAGGTATCGTCCGAATCGCAAAAGATACATTACAAACAAAGAGCCATACATCATCACTTGGCTCACTTACTTCGCTGTCTGCAAAGGATGTATTTGAGGCAGCAGAAAACGGAGACGAACTTGGGATGCATGTCGTAGATGAAGTAACAACCCATCTTGGTCTTGTCCTTGCGAATCTAGCTAGTGCCTTAAACCCAACAAAAATCGTCATTGGCGGGGGGGTATCTAAAGCGGGCGAGCTTCTTCGCAGTAAAGTAGAGCGTGTCGTCAAACATCATGCCTTCCCGCCCTGTGCTGAGGATGTTGAAGTGGTGATTGCCTCACTAGGAAACGATGCAGGCGTGATCGGCGGTGCATGGATGGCAAAAAACAAGTGGCTGTCTTGAACAAAAATGTCATAATGATGTCATTTTTATTAAAATCAGCGATAGATAGGCATGAAATTGAATGTTTAGCATATTCATAAGTTTGTCATGGGGAAAAAGACATTGATTTTCCATCATAGACAGGATAAGATATACTTTAGTTATTTTTGAAGAAGCACCAATAATTGGGGATGTCCCTAACCTGAGTGCGTTTTTAGCATAAGGAGGTTACAATGCGAAAGAAAAGATTAAAGGCGATTTCATTTTTACTGATTGCGACTTTGTTAATGTGGGTGAAAACCTATGTTATCTATAAATCTAGTTTTAATATCAAAATTGAAAATTTCATGCAGGAATTTATCCTGTTTATTAATCCGCTTAGCTTTCTCTTGTTTATCTTCGGTATCGGTTTATTCTTTAAAGAAAAAAATCGCAATCGATATATCATCGTGACGAGTTTTGTTCTGACATTTATTTTGTTAGCTAACATTGTATTTTATCGATTCTACAGTGATTTTCTAACCATCCCCGTCCTATTTCAAACAAACAATATGGGTGACCTCGGGTCAAGTATTACCTCTTTAATTGAACCAGTTGATTTTCTGATGTTTGTTGATATCATCATTTTAATTTGGCTCTATAAAAAACAGCCTTCCTTTAGAACAGATGTAACGATTTCACGTAAGGGACGTGCAGCTTATTATTTATTTGTGGCAGCCACTTTCTTTTTTAACCTTGGTTTGGCTGAAACAGAAAGACCAGAGCTGTTAACTCGTTCATTTGACCGTGAGATGCTAGTGAAAAACATCAGCTTATATAACTTCCATATTTATGATGGGGTTCTGCAATCGAAGCAATCCGCTCAGCGAGCACTTGCCGACAGCAATAGCTTAACTGAAATTGAAAACTATGTAAGCGCAAATCAAACAGACCGTAATGAAAAGACGTTTGGTCAAGCAAAAGGACGAAATGTCATTTTAGTATCGCTTGAGTCTACCCAGAGCTTTGTGATCAATGAAAAATTGAATGGGAAAGAGATTACGCCGTTCTTAAACAAATTGATCAAGAAAAGCTACAATTTCAGTAATTTCTATCATCAAACGGGTCAAGGGAAAACATCGGACTCCGAGTTTATTGTTGATAATTCACTCTATCCGCTTGGAAGAGGAGCTGTATTTTTCACAAATCCAAGCAACGAGTTCAAAGCCGCACCTGAGTTGTTAAAAGAGGAAGGTTATCATTCTTCTGTTATTCATGCGAATAACAAAAGTTTCTGGAACCGTGACCTGATCTATGACAGCTTTGGCTACGACAAATTTTTTGATATTAAATCATTCGATGTAAATGAAGAAAATTCAGTTGGCTGGGGACTAAAAGATGGTCCGTTTTTTGAGCAGTCAGTAGATTTAATGAAAACGATCCCGCAGCCGTTCTATACGAGATTGATTACATTAACGAACCATTTTCCATTTGACTTAGATGAAGAAGATAAGCTCATTGATGAATATGACTCAAAGAGCAAAACGTTGAACAAATACTTCCCTACAGTGCGTTATCAAGATGAGGCACTAAAGCTTTTCTTTAAAAAAATGAAGGAAGCAGGGTTATACGATAATTCCATTTTTGTGTTATATGGTGATCACTACGGGATTTCTGAAAACCATAACGAAGCAATGGGACAATTCTTAAACAAAGACATTACACCTTTTGAAGAAGTTCAGCTTCAAAAAGTACCATTTGTCGTACACATTCCTGGTATCACGGATAAACATCCAAAAGAGATTGATACAGTTGGCGGGCAAGTAGATATCCGTCCAACAGTCATGAACCTTCTAGGAATTGATACAAGCAAGCAAATTCAATTTGGTCATGACCTATTATCAAAAGATACAAATGACTTCACAGTGCTTCGAGATGGAAGTTTTATTACGAAGGACAGTGTTTTCACAGCTGGTGTGTGCTACAACAAAGAAACGGGTGAGCCGAGAGAAGATGAGTCTGTTTGTCAGTCTTATGAAGAAAAGGCAAAACAAGAGCTTCAATTCTCTGATCAAATTATCTATGGAGATCTCCTTAGATTTTATGACCGAAACAACTCGGACCATTCACCATCTAAAAAAGAAGATGACACTGAGCTAAAAAAGGCGTCTTAATTTAAAAGAAAACCTCTGCTATTTACATGCAGAGGTTTTCTTTTTTTACTTACTGGTTCATATAGTGTAAGAGGAGGGATGTAAATGAAAAAGTCGTTTGGCACAATTGAATGGCATCTGGATGAGGCAAGGAAGGAGGATGTGGCAAAGCAGCTTGGTATAGGAAAAGAAGCTTTCCGTTTGTCCAATCAGTCAAATACGGAGCACCTCCTTTTACCGGGGTATAGACTTCCAGAAGGGACCCATTCATTTCAATCGGTAGGTGAGGTGCAAAGCTTCATTGCGCCTTACCGGCTCCAGCAATCAGATGATTGGATCAGCGGCACATTTGAATATGATAGCGCTCACTTAGAACGAGAGCTTCAATATTTGAAAGCTGTTTTTCCTTTTCTTCAGATGAGTGTGATTGGTCAATCAGTGCTTGATACGCCCATTTATGAAATCCGTACGGAGCCTGTACAACATTTACATTCCATACATGTTAATGCCTCTTTTCATGCAAATGAATGGATCACGACCTCTGTTTTATTAAAATGGCTTAAATCACTTTGTTTAGCGGCCTCGGACCCAGTGCAAGCAAGACATCATGAAGCGGTTCGCATATTGCAGACCACTGCTTTGTCTATTGTCCCGATGGTAAATCCAGACGGTGTTGATTTGGTTCGCAATGGTCCAGAATCTTTAGGGTTGTGCCGTGAGGAGTTCGCGCCGCTAAATGGTGGATTTTCCGATTATCGAGAATGGAAGGCGAATATTCGAGGAATTGATTTAAACAATCAATTTCCTGCTTATTGGGAAATCGAATATTATCGTAATAAGCCGAAGGCACCGTCTTATAGGGATTTCCCAGGGCATCAGCCGTTAACAGAACCAGAAGCGAAAGCAATGGCACATCTCGCCTTACGAAAACGCTTTGACCGGCTGATTGCCCTTCATACACAAGGAGAAGAGATATACTGGGGTTTTCTTGGCCACGAACCGGCCATTTCAAAAGAGACGGTCGAACGGTTAGAACGGGTGAGCGGTTACAAAGCGATTCAATATCTTGATAGCTATGCAGGTTATCGTGATTGGTTTATTTATCAATGTAAAAGTGAGGGATATACGGTGGAACTTGGGCGAGGAAAGAACCCGCTTTCTATGAGTCAATTTGATTCGATCTATGAAAAAACAAAGCGGTTATTGTGGGAAGCATGTAAGTATTAAAAGCACCTAATCGGTGCTTTCAGCGTGTAGACAAACCCTCGCCTTCTTTGTCAGTCCTGCGTGCCGGTGCTCACGAAAGGGAAATTCGCTCCGCGCCAGTACTCATCCTTCCTAGGGTTGCAAAGGTTTTCTATCACGCTGAAAAGAAGACAAAGGGCTAAAATTGAGTTCATTTTAGCCCTTTGTCAACAATCATTTAATACGTTCAAACCAATCAATTTCTTATGGTCAATAAAAACCGTGCTGATGTGATTGACGAGAGCATTCCTGTAAGCTATTGTGAAAGAGTGGATGTAAAAAAAAGGATATGAATTAGGGAGATGTCGATGATTGAATGCTCAAAGCCTGTGGAAACGGAATTTTACTTATCTATTTGTTTCTAAAATGTGTAAAATTACTGCTGATAGTTTATCTTTTAACACCATTTTGTGGCTTTTAGTGCTAGGGGGAAAAGGAGCAATTGGAACAGCATTTTTTATTGCCGTTAGTTTTGTCCCTCAAGCCATTATTGGGCCGTTTATTACCCCAATGATGAAGCCGCATCAATTGAAATTTTGGATGTGCTTTGCTGATTTAACTCGGGCGGCGATTATACTTGTGATTGTGGTGAGTTACTTTTATGATTTTTCTCCTTTGGCACTCATCATTGGCGGTATGTTGCTGCATTCAGCGACTGGTGGTTCCTATGAACCAGCTTCGGTGTCCATTATTCCAAAGCTTGTGCATGAAGATGTGATACAAAAGGCGAATGCAACCATTCAATCAGCCAGTCATGTGGTCAGGCTTGTGACTGTGACGATTTGTGGTGTCATGATTGCATTTGTAGGGGTAGGATATACAATGCTTGTCATTATTCCTCTTTACCTCATGTCCGCTTTGCTGGTTTTGCTGATTACATATAAAACGGAAGCGATCATGGATAAAGGAAAAAAAGGATTATCATACGGAAAACGATTAATAAGAGGATTTTCACTTGTGAAAAGTCATCATATTTTGTTTCCATTAGCCATTTTTTGTGTCTGCTCCAATTTTGCTGCGGCACCGTGGGAGGCATTGTCGGTTATTTATTTAACAGAAGATTTACATAGTGGACCAGTAGTATATTCATTCATCAAAGTGACCACGGCATTAGGTGCATTTTTGATGGGATTCGTTTTAACAAAGGTGAAAGTGAATCGATACGGTCTGTTGTTTATCGGGGCAGGGATCGTTGATGGAATTGCATTTTTCATTACAGGGATGAATGCTTTATTACCACTTGTGTTTATATCTGCATTTGCCTTAGGTGCAGCCATCAGTGCAGTCAATGTACCTGAACATACAATGATTCAATTGTCAGTAAAAGCGGAGGATCAGCCACAAGTGTATGCGATTATTAACATGATCTCTTATTTAATGATACCGTTAGGCGCTCTCATTGGTGGTTATATGGCGACGTTATTCGGTTCAGGTTATGTCATTGCAGCAGGAGGACTGATCGAAGCCATTTCAGGTATATGCTTGCTCCTTTTCACAAATATTGGGAAGGTAGAGAGAGCAGATTTGACGATAGAACGGGACAAACCAGGCTTACACGCCACATGATGATGGCATTTTTGAATCGCGATGGGTTACAATGAGAACGAGAAAGAAATAGGATGTCATTGAAAGGAGCAAGAACCATGGCGATAGCAGATGTCACCATCATTCCAATAGGCACTGAGACACCAAGCGTGAGTGCATATGTAGCAGACGTACAAAGATTGTTAGAGGGCTTTCAACAAGAAGGGAAAATCAAATATCAGCTCACACCAATGAATACTTTAATTGAAGGGGAGCTATCCGTTTTATTTGAGGTCATTCAGCGTATTCATGAAGTTCCATTTGAAAAGGGTTTACACCGAGTAGCAACCAATATCCGCATAGATGACAGAAGAGATCAAACGACCACCCTTTCAAGCAAATTAGAAAGCGTGAATAAACATTTGAATCAATAGAAAAAGCCTGCTAATTGCAGGCTTTTAATGTGCAGTTGGATAACCGCTATAGATGATGGTCATGACGGTAAACCATCCAAAAACCAAAAATGTGGCGCCAGCGAAAGCAATGGCCAGTACGTTCACTTTTTTGAGTGAGCGATAGATGCCGAGAGCGGCTAAAATCGTGACTAGACCAAAAATAATGACGAGCATCATATGAAAGTCCCCCTTTGTCATCAATCCCCTTGATTTCCTTTCTTTTCATTTTAACCGTTTTCATAAAGCTTGTCGAGTACATTCAAGTTGACGATTGTTTGAATTTTTATTGAATAGCCTTCATAATAAAAAAGAATGAAAAAAGTAGTAGGTGATGAAAATGAATTGGAGAAGAATGCCGCTAGGCTATGTGCAAGCGAACGCATATATTTGGAAAAATGAACAGGGAGAATGTTTAATTTTTGATCCAGGCGGCGAAGCGCAAAAGCTAATTTCTTATGTGAAAGAAAAACAGCTGAAACCACTTGCTGTCTTATTGACACATGCCCATTTTGATCATATTGGTGCAGCAGATGAGGTGCGTCAAGAATGGGGAATTCCGCTTTATGTCCATGAAAAGGAAAAAGAATGGCTGACAAATGCTCAGCTAAACGGTTCAGCTCGACTAATTGGTAACGGAATTACGGTCAAAGAAGCTGAACAATTGATTACGTCAGAAGGACCTCTTCAAATTGGATCGTTTACATTAGAAATGTTCCACACACCAGGTCATTCACCTGGCAGTGTGTCTTACTATTCAGCGGAAGAGGGATTTGTCATTTCTGGTGATACTTTATTCCAAGGCGGTATCGGGAGAACTGATTTAACGGGCGGTAATCAAGACGTGCTGCTTCAATCGATACATGACAAATTGTTGTCATTGCCCGAATCAACTCTTGTGTTAAGTGGACATGGCGAGGAAACAACTGTGCTTACAGAACAGGAGCAAAATCCGTTTATCAATGGGTTTTCTTTATAATAGCACGCACGAAAAAAGCATCTCTTTCAAAGGAGATGCTTTTTTCTATTAATGTCCGGTACCGGGAACCATGATGAAAATCGAATAATATGTAAATCCGGCAAAGAAAATCGTCAAGTACGCTCCGAAAATGTAAATATACATTCTTTCGGATAAATTCAAGTAGGATAAAAATACAAAAAGAACGGTTTGACCGAAGAACAGCAAGGATGCATCTTTCATATGTCCTAAATAGAACATGACAGCAAAAATACCCGTCCAAAACCCAAGAACGCGGAACATGCGATTCATTTCTTTCCCTCCCCTTAAAAAACCCCTTTGATTCATATTATAGCTGATGATCACTTGTTATGTAAACATTTACATTTTTGACAACGTGTGAACATTCATTCTTTCGTTAGAAAAAATTTTTTTGAAAAAGTGATGAAAAAGTGTTTATGCCTAAATGCATGAGGGTACTTAGTCCATAAGAGAAAAGGTTAACGACCTAAGGAGGAAGACTAATGAGTGACATTACTTTTTATTCATACCCAAGCTGCACGTCTTGCCGCAAAACAAAACATTGGTTAAAGGCGAATCAAATTGATTTTAAAGAGCGTCACCTTTTCAGAGAAACGCCAACACTAGACGAATTGAAAAAAATCCTGTCCTTAACAACAGAAGGAATGGATGAAATTTTAGCTACTCGAAGCCAAGCTTTTAAAAGCTTAAATTTAAATATTAATGATCTAAAAGTAAATGAGGTACTTCAGCTTCTCATTGAAAAACCAAAGCTGCTCCGGAGACCTATTATCATTGATGGAAATAAATTAGTGGTCGGCTATAATCCAGGGGAACTCATGAAAATTTCAAAAAAGAAAGCGATTCATCAATCGGTTTCCTAATCAAAAACGAAGATCAGCTGAATGATGTTTCAGCCGTCTTCGTTTTTGTGCTGAACTGGGCTAGCTGGGTTCGAACCAACGATCACGGAGTCAAAGTCCATTGCCTTACCACTTGGCTATAGCCCAATATGAAACGTGTAATGCTATTGTTCACCATCTGCGGTCATTTATACATAAAAGTTGGTTGTCACTAGTTGTAAGTGAAAAAGGAGCGAACGACAGAAATGAAAAATGAAAAATCTGAGCAATTATATGAATTTATTCTTAAAGAAGCCCCTGTCATGACCGAAGAATGGCTGAAAACAAGAACAGAAGAAGGCTCATTATATTCCAAACATGCTTCAGAGGAGACAGAAAAGAAGCTGAAAGAACAAAACACAGCATTTATCCAAACGATTGCAGCAACGTTAGTCACGCTATCAGATAAAGTAGAAGACCATCTAAAAAAGTGGTCAGTTGATATTGCCCGCGATCGAGCTGTTCATGAAGTACCTTTATATGAAATCATCGGACAATTTAAGGTGTTCCGCCACATTTTTTGTTCCAGAATTGAGACCTTTACACAACATACGGAGCTTGAAGTGACACTCAAAGATGTGTGCGATTGGAATCAGCATTTTCACGCCACATTTGATGACATGATTGCACGTTTATCAGAAGAGTATGACCGCGTGACAATCAATCAGCTTAATGCACAAAGAGAAATGATTCAAGAGCTTAGTGCGCCTGTTATTCCAGTTTCAAAAGAGATCGGTATTTTGCCGCTGATTGGTGAAATTGATACGTACAGGGCGAAAATCATTTTGGAATCAGTACTAGAACAGGCATCTAGACTGCGTCTAACCCATTTATTTATTGATATATCTGGCGTTCCCGTTGTTGATACGATGGTTGCTTATCAGCTGTTTAAAGTGGTTGATAGTGCGAAGTTGCTAGGAATTGAGACGATTATATCAGGCATTCGCCCAGAAATCGCTCAAACTGTAGTGAAACTCGGCATTGATTTCTCAAAAGTAAATACTGAACACAGCCTTGCAAAAGCTTTAGAAAAAAGAGGCTTTCGTATCTTTGAAGAGCAGCAGCAAGAAGCAACGTGAACCAAAAAATGTTACTAGTAAAAGTAACGGGTCCGTTGACAAGGAGAAACAATATAATGAGCATATGAATGAGATGACCAATTCGCATACAGATTTGGTCTCTTTTTTTACCCATAAATCAGACACGAAAGGATATTCTTTATCTTCAAATCAGTAATCTATTAAGGAGGATTAAATTTGGAGACACCTCCTTGTAACAGATCATCCATAATGAAAGAACCAAATGAAATGATCATAAAAAGAGGTGCCAATAGCACTTCTTTTTTATTTTCTCCTCTGAACGGAACCCGTTGTTGTAAAAGTCAAATTTTTTGATATGTGCTTCTGTTATTTATAGATGAAATACACCTCAAATTGAACATTTTCACACCTTTTCAGTCATGAAAACCATGAAATACGCTTTTGTCAGGCACGTTGCGCCATCATACAATATGGTCACTGAAAGGAGTGAACCACTTGTATGGTATTGAATATTTGGGGCAAGAGCTGCTAGAAGAGGCGTGCCGCATGAGAGCATCTGATGTGCATATTGTTCCGAGAGAAAAGGAAGCTTCAGTCTCTTTTCGTGTAGACGCTGACCTCATTCAGCAGCGGATCATTGACAAAAAGAGCGGAGAGCGGCTCATTGCTCATTTCAAATTTTTATCTTCTATGGATATTGGTGAAAGAAGGAGACCACAAAATGGATCATTGGCTGTGATGCTAAGACGCGGTCAAGTGTTTGTTCGGCTCTCTACACTACCAACTGTAAATGATGAAAGTCTAGTGATTCGGATTTTACCGCAGGATCATGTGCCGAAAACAAAGTATTTGTCACTGTTCCCGAAGGCTTCAGCGAGATTATTATCGTTTCTGAATCATTCGCATGGGCTCATTTTATTTACAGGACCAACAAATTCAGGGAAAACGACAACACTTTATTCATTGATTCAGTTTGCCAAAAAACATTTTAATCGGAATATTATTACCCTTGAAGATCCTGTGGAAACAAGAAATGAAGAAGTGTTGCAGGTTCAAGTAAATGAAAAAGCTGGTATCACGTATGCGGCAGGTTTACGCGCTATTTTAAGACATGATCCAGATATGATTGTGCTTGGAGAAATAAGAGATGCAGAAACAGCGAGAACAGCTATTAGAGCAGCTTTGACAGGTCATTTAGTCATGAGCACACTGCACGCAAAGAATGCAAAAGGAGCTCTTTATCGAATGCTCGAATTTGGTGTGACGATGAATGAACTCGAACAAACAATGGTTGCCATTGCTGCTCAGCGGTTAATCGAACTCGCATGTCCATTTTGCGGCGAAACGTGTGAGCTTTATTGCAAACTAAATCGGCCAGTCAGACGAACAAATGTATTTGAATTGCTTTACGGAAAGGAGCTTGGTGAGTGTATCAAAGAGGCAAAAGGAGAATACGCTCATTCGTCATACGAAACACTGCAAAGGTTAATTCGGAAAGGAGTGGCACTCGGCTATTTATCAAAAAGCACATATCATCGCTGGGTTTATGAAGAAGCGAACCTCTAAAGCATGGTCTAAAAAAGAACAAGCTGAATTCTTATCGAAACTGGCTCAATTGATTCAAGCTGGATATACATTGGTTGAGGCATTAACGATGGTGAATATTCAGTTATCAAAAAAACAGCAACAGCGATTAACGCCAGGCATTCAGTGGCTGCTTGAAGGGGAGCCTTTTTACGTTGTACTTGAGCGACTTCATTTTCAGCGGGAAGCCGTCGCTATTCTTTGTTTTTCAGAGAAACATGGCAGCCTAGCGCGAGCTCTTGAACAAAGCGCCCGTTTTCTAGAGAAAAAAATCATGCAGGTAGACACATTCAAGCGTATGTTACGATATCCGATTTTTCTTATGTTTACGGTTTTTGTTGTGCTCATCATTGTTCAGCAAATGATCGTCCCTCAATTTTCTTTATTATATTCTTCTATGAATACAAGCATGACATGGCTGATTCAAGGGATGTTTGGCCTCTTCCAATTCCTACACGTTTTGCTGCTCATGATCGGTTGTATATGTATCTGTCTTTTTGGATATTATGAGCTCTTTTTTAAGAAAAAATCGACCCTTGAGAAACTGAAAGTCATCAGCAGGCTACCGGTGGTATTTAAAGGGGTGCAGCTGATGCATACGTATCTTTTTTCCCTTCAGCTAAGCGGACTTCTTCAAGCTGGGTTATCGATTTACGAAAGTTTGCAAGCTTTTAAACAGCAGACCTATTTACCCTTCCTTCAAGAAATGTCTGAACAAATGATAGGGGAGTTAAGAAAAGGTGAGAGTATGGAACATCAAATAAGCCGGTCTCCTTTTTTCGAAAGGCATTTTGCGGCTGTCATTAAGCATGGGGAAGCAAGTGGGATGCTAGCAAGAGAGATGTACACATATAGTCAATTTCTTTTAGAGAATGCAGAATTAAAAATTGAAAAATGGGTTTCATGGCTGCAACCTGTCATCTATGGCTTAACAGCATTTCTTATACTCATTGTGTATTTATCTATTCTTTTACCAATGTATCAACTAATGGAACAAGTGTGAAAAGGAGGACTAAGGCATGAATGATAAAGGATTTACACTGTTAGAAATGTTAATTGTCATGCTTGTGATCTCCATTCTTTTATTGATCACCATTCCAAATATCACTCGGCATCATCAAAGCATTCAAGCAAAGGGCTGTGAAGGGCTGAAATCAATGGTGAGTACACAGGTAATGGCATATGAATTAGAGCATGACGGCAAGACGCCATCTTTAGCTGAATTAGAAAAAGAAGGCTATGTCAAAAAAGGATTAACTTGTCCGAATGGAAAAGCAATTTTCATTCAAAACGGCGATGTGAAAAATGAATAAATCGCTTTTCCAGGAGAAAGGATTTACACTCATTGAACAGCTCTTGATCGTCATGATTTTCTCTATCTTATTATCGATAATAGGTGGAAAAGTGCCCAATATATTAGAAAGTGCTGAAGCAAAAAAGCAAGTGAACTTGCTAAAACAAGATCTTCAATTGGCATCTTATACTGCATTTATTAAAAAAACACGAGTAACTGTTGAGTTTCACCCGCACGATGTATCTTATCAAGTCATCGAACAGAATAGTGAGCAGATCATTGCTTCTAACCCACGCAAAAAAGGCATCATCAAGCAATCGACATTTCAACAAGGCCTTCACTTTAATAAAAACGGACATCCAAATAGCGGCGGTTCTCTCATTGTTCAATTTGGCAGTCAAATATATAAACTCACGATTTACTTAGGGAGCGGGCGGATTCATGTTCAGCAACAATAAAGGATTTAGTACGTTTGAGATGCTCTTTTCTTGCCACCTCTTTCTATTTGCTGCTCTTGTGCTCGTGCCATCCTTTGAAAAACTGATAATTGGGAAAGAAGAATTAAGGGCTAGACTGGAAGCTTATCAAATCTTACATGAGTATATGAATAAAGCTTTTATAGAAGGTCAAAATGAATCAAGTACAAAGAAACGAGGCGAGATCACATATGAATTCATTTGGGGTCAGGAGAAGGGATGTGTTTCATACAAAGTACAAAAAAAGAAGACGATTTGCTTTCGACATTTGGAGCGATGAACAAGGCTTTACACTCGCTCAAGCAATATGGCAATTGCAGCTATTTTTGCTGCTTTCTTTTGGCTGCATGCTGCTTTTATCAATTGCTGAAAAAGCTCATCCGTTTGCAGAAATCAACAAATTTTCGCAAATGGAGTGGAAACAAACGGTCCTGCAATTAGAGGAGGAGCTAAATTGTGCTGTTGCTGTAAGAGCGGTGAAAAATGGAACAGCACTGGAGTATATTTCAAATCAAGGGCGAGTGGTGACGATTGAGCCGTATCAAGAGATGCTTCGTAAACGAACGGATCAGGCAGGCCATCTCCCTTTATTACAAAAGGTGAAACAATTCTATGTAAGAACAAAAGAGCAAACCACCACTCTTCAAGTCACAGATGTATTTGGTCAAGTACATGAAGCTGTTTTTTTCACTTACAAAGGAGTGATTCCTAAAACGTGAAAAGAGAAGATGGGTTTATTTATCCACACGTACTTGCTGTCATTCTTTTATTTTTATTGATTCTAGGCTCAATGACCATTGGGTTTCAAAAAGAGTTGAAAAGTGCAGAGCTCACGATTTCTTTTTATCAAAAACAGCAGTTATTTCGTTTAGGTCTAAGTGAAGCTGCAAACAAATTAAATCGGATTTGTGATCAGCCATTGAGCCCAATTGTCACAGAAGAAGGTCGAGTGACGTTGAAGCGAATTGGGTGCGATGACAGAAAAAAGCTAGTCCGCCTCTTGGTTAACATCGAAACAAAGGGGGGTGTAACTGATGAGCGGGAACTAGAGATGAATAAGGAGACAGGAGAAATCAATCAATGGATCAGCACTTATTAGCGAGTGTATAAAACGATACTCTTCTTGGTAACACTTTAAGGAAGAAGAGGTGAGTGTTCGATGAAGACAAATGATTATGTAAAATATATGACGCAGGAAATTATTAAATACATGAATACACCACGTGACGAGCGGAAAGAACATAAACAGGAAAAAATGGAGACAAAACCACCATTTTCTCAGCGTTTATTTGGTGTTCTGCCTTTTGGTTTCTCAATGATGCTAAAAAAACGTCAACGTCATCGACAAAAGTAAAAAGCCGCCAGCAGGCGGTTTTTTAATGCCATTTTAGCTGTATTCTTCCACAACAATGACTTTATTGACCTTGTTCGAGTATGGGTTATAGGAAATGGTGACATATACCCCAAATTCTTTGGCCTGATCTTTCAACGTAATATGATATTGCTTCACGGATTCTTTCTCCCGGTGCCGATCCCACACTTTTTGTTTGAATAAAACATGTGCTAACGGATACCGTTTTTTTGCTTCTTTGACTGCCCTTGTTTCCCATTGATCTGCGGCAGCAGTGATTCCTTTTGCATCAGCTAGATGGGCGCTTTGGATCAAGGGGCTTAACAGTAAACTGAGCATGATCATGATTCTTCCATATTTCAACTAACATCACCTCACCAATTATTATCCTGACCAAATCCTGCACTTTTATGTAAATTTTTAAGAAGTACAAATGTCACAGAAAAAAATATTGAATATGGCGAAAGAATGAGAAAATGGAAGAATTTTCTCGGTAATGTTCTTGTTTAAGAACAAAATGGACTAATTTGACGTTTTGGATTTTATAGGTAATTCCTTATACTGAGTGTAATCGTTCTTTTTAAAGAACAATTGTTCAAGGAGTTGAAAGATTCAATGAAACAGCCGCTCTTTGTACTATTTTGTGCTATTTGTTTGATTTTCACTTCTTTTTTTATTACGTCTACTAACGCTTCTTTTAACGATGTCGAGCATTCGAACTTTGTCATGAAAACATGTGAAAATTTCGAAGAGACAGATCAGCATTGCCAGCCAAAGAAATGGGATAGAAGTCATTTGAAACTGATCGATCAAACGATCATTGAGGGGACAGTCTGTGCGCCTCAAAAGCTGAGCATGTCACTAAAAAATATTGGACAACCCATTGCGCACTCTGAATGGAAGTGGGAACTACATAAAGTAGAGAGTGTTCAGGTGCCATTACAAGATGGCCATGTTATTGAAAAAGGTGCTATACAGTCCCTCTCATCAGAAGAAACGACGACTGTCACGGCAGTTAAAGCAAAAACAAATGGAATCTATTTGTTTAAAATCTATTATCCTAAAGGGTTTGGTGGTTCTGAAAAGCCATTCTTTACGTCTCAACATATGCAGCTTTCAAACTGTCAAGAAAAGGCGTCCTAAATAGGGGTTGCCTGCTGAATGAAACATGATATGTAAAGGGGAGAAAGGTATGAAAAAGTGGATGAAAATGTCTGGGAGTATTCTTTACGCGCTGGTCTTCACGATGATGATTGTGTGTATTATTGTCGTGTTGTCATCAAGGACAACAGGCGGAGATCCTCAGATTTTTGGTTATGAGTTCAAGCAAGTATTATCTGGATCAATGGAACCGGAATTTTCGACTGGTTCATTGATTGTTGTGAAACATGTCACCTCACCTGAAACACTCAAAAAAGGGGATATTATTACGTTTCAAACGAAGCAAGACCAATCCTTTGTGACTCACCGCATTGTTGGGGTGAAAGGAAAAGGAGTAAATAAAGCCTTTGAGACAAAAGGAGACCACAATATGTATCAAGACGGCACGCTCGTCAAAGCGAATCAAGTGACTGCGCAGTATACGGGCGTGAACATTCCTTATGCAGGAAAGCTTCTTTCGTATGCAGGAACTTCTGCTGGGACCGCTCTTTTGCTCATTATTCCAGGGGTGATGCTGCTTGTTTATTCAACCATTCATTTTGTTGGTGCTGCCAAACATCGAAGACATACGGCTGAGTTACATATGTCAGAGGAACAAGCATAAATTTTCGTTTGTAACCTAAATCAGGTTTCAATAAAACAATTTATTAGGGGGTTCAATCATGGCAATGAAAAAATCAATTCGTTTAGGTGTTTTATCGGGAGCGTTAGGTCTTGCTTTAATTGGCGGGGGAACGTGGGCTGCATTTAATGATGTTGAGACGGCAAACGCGGTCTACTCTACAGGAGAGCTGAATCTATCTGCAAAAGAGAATTCCGGCGCCATCAACCTTGCGAACATAAAACCTGGTGACCGTATAAAGAAGGAATTTAATTTTGAAAATAAAGGGTCTCTTGCAATTAATCAAGTGCTGATGAGTCTTGATTATAGCCAGTTTCAAGATGGAACATCAGCGAAGAATGGCGGGAAGAATACAGCTGAAGAATTCCTCAGCCAATTTCAGGTGAGTGTTCTAACGGTTGGAGCCGAAGGTGGGAATGGATACCCGAAAAATATTATTTTAGACCATGCAAACCTGCTTGACCTGCATCTATTAACGTCAAAGCAGGATCAGACCGCATTTGAAAAGCTTCGTCATGCCGTCGATGAGAAGTTTTTACATGAAAGTGGTAAAATTAATGTTGCCACCGTTGATGGATCAACAGCTCCAGAGTATGACGGCATTCCAAAGAATCCGTTTGATTACGATAAAATGGAAATGATCATTGAATTTGTCAATGACCAGACGAAGGATAAAGCGGGTAACTATATCCAAAATAAATACCAAGGCGATGCGATTCAAGTTGATCTTTCCTTCGAAGCGACTCAGTGGAATGGTTTAACGATCAATCCAAAAAAGCATACGGATGAAAAAGGCTACGTGAAAGAAAACGAAAAAGCACACAGCGAAGATAAAAAATAAAGTCAGTCTTTAGACTGATAACAAGATCTGCATAGCAATTGGAGGAGTATGCGCTAAAATATGCGCATTACTCCTCTTCTTGCTTTTTTTTCCAGATTTGATAATCTAAAAATTCACGAAATTGCTTTTTCGAAACCCCTGATGTCATTGCATCTCGAACTAGTTTTTCCCATTCACTATCTAATTGACCATCGTATTCGGTTTCATCATTTTCGTTTAACAGTGTATGAACCGAGACGTCCAGAACAGCGGAGACTTTTTCAAGAAATTGAATGGAGGGGTTTGTTTGCAAGTTTCTTTCTATTGAACTTAAATAAGACTTCGCTACCCCAGCCTTTTCGGCCAGTTCTGATAGTGAGTAGCCTTTTTCATTGCGGTATTGTTTAATACGCTGGCCAATCAATGTCATCACCTTCCTTTCGATATTATAGCACATTCAGAAAGGTTTGATAGAATGACTTCTTGCCATAGGGGGAGACTCAGAGGACTTTTCGCGTGATTTGAGAAAATGACGGACTTCTTCTGCTGTTAGTCCTGCTTTGCGCGCTTCGCGTAATAATTGAACCCATTCACTGTCTAATAACTTCGTTTTCTTTTCCATACAAATACCCTCCTAAAATACTGAATCGTGTATTTCAGGCACTTAACGCATGAAATGGAAAAACACAGGTGATAAGACCTCATAGATTGCTTGCGTCATGTTTCCGCCCAATACAAACAGACAAACGTTGCTTTTGATTGATCGAAAATTTGATATCACATGAAAGGGAGGGAGACTCGCTAAGTCAGCCTCCTCTTTTTTGCTGTAAGTAAAAAAGTCCGCCATTTTCAATCGTAAGACTGATTTTTGGTTCGTATAAAGTTTTAAGTGCTTGTCTTTCTATTTCATATTCTACAGATGTGTCTGAAGTCCCTTCATAAAATTGGTTTAAAAGTTCCGAGTCTTCTTTCCACTTTTGAACAGCTCTTACCGCCCAATCATCCGGCTCTTCATTGGCATAACGTTCCATCAGGCTGTAAAGCCGTTTGACGCCGCTCTCTGGCTTAATCATCGTACTCATTGTGAAGCAATAATCAGGAATTTGAGACGATAGCTCACGTGCTTCTAGCTTCTCTTGAAATTGTTCGATGACTTCTCCGCGTATTAGATGAAGTCCAAGAGACAGCAGTTTGTCTTTTTTACGGTCTGCCAGATAGGATATTTTGACATTGAGACCAAGCCACGGCTCCAGTGCGATCTGGCTGTTTGTGAGCGGTCTGACTTTTTCGTACAGCCGAATAAAACGGCCTTGCTGTTTCACAACCTCGAATATTTGGAATAAACGAGGGGAGCCGAAGTGGACAAATTCTCCTTCGACCGAGTCATCAGCTTTTTTTTGATCGGTGATCAAAGTCAATTGCCGCGGCTCAGGTACGCCTCCCGTTTTTTCGAGCCAATGCCAATAAAAAGGACGGTTCATGATCAATTTATCCATTTCGATTGTCAGCTGTACGGTTAGGTGCCCTGCACTTTCTTCAAGTATGTCGCATTGATTTGCCTGAAAGAAACGGAGAAGAAATGTGTGAATCTCGCGCTGCTCCATTGGTCAACTCTCCTTTATGAACCTTGCTGTCTTTCTTCTAAAAGCGGTGTTTGTGTTTCTGTTAAATAGGAAGCAAATTGGGTTAATTTCTTTTTCATGTCTACGTCAGACTCGTGTTGGAAGAGAATTTGATGCAATTCTGTTTCAGCATCTTGGATATCAATTCGGGTTAAAATATCATCTAGATCGCCAATGACGTTTTCAAACAGCTGAATTTTTTCATATAAAAGTTTTAAAATATGTTCTTCGACTGTCCCGCTAGTTGCCATATTGTAAATGTGGACATCCCGCTCTTGACCGAGCCGGTGAATACGTCCAATTCTTTGTTCCAAGCGCATTGGGTTCCACGGAAGGTCGTAGTTGATGATTTGGTTGCAAAACTGAAGGTTGATCCCCTCGCCGCCTGCTTCTGTCGCGATGAGCACTTGCGCCCGCTCTCTAAATAAATCTTTCATCCAATCTTTTTTACTCCGTTTAAACCCGCCTCGAAAAGGAACCGAACTGATGCCGTTTTGCTGGAGAAACCATTGTAAATAAATTTGTGTCGCACGGTATTCAGTGAAGATAATGACTTTTTCATTTAATTGTTGAATGAGTTTAACGACTTCAAGTGCTTTAGAATTTTGTTCTACCTGGTTGATTTTCTCCATGATGTGCATCATCGCAGAAGCACCTAGAATGTGTTTTTCCTCTTCTTGCATTTTTTTAATGGTCATATAGACGGCCTCACGACTCGAACAGCATTCTCGTTCTAAGGTCATAATTGAAAACATGTGCTTCGTATAGGAAGGGTTTTCTTTTAACTGACAAATTTCATCATATAGTGCTTGTTCTGTCGGGGAGAAATCAATAGAAATCGTCTTTACATGCCGCTTTGACCATTCGATGCCAGTGTCTTGTCTACGGTTCCGAATCATGACTTTATTGACTAACTGTTTTAGCCGGTCATGGTCCTCAAGTTGAAGGTCTTTTTTGGCAAAGAGATCTTTAAACTGTGTTTCATTACCTAAATGGCCTGGCTTCAACAGAGAAACGAGATTAAAAATTTCTCCTATCCGATTTTGGATAGGTGTGGCTGTGAGCAGTAAGCAGAACTTTTTATTCAAATTTCTCACAAACTCATAGTTTTTCGTTTTATTGTTTTTCAGTTTGTGTGCTTCATCAATAATGACCATATCGTAGGAGATGGATAAGATCGTGTCTCGATGTGGCTGTCTTTTGGCTGTATCAATTGAGGAAACCACAACATCGCACTGCTCCCACACATAGCTCTTCTTTTGCTCGACAGCATCTATGTAAAATTTCGTCCGCAGTTCTTGTACCCATTGGGACACAAGGGATGCGGGTACGAGAATGAGAATCTTCTTGGCCAGTCCGCGAATCATGTATTCTTTGATAATTAGTCCTGCTTCAACGGTTTTTCCAAGACCCACTTCATCTGCTAAAATGGCTTTCCCATTCATCTCTTCTACAACTCTTCTAGCGACTTCGAGCTGGTGTTTTAAAGGAGTAAATGCAGGCAGGTGCGCAGGTGCTTGCAGTCCTTCAAATGAATCAATGGCTGTCACTTTTTGTACTTGTGCTGCTAAACGGTACATATCCCAATTCGCCCAGGGACCGTCTGCTGTAAGCCGCTTTTGAAATTCACTTGCCCATTTTTGATCAAATATCGTTTGAATATTCAATGTGACCGCCTGCCTTTCTGGTAGAGTGATGATAAAATCGTTCTGTTTTTAAACGCTTCATTTTTTCATAGCGATTTAAAAGATGTTATATATCAATAAAAGCGAACGATAATGAATGATTATTTTAAAAATGTTAATGATTTTTCTGTTGCTCTTCATCCATTTCTAATGGTAGGATGTTGGTAAGTGATCTAGAGAATAAGTCACCCATTTTGATAGTATGTCCAATAAAGGTGAAGAATATGAGCGGATGATGGTATGGGGAGAGACCTAGCGGTTATTTTGCACTGACAGGCGCCGAAGGAGCAAGCTGAATTGGTTCAGTGAATCTCTCAGGCAAAAGTACTCTTACCGGACGCAACTCTGGAGAGTGTTTGCGCAGCGATTTTTAGCAAACCACCAAAGGGGAAAACGCACAATGATGTTGTGCTGTAAACTTTCAGGTGCAAGGACAGAGACTTCTTTTTGATAAAAGGGAGCGCTCTGTCCTTTTTTTGCTGTGATTTTTTTTCTGAAAATTCAGCTTGTAATGTGCACTGTAAGAAAAAAGGGGGAAACGATTGATGTTGAAACGAACACCGCTTTTTCATGCGTATGAAACGTTTGGCGCAAAAACCATTGACTTCGGGGGCTGGGAATTACCTGTCCAATTTTCTTCCATTAAAGAAGAACATGAAGCTGTTCGAACAAAAGCAGGGCTGTTTGACGTGTCTCACATGGGTGAGGTGGAAGTCACAGGTCAGGGAGCCCTTCCTTTTTTACAAAGGTTATTAACCAATGATCTGTCAAAGCTGACAGACGGTAAGGCACTATATACAGCCATGTGTTATGAAGATGGCGGAACGGTGGATGATCTGCTTGTCTACCAAAAAGAAAAGAACAACTATTTACTTGTGATCAATGCTTCAAATATTGAAAAAGATGTGGATTGGCTGTTGAAACATCAAGGTGAGGAAGACGTTTTCATTAAAAATGTCTCTGATCAAACCGCCTTGTTAGCCCTTCAAGGACCTCTTGCTGCTGACATCATCAAAGATGTTGCGGATGAAGAGGTAACATCACTGAAACCATTTGCGTTTTTATCAAAAGCGATAATTGCGCAAAAAGAGGTGCTTGTCTCAAGAACCGGCTACACAGGAGAAGATGGCTTTGAAATCTACTGCCAGTCAGAAGATGCTGTTCACCTTTGGAGCGCTTTATTAGAAGCCGGACAGCCGAAAGGACTGATCCCATGTGGACTCGGTGCACGTGACACCTTAAGATTTGAAGCAAGACTCCCGCTTTATGGCCAAGAGCTCACGAAGGATATTTCTCCTTTAGAAGGCGGCATTGGTTTTGCTGTTAAAACGGATAAAGAAGCAGATTTTATCGGAAAAGATGCACTTAAAAAACAAAAAGAAGAAGGACCGAAGCGAAAGCTTGTCGGGATTGAAATGATAGATAAGGGGATTCCTCGGACAGACTATCCGGTCTTCTCAGGAGATAAGCAGATTGGTGTAGTCACAACCGGTACACAATCTCCAACATTAAAGAAAAATATTGGGCTTGCCTTGATTGAAACATCAGAGGCGCAGCTTGGGACAGAAGTGGAAGTGCAAGTTCGTAAAAAACGTCTAAAAGCCAAAATCGTCGCCACACCATTTTATAAAAGAGCCAAATAACGAGGAGGAATAGAGGATGAAGCACAGGTATTTGCCGCAAACAGAGCAAGATCAAAAAGAAATGCTGGATGTCATCGGTGTTCAGTCAATTGATGAGCTTTTCTCAGATATCCCAGAGAAAGTCAGATTCAAAGGTGCGTACAACATCAAAGAAGCCGCATCTGAAACAGAGCTAGTGCGGGAATTGTCTCGTCTTGCTGCAAAAAATAAAGATACAGTGGCCTATGCCTCGTTTTTAGGTGCTGGTGTGTATGATCATTACCAGCCTGTGATTGTCGATCATGTGATTTCACGTTCTGAATTTTATACAGCGTACACACCTTATCAGCCTGAAATTTCTCAAGGTGAATTGCAGGCAATTTTTGAATTCCAAACAATGATTGCTGAGCTGACTGGCATGGATCTTGCCAACTCCTCGATGTATGATGGCGGAACGGCATTAGCTGAAGCGGCGATGCTGGCAGCAGGACATACAAAAAAGAAAAAGATTGTGGTCTCTGAGACGGTTCATCCTGAATCAAGAGCGGTGCTGAAAACATATGCGAAAGGACAGCATATTGAAGTCGTCGAGGTACCTGCGCGAAAAGGTCAGACCGATCTAGCCGCATTAGAAGAAGCCGTCTGCGACGAAACAGCAGCGGTCCTTGTACAATACCCAAACTTCTTCGGTGTTGTTGAACCATTAAAGGACATTGAACCGATTGCGCATAAAGGGAAAAGTTTATTCATCGTCTCAAGTAACCCGCTTGCACTTGGTTTACTGACACCACCAGGAAAGCTTGGGGCAGATATTGTCGTTGGTGATGCGCAGCCATTTGGCATTCCAGCTGCATTTGGCGGACCTCATTGTGGATATTTCGCTGTGACGAAAAAATTAATGCGGAAAGTGCCGGGGCGTTTAGTCGGGCAAACAGAAGACGAGAACGGTGTGCGAGGATTTGTGCTGACCCTTCAAGCGCGAGAGCAGCATATCCGAAGAGACAAAGCGACTTCAAATATTTGTTCAAACCAAGCATTAAATGCGTTAGCCGCTTCTGTTGCGATGACGGCGCTTGGGAAAACAGGTATCAAAGACATTGCCTATCAAAACGTACAAAAAGCCCATTATGCCAAGACGCAGGCAGAAAAACATGGGTTACAGGCTGAAATAGAGGGCGCTCATTTTAATGAATTTGTGTTGAAACTGAATGAACCTGTGAAAGAAGCGAATGAGCGATTGCTTAAAAAAGGAATCATCGGTGGATATGACTTGGAACGGGATTATCCAGAGCTTCAGCAGCATATGCTCGTCGCTGTGACAGAACTAAGAACAAAAGAAGAAATTGATACGTTCATCAAGGAATTGGGGGATCGTCATGAATAAACAAGATCAGCCGCTTATTTTTGAATTATCCAAAGAAGGAAGAATTGGTTACAGCCTGCCTGATTTAGACGTACCTGAGGAGAAGCTCCCAGATTTATTTGATGAAGCGTATATCCGCCATGAAGATGCGGAGCTGCCAGAGGTTTCTGAACTGGATATTATGCGTCACTACACAGCATTATCTAGGCGTAATCACGGGGTCGATTCTGGCTTTTATCCTCTAGGCTCTTGTACGATGAAATATAATCCAAAGATTAACGAAAAGGTGGCACGTCTTGCAGGTTTCTCGCATGTGCATCCACTTCAAGAGGCAGACACTGTGCAAGGTGCATTAGAGTTACTTTATGATTTAGGTGACCATTTAGAAGAAATTACAGGAATGGACGCCGTGACATTACAGCCTGCGGCAGGAGCACATGGCGAATGGACGGGGCTCATGATGATTCGTGCATACCATGAAGCAAGAGGAGATCTTAAACGAACAAAAGTCATCGTGCCTGATTCTGCTCATGGAACAAATCCCGCATCTGCAACAGTAGCAGGATTTGAAACGATTACGGTGGCATCTAATGAACATGGGCTTGTCGATTTAGACGACCTGCGCCGTGTTGTCAACGAAGAAACAGCGGCTCTCATGCTCACAAATCCAAATACACTCGGCCTTTTTGAAGAAAATATTTTAGAAATGGCTGAAATCGTTCACGGAGCAGGCGGGAAGCTTTATTATGATGGAGCGAACTTAAATGCTGTATTAAGCAGAGCAAGACCGGGGGATATGGGATTTGATGTGGTTCACTTAAATCTTCATAAAACCTTTACAGGTCCACACGGAGGAGGAGGCCCTGGTTCAGGTCCAGTTGGCGTGAAAAAGGATTTGATTCCATATTTGCCAAAGCCAGTGCTTGTGAAGAAAGAAGGTCGTTATTTCTTTGATTACGATCGTCCAGAATCCATCGGCCGTGTGAAACCGTTCTATGGCAACTTTGGCATCAATGTCAGAGCGTATGCGTATATCCGCTCTATGGGACCAGACGGCTTAAAGGCTGTAACGGATCATGCGGTGTTGAATGCAAACTATATGATGCGCCGCTTATGTGCTCATTATGATTTGCCATTTGACCGCCACTGTAAGCATGAATTTGTCCTTTCAGGTAAACGTCAAAAGAAACTAGGTGTGCGGACACTTGATATTGCCAAACGATTACTTGATTTTGGCTATCATCCGCCAACGATTTACTTCCCGCTAAATGTAGAGGAATGTATCATGATTGAACCAACTGAAACAGAATCAAAAGAAACCCTTGATGCATTTATTGAAGCGATGATTCAAATTGCAAAAGAAGCGGAAGAGAACCCAGAAATCGTACAGGAAGCACCACATACAACCGTTGTGAAACGAATGGATGAAACAAAGGCTGCACGGAATCCAGTGCTGGTTTTTGAAAGAAAATAAAAAGACTCATGGGGGCAATAGCTCCCAGAGTCTTTTTTGTTAGTTCTTTGTTTTAATGCGGCCGCCCCATTTTTTAAAGCCACCCTTTAAATTATAAATCTCACGACAGCCATTTTTACGTAACGTTTGAGCAGCTTTTCCGCTTCTCAAATTATTTTGGCAATAGAGATAAACAGGCTTGTCAGGGCGTATTTCATTTTTGCGCTGCTTTAATTGTGAAAGGGGAATGTTTCTTGCGCCTAAAATATGTCCGCCTTCAAACTCATTTGGTTCTCTCACATCAATGAGTTGGGCTTTGCGGTAACCTTTGATAAATTCTGCTTCCGTCAGCGTTTTCATTATGCGCTGCTGATAAATGTAACTGCCGATGGAATAAAGAACGAAAAGTCCACAAAGTGAGAGGACGATATAGTTGAATATTGGCAATACGACTCGACTCCTTCTTGAGCATCAGCACAGTCACCTGTCTGATGGTACGTTTTAGACAAATACTATTATAGTAAAGCAAAAGAAACTTGTCATCATAAATGGTAAGAATTATTTTCAATTCCTTCCCTATTTGATAGACTGATGAAGAGAGAAAATCGGTGGTCACCACCATTATCTAACATTGACTACGTAAAAGAGAAGGGATTTTATATGCAAAAAGAGAAATGGTGTTTCATTGATACAGGAAACCAAGACCCTGCCTTTAACATGGCCATGGACGAAGCCTTGCTTTATTGGCATAGCGAGAAGCTGATCCCGCCTGTGATCCGTTTTTATGGTTGGAATCCAGCGACATTATCTGTTGGATATTTTCAACATGTTGAAAAAGAAATCAACATGGAAGCGGTTGAGCGCTATGGTCTTGGATTTGTCCGCAGGCCTACAGGAGGTCGCGGTGTTCTTCATGATCAGGAATTGACCTACAGTGTGATCGTGTCAGAAGAGCACCCAGAGATGCCGGCGACGGTGACAGAGGCATATCGCGTCATTTCAGAAGGGATTTTAGAGGGCTTTAAAGAACTAGGACTCGATGCGTATTTTGCCATTCCTCGTACAGAAAAAGAAAAAGAAAGCTTAAAAAATCCAAGATCGTCTGTATGTTTTGATGCGCCTTCATGGTACGAGCTTGTCGTAGAAGGCAGAAAAGTAGCAGGCAGTGCGCAAACAAGACAAAAAGGTGTGATCCTCCAGCATGGCTCGATCTTAATTGATCTTGATGAGGACAAATTGTTTGATTTATTTCTGTATCCAAACGACCGGGTGAGAGAGCGGATGCAGCGCAGCTTTAAAAACAAAGCGGTGGCGATCAATGAAATTTCAGATCGAACATGTACGATAGACGATGCGCGTGTTGCATTTAAACGAGGGTTTGAAAAAGGATTAAATATCGAGCTTGTGCCTTATGAGCTGACAGATGAAGAGTTGGCATTTGTTCATCACCTCGCCAAAACGAAATACGCCACAGATGATTGGAATTACAAGCGTTAAGACGAAGGACTCTTCTTGTTTTTTAATGGGCGATGGTGTAGAATTGTTATGATTATTAAGTAAAGGTGCATTTTGGAGGGGTTTTATGACTACACCTAGTATGGAAGATTATATTGAACAAATTTATATGCTGATAGAAGAAAAAGGATATGCAAGAGTATCTGATATTGCAGAAGCCCTCGCTGTCCATCCCTCCTCTGTAACAAAAATGGTTCAGAAGCTAGATAAAGATGAATACCTCATTTATGAGAAATATCGTGGTCTAATTTTAACCCCGAAAGGCAAAAAAATTGGAAAACGTCTCGTATACAGACATGAACTGCTAGAGCAATTTTTAAGAATCATTGGTGTAGATGAAGAGAAAATTTATGATGATGTAGAAGGTATTGAGCATCATCTCAGCTGGAACAGCATTGACCGCATCGGCGACCTCGTCCAATTCTTTGAAGAAAACGATGAGCGATCCGTTCAGCTGAAAGCGATTCAAAAGAAAAACGAACAAACAAATCAAGAATCTTAAGAAAAAGGACACCTGGCGAAGGGTGTCCTTTTAAATTGTTGACAAAGGGGTAAAATGTACTTTATTTTAGCTCTTTGTCTTCTTTTCAGCGTGAAAGAAAACCTTTGCAGTCTAGGAAGGACGAGCATCGGAGCGGAGCGAATTTGACATTCGTGAGCACCGGAGCGCAGGACTGACACCGAATGCGAGGGTTTGTCTACACGCTGAAAGGACACCTGGCGAAGGGTGTCCTTTTTGAATATAGTTCTAATGAAAGGCAAATGCTCCTACACTATTAATAGTGTGACAGAAAAGGGGGCTCCTTGATGAAGATAGATGGTGTGTTCTCAGGTGGAGGCATTAAGGGTGCAGCACTTGCAGGCGCCTATGAAGCGCTTGAAGCAAGAGGATTTCAATTTGTCCGTCTCGCTGGAACAAGTGCGGGAGCGATCATTGCTTCACTCATCGCAGCGGGTTTTACGAGTCAGGAGATTCGGGAGCTGTTAGACGAAATGGATGAGCATCAATTGCTTGATCGAAGGTGTCAATTCATCCCGTTTAAAATGCTCAGGTGGGTGTCTATTTATTGGCGTCTTGGCCTTTACAAAGGTGACCGTCTAGAAAAATGGCTGACAGACGTGTTAAAACGAAAAGGCGTCACCGTATTCGGTGATCTGAAAAAAGATACGCTCAAAATCGTCGCTTCTGATTTAACAAATGGCAAAATCCTTGTCCTTCCAGATGACCTTCCTTCCTATGGGTTAAATCCAGAACGGTTTTCTGTCGCCAGAGCCATTCGGATGAGCTGCAGTCTGCCGTATTTTTTCGAACCTGTCAAACTGAGGTCTTCAAAAGGAATTTGTACCATCGTGGATGGCGGCGTGCTCAGCAACTTTCCGATTTGGCTTTTTGCTGAAGAGAAAAAAAGACCGTTTGTCGGTGTCACATTAACCCCAAACGAAAAAGAACGCCCTCAACATTCCATCCGCAATGCGTTTGAACTGTTTGGCGCTCTATTTGAAACGATGCGTGGTGCTCATGACGAAAGACATATTGCCACAAAACACGAACGTCATATTATTTTTATTCCTGTAGAACACGTCATTGCCACTGATTTTCAGCTGATGACAGAAAAGAAAAAGGTGCTCGTCGATCTAGGCAGACAGAAGGCCGAGCAATTTTTAAAGAGCTGGACATTTTAAAATAAGGCGCGATTTTTCTTTTTGTTTTTCTTGCCTTCAATGACTGTCAAATGTGTTTGGCTTTTCTTTTTGAGAAGGACGGGCTTAGACTTGTGGTCAGTCGGCACGCTTCGCAAATGAGTGACCCGGTTTTTCATCTGGCTTTTCGTTTTTGGTTTAGGCTGCTGGTAGCGACGTTTTGATTGTTTGACTGCTTTACGATAAAGATTTCCTTCTGTTCCAGTTCTTCGATTCATCAGCCATCTAAATAAGAAAAATAGAACCGCTCCAATGATCACAACTGATAGCAGCATCGTAAAGAGTCTGCCTGGATTCGTTGTGAGTAAATACACAAATCCCAAAACACCTAAAGCGAAAATAATGGTAAAAGCAGGATGTACTCGGCGATTCATAACTGTCCACCTCCGAAAGAATTTACCGGATTTATAAACTAGATCACTTGATGAGCAGAATCTGATGCTTGTTTCGCAGATGCTTCCTCTAAACGAAGAAGTTCATTAAAACTTGCAATGGCTACCTCGACTTGATCATCAGAGGGTTCTTTTGTTGTGAGCAATTGCAGCCAAAGGCCAGGATAGCCAAGCACTTTAAGCACTGGCACGTCACGGAGTTTGTTTGTGAGCTGAAGCACTTCAAATGAAATGCCCAGAACAACCGGAATAAGCGCCAAGCGATTCAGAACTCTCACCCATAAAGGATCTGTCGGTACGAGTAAATAGACGAACATGCCGACAATGACAGTGAATAAAATAAAGCTGCTGCCGCATCGATAATGCAGGCGAGATTGGCTTTGGACATTTTCCACTGTGATGTCAAGATTCTGTTCATAGCAGTTTATGACTTTATGTTCTGCCCCATGATATTGAAATACCCTTTTAATTAAAGGGGTCATGGAAATAAAGTAAATATAGCCTAATAACAGGATCAATTTAAAGAATGTTTCCACTGCAATTTGTGCGAAGTTTCCAGAAAACACCGGACGCACAAGTTCGGCTAAAAAGACAGGCACTAAAGTAAAGACAAATTTACTAAAAAGAAGAGAGAGAACTCCGATCACAGCAATGCCAAAGATCATTGATAATTTCGAGCTTTTTTGTTCTTTTTCAAGAGAATGATCTTCAGAAGGATCTAAGTCATAGCGCTCGCTGGAGAAGTTTAAGTGCTTACTGCCGTTTGCGCTTGCTTCAACAAGTGCAGCAACACCCCTGACAAAAGGGATTTTCTTAAGAAAGGCGGTTCGTTTATTGGAGGTCCGGGGAAGCTTTAAAAACTCAATCGACTCATCCTTACGCCGAATCGCTGTCACATAGTTCTTTTTACCTCCGAACATGACACCTTCCACAACTGCCTGCCCTCCATATGCTGGAGGTTTTGTTTGATTGGACATATTTCATCAACCTGCCTGTTTCCTGTAATTTACATGCATTTCCTTATACCTTTATTGTACAGGAAAAGAGGGGAAATCACTAGCTCACAGGTCGATTATCTACTAGAATTCTATCTACCTCTTTTTAGCCAGTATACCCTGTTATAAAAATTTTACACTCTCACACGGAAATCCTTTTTTTTCATGACATTTTGGACATACTACTTGCTGGAGGTGTTCATATGAAACGTGATGAAAAGAAAAACCAAGAAGAAAAAAATCAATCAGTACAAACGTCTTCAATGGTGGCAAGGGCAGCAGCCACAGGTTTTGTCGGCGGAGTTTTTTGGGGCTTTATCGGATTTCTGACCCATATGTTTCATTTTTCAGAGGTGAGTCCAAATATGCTGTTGCAGCCATTTGTGCTTGGTGAATGGAAAAAAGGCGGACTTGGTACATTTATGAGTATTGTACTTTTAGGGATTTTATCTATTGGAGCAGCCTTTATTTATTATGGACTGCTCAAACGGCTCAAAGGTTTTTGGATGGGACTGATTTATGGCGCAATTTTGTGGCTGCTTGTTTTTTATGTATTTAATCCTATATTCCCCGATGTGAAGCAAGTGCAAGATTTGCAGCAAAGCACCATTGTGACGACATTTTGCCTATATATTTTATATGGCATGTTTGTCGGGTACAGTATTTCATTTGAATATAATGAATTAACGAGTCAGAAGCTTGCAAGGGCACTCGGGAAAAAGACAGAATAAAGTGTAAATCCACCTTTCATATGATAAAATTATTTTTGGAAACGAAAGGTTTCTAAGGAAAAAGAAACAGACATCGATATAGAGTGAATTAGGGTGAAGGAGTGGTCATATGCCTCATTTTCTAGTGCTGAATGGGCCCAACTTAAATAGGCTCGGCAAGAGAGAGCCAGGAGTTTATGGAAGTAAAACATTAACAGATTTAGAAACGGATTTGTTTCAGTTTGCAGAAAGAGCAAATATTCAATTGACGTTCTTTCAATCGAATCACGAGGGAGATTTGGTCGATGCGCTCCATGAAGCAGAAGATCAGTACGATGGCGTCGTGTTTAACCCGGGTGCTTTTACCCACTATAGCTATGCACTGAGAGATGCCATTGCAAGTATTACGTTACCTGTCATCGAAGTACATATCACAAATGTTCATAAGAGAGAGGAATTCCGCCATCATTCGGTTCTTGCTCCAGTATGCCAAGGTCAAATCGTTGGACTTGGTTTAGAAGGATATAAATTGGCGATTCGTTATTTAGTCAGTGAAGGGGGAGCAGTATCATGAAACTTGAAAAACTAAGAAAACTTTTGGCCGAATTAGACATAGATGGTTTAGTGATTACAAGCAGCTTTAATTTACATTATATGACGAGTTTTACTGGATCAGCCGGTCTTGCCATCGTTTCAAAGGATCGAGCCGCCTTTATTACGGATTTTCGTTACACGGAACAAGCCAAGGATCAAGTAAAGGGCTATGACATCATTGAACATAAAGGAAACATTGTGGAAACTGCTGTCCAAACGGCAAACGAATTTGGGGTGAAACGTCTTGGTTTTGAACAAAACCATATGACATTTGCCACCTACCAGCAGTACTCGGGGAAAGCAAGCGGTATCGAGCTTGTTCCAGTCTCGGAATCAGTTGAAAAGTTGCGCTTGATTAAGTCTAATGAAGAGATTAAGATATTAGAGGAAGCTGCGAAGATTGCAGATCATGCCTTTGATCATATTCTCACGTACATCAAGCCGGGCCTGACAGAAATTGCGGTCATGAACGAGCTTGAATTTTTCATGAGAAAAGAAGGGGCAGAAGGATCTTCATTCGATATGATTGTTGCCTCTGGCGTTCGTTCAAGCCTGCCACACGGGAGAGCGAGCGAAAAGGTGATTGAATCTGGCGACTTGGTGACACTGGATTTCGGTGCCTATTATAAAGGCTATTGTTCAGACATGACAAGAACCATTGCTGTAGGAACACCAAGCGACAAATTAAAGGAAATATATCATATCGTATTAGAAGCAGAAAACGCTGGTGTGGATAAAATCAAGCCAGGCTTAACAGGAAAAGAAGCTGATCGCATCACACGAGACATCATTGAAAAGTATGGCTACGGTCAATACTTCGGGCATTCGACTGGACATGGTCTTGGTATGGAAGTACATGAAGCACCTGGCCTTTCCTCACGCTCAGATGTCGTGTTAGAAGAGGGAATGGTTGTGACAGTTGAACCAGGCATTTACTTGCCAGATGTCGGCGGCGTGAGAATTGAGGATGATATTGTCCTGACAGCTGACGGCAATAAACGATTGACCCACTCACCGAAAGAACTTATCATATTATGATGGTGAAATGTAGGAGGATGACAAAATGATTTCAGTAAACGATTTTCGTACAGGCCTGACAATTGAAGTGGACGGCGGTATTTGGCGTGTAGTGGATTTCCAACACGTAAAACCAGGAAAAGGCGCAGCGTTTGTCCGTTCGAAACTGCGTAACCTACGTACAGGTGCGATTCAAGAGAAAACATTCCGTGCAGGTGAAAAAGTAGCGAAAGCTCAAATTGAAACAAAAACAATGCAATATTTATATGCAAATGGCGATCAGCATGTATTCATGGATACAAGTTCATACGAACAACTTGAACTAAGCGAAGCGCAAATCAAAGATGAGCTGAAATATTTGCTTGAAAATATGTCGGTTCAAATCGTCATGTACGGTGATGAAACACTTGGAGTAGAACTTCCAAACACTGTAGAACTAGAAGTAGTAGAAACAGAGCCTGGTATTAAAGGTGATACGACATCAGGTGGATCAAAACCTGCAAAAACAGAAACTGGTTTAATCGTGAACGTTCCTTTCTTTGTGAACCAAGGTGATAAACTAGTGATCAATACATCTGACGGTTCATACGTTTCAAGAGCGTAATGAACGGAGAGAGACTGTAAACCTCGTGTTTACGCGTGCTGGTGCTCACGAATGTCAAATTCGCTCCGCGCCAGTACTCGTTCTTCCTAGACTGCAAAGGTTTTCTATCACGCTGAAAAGAAGACAAAGGGATAAAATCAAGTTCATTTTATCCCTTTGTCAACTATCTGAGACTGTAAACTTCGTGTTTACAGTCTTTTTTTATTTGAAAAATAGGACGCCTCGTTATGACACCCCTTACTCTATTCTCTCATCCATCTCTCTTCCTTTTGAAAAACAAGACTACTTCTAGCTAGTGAAGCATATAGTGTAAAAAAAGCTGGAGGTTCTATATGAAACAATTTCTCCCGGGTATACACCCATCAGTCGCTGCCATGGCAGGGATGAGGTTTTTATCTGCTGCGATTGAACTGACGGCCGCCATCCTCATTTTAGTGACAAATGATGTGCGTAAAGCGGTTGTCATCAATAGTATATTAGCGATCATCGGGCCGCTCATTTTTATTATCACGATGACGATTGGAATCTATCAAATTGCAGGGCAGTTATCCTATGCGAAGCTTGTGTTTATTTTCATAGGTGTCGTATTTATTCTTGTTGGAATTTATAAGTGAAATGGCTTGGCATAATTAACGGCATACATCATACATTTTAGAGAAGAAAAAAAGGAGGGGAATTCGTTGCGGAGTTTGTTGGATATTCTCCCGCACTCAATTGGACAAGAACTCAGCATGTTAAAAGAAGCAGAGTGGGCGCAAATAGAAGAAATCCGCATTCGCACCGATCGCCCGATTGAGCTGATGCAAGGTGGAAAACCACGCTTTCTTTCCTATCATACAACAGGTGAAGATGCGGCTCAGCTATTAGGCAGGCTCAGTAATTACAGCATGTACACACTTGAGGAAGAGTTAAAACAGGGCTATATCACCATATCTGGCGGACATCGGGTTGGGCTTGCTGGAAAGGTGATCGTCGAAAATGGATTCGTCAAAGGCTTAAGAGATATTTCTTCATTTAATATTCGCATCGCAAAAGAGAAGATCGGAATTGCTTTGCCGTTTCTCCCTTATTTATATGAAAAACATTGGTGTAACACACTGATTATAGGTCCGCCGCAAACCGGGAAAACGACATTGCTGCGTGATCTAGCACGTCTTGTCAGTACAGGAACAACAGCCATTTCTCCTAGAAAAACAGGGATTGTAGATGAACGATCTGAAATCGCAGGTTGTATAAGAGGAGTGCCGCAGCATTCTTTTGGGCACCGGATTGATGTACTTGATGCGTGCCCAAAGGCTGAAGGATTAATGATGATGATCAGATCCATGAGCCCAGAAGTCATCATTGTCGATGAAATCGGAAAAAGTGAAGATGTACAGGCACTGTTAGAAGCAATCCATGCTGGAGTCACCATTATCGTCTCAGCTCATGGGTATTCACTTGAAGACTTATCTAAACGGCCATCATTTGAACCGTTATGGCAGCTTCGTGTGTTTGAGCGATATGTGGAATTAAATAGAGAAAAAGGGCCTGGCACGATCGGACGGATATTTGACCAAGAGGGACAAGAGCTGAAGCGGAGGCGGGGAGTGGACGTATGTTAAAGCTTATTGGTGCTATTTTCATTGTTGCGGCTACGACATGGGGAGGATTCGAGTTTGCGAAGCGGTACAGTGATCGGCCAAAGCAAATCCGCCAGCTCCGATTTGCACTCCAATCTCTTGAAGCTGAAATTATGTATGGTCAAACTCCTTTAGCTAGAGCCGCTGACCAAATTGCGTCCCAAGTAGGACCGCCTGTGAATCGGCTATTTGAACAATTTGCAGAAAAACTCAACGTCGGAACTTTTTCTGCGAGGCATGCATGGAATGAAAGTCTAGAGGATGTATGGAAAAAAACCGTATTAAAAAAAGGCGAATATGAGGCGCTGAAGCACTTTGGAGAAACCCTTGGTCAGCATGATGTGACGGCTCAACAAAAATATATCAAGCTAGCTTTAGGCCATTTGGAATCAGAGGAGAAAGAAGCTGAAGTCGCCCAAGCAAAAAATGAAAAAATGGTGAGAAGTCTTGGTTTTCTAAGTGGGTTACTACTGATTCTGTTATTGATGTGAGAGGAAGGGAGTCGAGAGCATGGGCGTTGATGTAAACGTCATATTCCAAATTGCGGGAGTGGGTATCGTCGTGGCTTTTCTCCATACGATTTTAGATCAAATGGGGAAAAAAGAGTACGCACAGTGGGTGACACTGCTTGGATTTATCTACATTTTATTTATGGTTGCTACCATTGTGGATGATTTGTTTAAGAAGATTAAAGCCGTATTTCTATTTCAAGGATAGGGGAGGGCTTACAAATCGAAATCATTCAAATTGTTGGACTTGGTTTAATCGCTACTTTTCTAGCATTAATCGTCAAAGAACAAAAGCCAACCTTCGCCTTTATGCTTGTTGTGTTTACTGGGTGTGTCATTTTCCTTTATTTAATCGATCAAATCTATGCCATTATCTCCATGATTGAAAAAATTGCAGCAAGCGCAGGCGTCAATATGAAATACGTTGAAACCATTTTGAAAATCATTGGCATTGCCTATATTGCAGAATTTGGTGCCCAGCTCACAAAGGATGCTGGACAAGGCGCCATCGCTTCAAAAATAGAGCTTGGCGGCAAGATTCTTATTTTGGTCATGGCGGTACCGATTTTAACGGTCATCATTGAGACGATCCTAGGTATGATCCCGTCCATGACTTGATGGAAAAGAGGTGATGATGATGAAACGGGTGACAGCTGTGCTGGGGTTTATGATGTTCTTTTGGATGATCGTTCCGTATGCAGGTGCAGAAGAAAGTGTGCCTTTATCAAGTGAAGAACCGGTCGCAGAAGAAGTTGCGGGTGGACAGGCTGATGCCTTAGAGCTTCATTCTATCAGTGACTTTTGGGAAACGATATTGGACGAGTATGGCGGCTTTCTGCCTGAAAGCCAAAAAGGTACAGTGAAGGAAATGATCGATGGCGATAAAGAGCTGTCTCCCCAAACGTGGCTGAAGGCTTTTGTTCATTATCTGTTTCATGAGCTGATTGCCAATGGAAAGCTCTTAGGCACACTTATATTACTCACCATCTTTTGTTCGCTTTTGCAGCTTTTGCAAAATGCGTTTGAACAAAGCACTGTTAGTAAAGTTGCATACGCTCTTGTTTATATGGTGCTTATCATTATTGCATTAAACAGTTTTCATGTTGCGATCTCTTATGCAACAGAAGCCATTCAAACGATGACTAGTTTTATTCTTGCTCTTATTCCTCTTTTATTAGCACTTATTGCCTCATCAGGCGGGCTTGTCTCAGCCGGATTCTTTCATCCTGTGATTTTGTTTTTAATGAACACGAGCGGTGTTTTTATTCAATATGTCGTTCTTCCGCTCATCTTTTTATCAGCGATCTTGAGCATAGTCAGTACATTGACCGAACAATACAAAGTGACCCAGCTTGCCCAGCTGTTAAGAAATGTGGCCATTGGCGGGCTGGCAGTTTTTTTAACTGTATTCCTCGGCGTCATTTCTGTACAGGGGGCATCTGCTGCTATCACTGATGGAATCGCTCTTCGTACAGCCAAGTTTATTACCGGAAATTTCATCCCTGTCCTTGGCAGAATGTTTACTGATGCGACAGATACCGTTATCAGCGCCTCTGTGCTGCTGAAAAATACGGTTGGCCTTGTAGGCGTCGCCATTTTGATTTCAATTGCGGCTTTCCCAGCGATTAAAGTGCTGTCGCTCGCTCTGATTTATAAACTGGCCGCTGCGATTCTTCAGCCTTTAGGGGGCGGGCCAATTATTAGCTGCCTTGATGTCATTTCAAAAAGTGTTCTTTATATATTTGCTGCATTAGCTGTTGTATCGCTTATGTTCTTTTTAAGCATTACCGTTATCATCACAGCTGGCAACCTCACCATGATGATGAAGTAAGGAGGGGAGACCATTTGAGTTTTCTCACAGAATGGATCACAAGTATTATCCTATTTATTTTATTTGCGATTGTGATTGATCTTTTGCTTCCCAATTCAAGCATGCAGAAGTATGCAAAAATGGTCGTGAGCTTATTGTTAATTGTCGTGATGCTCAATCCGATCTTTGCGTTATTCCGGGCAGATCCGGACCAAATTTTCTCAGAAATCATGAAAGGGAAGGACCAAGCGCAATCAGAAGAAATAAAAAATCAGATGAATTTAGAAAAAAAAGAAATACAAGCTTCACAGCGTGCATATATTTTAAAGCAAATGGCTGTCCAACTAGAAAAAAGCGCAAAGGAGCCACTGGAGAAGGAGAGCTATGAAATGAAACACGTAGAAGTGTTGGCAGATGAGGAGCACCTTGATCAGAATATGGAGGCAGATCAATTTCGCATCAAAGCAGTCCTTGTCCCGCTCACAGGTGATGCTGTAGAAACGGTGGCAAAGGTCGACATTGATCTCTCCAGGCAAAAGGAGGAAAGCGCCGAGACGTCAGCAAAAGAGATGGCGAGGGTGAAAGAGACGCTTGCAGATGTATGGAATACACGGCCTGAACACATTGCGCTCAACATTGAGGGAGGTGACGCAGCAGATCATGAATAACAAGGACTGGAGACAAAAACTGAAATCAATGTTCCAAGCACCTGAAAAAGGTGAAGGGAAACCAAAATTAACGAAGCACCATTACTTACTGCTTGTCTTCATCATCGGCGTGTCATTCATGTTAGTCAGTCAAATTCTGTCACCGCCATCAAGCAAACAAGAGGCTGCTGTTCCTGCGTCTAAAAAAACATCCTCAGAAGAGCAGGCGGTGTTCAAACCATCCTCTTCAGGTAAGTCAAACAACTCGATAGAGGATGTTGAACAAGAATACGAAAATCAGCTGAAAGAGATTTTAGAAACGATCATTGGTGTTGAGGATGTTTCCATCGTGGTAAATGTAGACGCAACTTCTTTAAAAGTGTTTGAAAAAAACAAATCCAATAAAAGCACTACGACCGAGGAAACAGACAAAGAAGGCGGCGTGCGAAGTGTCACGGATCAAACAAAAGAAGAAGAGGTTGTCATTATTAAAAATGGCAATGAAGAAACACCTGTTGTTGTCCAAACGAAAAAGCCAGACATTCGAGGTGTCCTCGTTGTTGCTCAAGGAGTAGACAACGTTCAAATAAAGAAAACCATCATTGAAGCGGTTACACGAGTGCTTGATGTACCGAGCCATAGAGTGGCTGTTGCCCCTAAAAAAATCAAGGAGGATTCGGAATGATGTTAAAAAAACAAACGGTTTGGCTATTAACGATGCTAAGTTTAGTTGTCGTATTAAGTGTGTACTATATCATGTCCCCACAAGGTGAGAATGCTGTGACAGTAGAAGATACAAAATCAAAAGGAATGGAAGAGAAAAAGGCTGAGCCAGAAAAAGGGACTGATAAAGGAACCGAAAAGAACGCAGAAGAGAAATCAACTGACAAAGAAACCAATGCGAAACAAGAAGATGTTGAAACAAGTGGAGAAGAAGGAAAGGCTGTTTCAGAGCAGACCGACGATGAACTTTTCACAACCTACAGACTTGAACTTGAAGATAAGCGCAGCAAGCAGCGTGAAGAGTATAACGAAATCGTGTCTAGCGATGATGCAACAGCGCAAGAAAAAAGTGAAGCTTATGATCAAATGACAGCGCTTAGTGAGGCCGAAGGAACAGAGCGTCAGCTGGAGACATTAATCAAAACAAAAGGGTATAAAGATGCGCTCGTCAGTGCAGAAGGAGATAAAGTGAACATCACGGTTCGTTCTGATAAAAAATCAAAGTCCCAAGCAGCAGATATTATTGATTTGGTCACAAAAGAAATGAGAGGGCTTGATAACGTAGCCGTCACTTTTGAGCCATCGAATCAATAAAAAATGCACAAGCGCCCTTTTCTGAAAAGGGCGTTTTTTCATGCGGGTTGACGCCCTTTTTCAGGTGCTTGCGCGAGGTGTCTCATCACATTAATAGTTGAATTCAACGAAATCCTCCTGTAAGATGGTTATAGTATGTACTTTTAGTACTAGCCTATAAAAAAAGATAAATCCATACATAGGGGTGCAAATCCATGTTAAAAATTGAAGAGATTCATGAACTAATTAAATTAATTGACGAATCAACAATTGATGAATTTACGTACGAAAATGAAGGCGCAAAAATCAAGTTAAAGAAAAATAAAGAAGTCGTTCAGCAAGTTGCGGCACAAGCACCAGTGGCTCCTGTCCAAGTAGCTCCAGCTCAACAAGCTCCTAAAGCACAAGCTCCAGCTCAGACCGAAGCCCCTGCACAAGAGGGAGCCGCGTCTGAAAACCTGCATAAAATCACATCCCCAATGGTTGGCACATTTTACGCTTCTTCTTCACCAGAAGCAGATCCATATGTGACAACAGGTTCTAAAGTGAAGGAAAACTCAGTTGTATGTATCGTTGAAGCGATGAAACTGTTTAATGAAATCGAAGCAGAAGTAAAAGGCGAAATCGTCGAAGTATTAGCTGAAAACGGTCAGCTTGTAGAATTCGGACAACCCCTCTTTCTAGTGAAAGCAGAGTAAGGAGTACGATCATGATTAAAAAGCTATTAATTGCAAACAGAGGAGAAATCGCAGTTAGAATCATCCGTGCTTGTAAAGAGCTTGGAATTGAAACAGTTGCGGTATTTTCTGAAGCGGATCGTGATGCGCTGCATGTTCAAATGGCTGATGAAGCATATTGCATCGGACCGACTGCTTCAAAAGATAGTTATTTAAATGTGACAAATATTGTCAGTGTGGCAAAACTAACAGGTACTGATGCCATCCATCCAGGATATGGTTTTCTTGCTGAAAATGCAGACTTTGCAGAGCTTTGCGAGGAATGTAATGTCATCTTTGTTGGACCAACTGCGTCAGCAATTTCCAAAATGGGAACGAAAGATGTGGCAAGAGAAACAATGAAGCAAGCTGGTGTTCCAATTGTCCCTGGTTCTCAAGGAATTGTAAAAGATCTTGATGATGCTGTTTCAACAGCAGCTGGTATTGGGTATCCTGTCATTATTAAAGCAACTGCAGGCGGCGGTGGTAAAGGTATCCGTGTGGCTCGCACAGAAGAAGAGCTCATTAACGGTGTCACCATTACGCAGCAGGAAGCAGCACAAAACTTCGGGAACCCAGGTGTCTATTTGGAGAAATTCATTGAAGACTTTAGACACGTTGAAATTCAAGTCCTTGCTGATCAGCATGGGAATACCATTCACTTAGGTGAACGTGATTGTTCTATCCAAAGAAGAATGCAAAAGCTTCTGGAAGAAACGCCATCACCTGCACTAAATGCAGATATTCGTGAGCAAATGGGTGAAGCTGCCGTAAAAGCAGCCGAAGCTGTTGAATACACAGGTGCTGGAACGGTTGAATTCATTTACGATTATAATGAAGAGAAGTTTTACTTCATGGAAATGAATACACGTATCCAAGTAGAGCATCCTGTAACGGAAATGGTCACTGGTGTTGATTTGATCAAAGAACAGATCAAAGTAGCTTCAGGTGAAAAGCTTTCCCTTACGCAAGAGGATGTCGTATACGAAGGCTGGGCGATTGAATGTCGTATTAATGCAGAGAACCCTGAGAAAAACTTCATGCCTTCTGCTGGTGAAATTAAAATGTACCTCCCGCCAGGCGGTTTAGGAGTACGTATTGATTCTGCCGCGTATCCTGGTTATGTGATTCCGCCATATTACGATAGTATGATTGCGAAAGTGATCACATATGGTAAAACGAGAGAAGAAGCAATTGCAAGAATGAAACGTGCGCTGCAAGAGTTCGTCATTGAAGGAGTCTACACAACGATTCCATTCCACCACAGATTACTAGAGCACGAAACATTTGTGAGCGGTAATTTTAATACGAAGTTTTTAGAAACGTATCAAATTATGAAATAATAACAGCTTTCGGAGGTGAATGATCGTGTCAGAAAACAATTTGCTTGAAATGAACCTTGATGAAGATCAATTGGGAAAAGTGCAAATTGCGCCAGAAGTGATTGAAGTCATTGCTGGGATCGCTGCATCAGAGGTCGAAGGAATTGCGGAAATGCGCGGCAACTTCGCTGCTGATGTGGCAGAACGCTTTGGGAAGAAAAATCACCGTAAAGGTGTGAAAGTAGATGTCTCTGATGAAGGCATCACAATTGATGTGTATTGTGTGGTTGAATTTGGCCTATCCATTCCAAAGGTATCCACTGCTGTTCAAGAAAATATCCGTCAAACCCTTTTAAACATGACGGCTTTAACGATTAATGAAATCAACATTCATGTCGTTGGCATTCAATTTGATACAAAAACAGCTGAAGCTGAAGTTGATCAAGAAATGTAAAAAGGGTTGAAGTGAAACCAAGGAGGCATTGCCTCTTTGGTTTTTTAAAGCCCATTTTTGGGAAAATTCCACATGATGATTACGTCACGCATGGAGTGATTCGTTTTTCGTCACAGCTCGCATGGATCTTGGTGCGACTACGGTCAAAATATGTTATGATCTCTGTATGGCTTAACGACAAGCGGATAAAGTGGTTAAAGGAGTAAATAATGAAAAGAAGAACTGCAAGAGAAAAGGCGCTACAAACATTATTTCAAATTGATGTCAGCAATATTGATCCGAAAGAGGCCATTACACATGCGCTGGATGAACAAGAATCAGATCCTTTTTTCGAGGAACTGGTTTTCGGTGTGCTCGAACAAAAGGACAAGCTCGATGACATGATTTCACAGCATCTTGTGAATTGGAAACTTGATCGTATTGCGAACGTAGACAGAGCCATTTTAAGGCTGTCTGTGTACGAAATGGTATATCAAGAAGATATCCCGTTGAGTGTTTCAATGAATGAAGCCATTGAACTGGCTAAATTGTTCGGTGACGATAAGGCGCCGAAATTTGTAAATGGTGTACTTTCAAACATTAAAAACGACCTAAAGCAGCAATAGGAGGATTCGACATGACAGCAACAATCATCGATGGGAAAGAAACAGCAAAAGAAAAGCGTGAACAATTAGCAAAAGAAGTAGAAGAGCTAAAACAAAAAGGAGTCACACCTGGTCTTGCCGTTATTCTAATCGGTGATGATCCGGCTTCACTTTCTTACGTACGCGGGAAGAAAAAAGCAGCAGAAGCCATGGGCATGCATTTCCAGCTTGATCATTTAGATGCTTCTTTAACAGAAGAGGAATTGCTAAAGATGATTGATCAGTACAATGCGAATGATCAATTCCACGGAATTCTTGTTCAGCTTCCACTGCCAAAACATATTTCTGAAAAAGCCGTCATTGAACGAATTTCACCAGAGAAAGACGTAGATGGTTTTCATCCGCTGAATATCGGGAAAATGCTACTTGGGGAAGACACATTCCTCCCTTGCACACCAGCAGGTATTGTTGAATTATTGAACAAAACAGGTGTGGATCTCTCTGGCAAAGAAGTGGTCGTTGTAGGACGAAGCAATATCGTCGGCAAACCAGTTGGACAATTGCTACTAAACGAAAATGCAACTGTCACCTACTGTCATTCAAGAACGGCGAACATTTCAGAACATACGTTAAAAGCGGACATTTTAGTTGTTGCCGTCGGTCGAGCAAACTTTATTAAAGCTGACCAAATTAAAGAAGGCGCTATTGTCATTGATGTAGGAGTCAATCGTCTAGAAACAGGGAAACTTGTAGGCGACGTTGACTTTGAAGCAGCAAAAGAAAAAGCTTCTTACATCACACCAGTCCCTGGCGGAGTAGGTCCAATGACAATTACGATGCTTGCACACAATACGGTTAAATCAGCAAAACGTACATTATCATAAGCTTGATCCATTCATCCACCTGCGTGCTGCCGGTGGATGAATGTGCGTTTTTGAAGAGGAGGAATACGTCATGAGTGAAAAAGCCTTTGTGACGGTCACAGCCCTTACAAAATACATAAAAAGAAAATTTGATGTTGACCCTCATTTAGAAGATATTTGGATCAAAGGTGAGTTATCAAATGTGAAGATTCATTCAAGAGGTCATGTTTATTTCACCTTAAAGGACGAAAATGCACGTATGCAAGCTGTTATGTTCCAGCGCTCCGCGTCCAAGCTGCCTTTTTCACCAAAGAGCGGAATGAAAGTGTTCGTACGTGGCGGAATTCAAGTCTACGAACCGAGCGGAAGCTATCAATTATATGCAAAAGAAATGCAGCCTGATGGTGTTGGTGCTCTTCATCTTGCCTATGAAGAGCTGAAGAAGAAACTAGCAAGTGAAGGCTTATTTGATGAGCGCTATAAAAAAACAATTCCTGAATATCCAGAGGTTGTTGGTGTCATTACATCCCCAACAGGAGCAGCTGTTCGAGATGTCATTACCACGATCAATCGGCGCTATCAGCAGGCCAAGATCATTGTGCTTCCGGCATTAGTCCAAGGAGAAAATGCTCCGCGTTCGATTGTGGAACGGATTAAAGAAGCCAATGAAAAACAGCTTTGTGATGTCTTGATTGTCGGGAGAGGCGGAGGATCGATTGAAGAACTTTGGGCCTTTAATGAAGAAGCAGTCGCAAGAGCGATCTTCGCATCAGACATTCCAATCATTTCTGCAGTTGGGCACGAAACAGATTTTACCATTAGTGATTTCACTGCAGACATGAGAGCACCCACACCAACAGGAGCAGCAGAACTAGCTGTTCCAAGCACCGCTGATTTAATTGAACGAATCAAATCAATCGACATTCGGTTAACAAGAGCAGTAAAAAATCGAACGTCACAAGCAAAAGACCGTCTTGTGGCACTTCAATCCTCTTATGCTTTCCGATTTCCAAAACGATTACAAGAGCAAAAAGAGCAACAATTCGATATGGTATTTGATCGTTTTCAAAAACAGCTGACAAGACAAATGGAACAAAAACGCAGTCAACTGGACCGCCAAACATATAGACTGAAGCCGCTTCATCCTAAAGAGCAGCTGCTTCAGGCGAAAAAACGTCATGCCAATGAAACAGAACAGCTCGTTCGGAGCATGAATGTGCAAATGAAAACAATTCATTCGCAGTTCCAATCGGTTCTTGGTAAACTAAATGCATTAAATCCGCTTCAAGTCATGGAAAGAGGCTATAGTTTAGCTTATAAAGAAGATGAGCTCATTAAAAGTGTGAATCAAGTAGAAACGAAGGATCAACTGACGATTACAATGAAGGATGGACGTCTGATTTGTGAGGTTATTGAGAAGGAGGGCAATCATCATGACAGAATCAAATAAACAAAAAGAAGAACAAATGACATTTGAAGAGGCCATGAAAGGACTTGAAGAGATTGTGGGAAAGCTCGAAGAAGGCGATGTACCGCTAGAACAAGCTATCCACTATTTCCAAGAGGGTATGACGCTCTCAAAACTTTGCCATGAAAAATTACAGCATGTTGAAAAGCAAATGGATTTCATTTTAAAAGAGGACGGTGAACTGGCTCCTTTTTCTGTGAAGGAGGCAGATGCTGGTGACAAGTAACTTAAACGAATTTTTAACAACACGAAAACAAGCAATTGAAGACTATTTATTTACATATGTGCAGGAATTGTCTATTCCAGAAGAGCTGAAATCTTCTATGCTTTATTCTCTGAAAGCTGGCGGAAAAAGACTGCGTCCTGTGCTTGTTCTTGCTCTTTTAGATGCGTATGGGAAAAAGGAAGAAGACGGTATACCAGTAGGTTGTGCAGTGGAAATGATTCATACGTATTCCTTGATACACGATGATCTTCCTTGTATGGATGATGATGATCTGCGCCGAGGAAAGCCGACCAACCATAAAGTATACGGCGAGGCAACAGCTGTTCTTGCAGGTGATGCGCTGCTCACTGAAAGCTTCCGTCTCATTACATCGCAATTATCTGACGATGTACCTGCTGATCAAAAGCTTCGAATCATCGATGAACTTGTTACATCAGCAGGTGCACTCGGAATGGTTGGCGGGCAATTTGATGATATGGAAGCAGAACAGAAACAAATCCCTCTTTCTGAATTAGAATCGATTCATGCCCGCAAAACAGGAAAGCTACTCACCTTTAGTGTGGTTGCTGGTGCGATACTGGCAGGTGCATCTGATGATGAGATCGAAAAGCTGAGAGAATTCAGCTATCATATTGGCATTGCTTTTCAAATCCGTGACGATATTTTAGATCTTGAAGGCAGCGAAGAGAAAATAGGAAAGCGGATCGGCTCCGATACAGCAAATGAAAAGTCGACATATCCTTCTTTATTAACGCTTTCAGGAGCAAAAGAAAAGCTGGATGAACATATCACTCGTGCGAAAGAAATTGTCTCAAATCTTGAGTTGGAGCAAAACTTGCTGCATGATTTATGCGATCTGATTGCCTCACGAGATCACTAAAAACAGCCTAGATTTGAGGGTCCTCGAGCAATTGTGGTAAACTGTAAACAGTTTATCATGATGAGACAACTCTTATTCCTGAATTGGTTTTCATAGGAATAAGGCATTATATATGTAGATAGAAATTTTGTTGAAAGCGAGTTGATCCTGATTGGATCTTTTATCAATAAAAAATCCAACGTTTCTAAAAGGAATGTCTAATGCAGAATTAGAGGAGCTTAGTGCGGACATTCGCACGTTTTTAATTGAGTCGTTAGCGAACTCTGGTGGGCACATTGGTCCAAACCTTGGTGTCGTTGAACTTACTGTTGCACTTCACAAAGTATTTGACAGCCCGAAAGACAAATTTCTTTGGGATGTTGGACATCAGTCTTACGTTCACAAGCTGTTAACTGGAAGAGGCGCCGAGTTTGATACACTTCGTCAATATAAAGGGCTCTGCGGTTTCCCTAAACGAAATGAAAGTGAACATGATGTTTGGGAGACTGGACACAGTTCAACCTCATTATCTGGTGCAATGGGAATGGCGGCAGCGCGTGACATTAAAGGAACAGATGAATACATTCTCCCGATTATCGGCGATGGTGCACTAACCGGCGGTATGGCGTTAGAAGCACTGAACCATATCGGGGATGAAAAAAAAGACATGATTGTGATCTTAAACGACAATGAAATGAGTATTGCACCAAACGTTGGTGCGATCCATACAATGCTTGGCAGACTACGTACAGCTGGTAAATACCAATGGGTAAAGGACGAGCTTGAATACTTATTCAAGCGTATCCCAGCAGTAGGCGGGAAGCTTGCTGCAACAGCAGAACGTATCAAGGACAGTCTGAAGTATTTGCTTGTCTCTGGTATGTTCTTTGAGGAAATGGGCTTTACTTACTTAGGACCAGTAGATGGACATTCCTATGAAGATTTGTTTGAGAATCTTGAGTACGCAAAGAAAACAAAAGGCCCGGTTCTCCTTCATGTCATCACGAAAAAAGGAAAAGGCTATAAGCCGGCCGAATCTGATAAGATCGGCACATGGCACGGAACAGGACCATACAAAATCGACACAGGTGACTTTGTGAAACCGACAGCAGCCGCACCGTCATGGAGTGGTCTCGTCAGTGAAACCGTCAGAAAGCTGGCACGGGAAGATGGGCGAATTGTCGCAATTACACCTGCAATGCCCGTTGGCTCAAAGCTTGAAGGGTTTGCAAAAGAATTCCCAGAGCGAATGTTTGATGTTGGAATTGCAGAGCAGCACGCTGCAACAATGGCAGCTGGACTTGCTACACAGGACATGAAGCCATTTTTAGCGATTTATTCAACGTTCCTCCAAAGAGCCTATGACCAAGTGCTGCATGATATTTGCCGTCAAAATCTCAATGTGTTCATTGGAATTGACCGTGCAGGTCTTGTCGGTGCAGATGGAGAAACGCATCAAGGTGTGTTTGACATTGCTTTCATGCGTCATATGCCGAATATGGTTCTCATGATGCCAAAGGATGAAAATGAAGGACAGCACATGGTCAACACAGCCATTCAATATGATGATGGTCCAATTGCCATGCGCTTCCCGCGTGGAAATGGACTAGGCGTCAAAATGGATGAACAGCTGAAAACCATCCCAATTGGTTCTTGGGAAGTTCTTCGTCCCGGGAAAGATGCTGTCATTTTAACATTCGGTACAACCATTAAAATGGCGCTGCAGGCAGCAGAAGAACTGCAAAAAGAAGGAAAATCAATTCGTGTTGTCAATGCACGTTTCATTAAGCCTCTTGATGAAGGCATGTTAAATGAGATACTGTCTGAAGGTTTGCCAATTTTAACAATAGAAGAAGCGGTGCTTCAGGGTGGATTTGGCAGCAGCGTACTAGAATATATTCACGACAAAAAAGCGTCTCATATAAAAGTAGAACGTATGGGCATTCCAGATGAATTTATTGAGCATGGAAGTGTCGATGCGCTACTTGAGGAAATTGGACTGACGAAAACACAGGCTGCTGAAACGTTACGTGACCTGCTTCCCGCAGCACCAAGAAAAGGAATTGGATCATGACATCAAAGAAAGAACGACTTGACGTTTTATTAGTCGAACAAGGACTAATGGAAACGAGAGAGAAAGCAAAACGCGCCATTATGGCAGGGATCGTTTACTCAAATGAAAACCGTTTGGATAAGCCAGGAGAAAAAATCGCTCGTGATACCCCGCTGACTGTGAAGGGGAATCCGCTGAAATATGTCAGCCGAGGTGGGCTAAAGCTCGAAAAGGCACTTCAAGAATTTGATTTAACCGTTGAAGGAAAGCTTTTAATTGATATCGGCTCATCAACAGGGGGATTTACAGATTGCGCACTCCAAAATGGAGCAGTCAAATCCTATGCTGTGGATGTTGGCTACAATCAGCTTGCGTGGAAATTACGACAGGATGATCGGGTGATCGTCATGGAACGCACCAACTTCCGCCATTCTGTTCCGGCAGATTTCACCGAAGGATTACCAGAGGTTGCATCTATTGATGTATCATTTATCTCGCTCAAACTCATTCTTCCCGCATTAAAGCATATTCTTATCCCAGGCGGCGACTGTATTGCGCTAGTAAAGCCGCAGTTTGAAGCGGGCAGAGAGCTTGTTGGAAAAAAAGGCATTGTGCGAGAACCTTCTGTACATCTTGGTGTGCTAGAAGAAATGAATCAATTTGCTGCAAAAGAAGGCTATGATGTAAAGGATGTTTCGTTTTCACCGATTACAGGTGGAGATGGAAATATCGAATTTCTCCTCCACTTGGTCCTGCATCCCGATCAAGAAGAGAATACGGCACTTCCAGTATTTGAACTTGAAAAAGTCGTCAAAGAAGCCCATGCCGTATTGAAAGAAAAGAAAAACAGTCCTGAGCCGGCTGACACATGAATTATTGAAACAAAAGGAATAATAGCTCGCTATTATTCCTTTTAGATTGTTGACAAAGGGCTAAAATGAACTTGATTTTAGCCCTTTGTCTTCTTTTCAGCGTGATAGAAAACCTTTGCAGCCCTAGGAAGGACGAGTACTGGCGCGGAGCGAATTTGGGATTCGTGAGCACCAGAGCGCAGGACTGACAAAGAATGCGAGGGTTTGTCTACATGCTGAACGGAATAATCGCTCGCTATTATTCCTTTTTACATGGTCAAAAGATCAGAATTGACCGTTTCTCACGTAATGCTTGTTTTTTGAAGTGTGCATCATATAACATAGAACGTAAAGACAAACTGAGATTCTAACGTCTAGGGGGGTCAAAATGAACAAAGGTCAAAGACATATTAAGATTAGAGAAATTATCGCAAGCCAAGAAATCGAAACACAAGACGAATTAGTCGATATTTTGAAAGCGGATGGATATAACATCACACAGGCGACCGTATCAAGAGATATCAAAGAACTGCATTTAGTCAAAGTGCCAACAAATAATGGAACATATAAATACAGCCTTCCTGCAGATCAGCGGTTTAACCCGCTATCGAAATTAAAGCGTTCCTTAATGGACGCATTTATTAAAATGGATGCTGCCAGTCATTTAATCGTTCTAAAAACAATGCCTGGGAACGCTCAAGCCATCGGTGCTTTAATGGATAATTTAGATTGGGAAGAAATTATGGGAACCATTTGTGGGGATGATACCATCTTAATCATTTGCCGCACGCCAGACGATACGGATACCGTTTCGTCCAAAATTTTAGAGCTTCTATAAAGAGATCAGGTTTACAAAAAGAGGTGTCAAATGAGTGTTAGCAGAACTAACCATTAAAAACTTTGCAATCATTGAGGAGTTAACGGTTTCGTTTGAAAAAGGACTCACAGTTCTAACAGGGGAAACAGGTGCCGGAAAATCAATCATGATTGACGCTGTCTCACTTCTCGTAGGGGGAAGAGGATCATCTGAATTTGTCCGTTATGGCGAAAAAAAAGCAGAGCTGGAAGGTCTTTTTCTTGTACCAGCAGATCATCCTGTATTTGCCCTTTGCGAGGAGCAAGGAATTGATGCATCTGATGAAATGATGATTCTTCGCCGTGATATCAATCAAAGCGGGAAAAGCATTTGCCGCATTAATGGTAAGCTTGTCACCATCTCGCTTTTAAGAGAAGTTGGCCGGCTTTTGCTTGATATACATGGACAGCACGATAATCAGCTGTTAATGGAGGATGAAAATCATTTGCATTTGCTTGATCAATTTGGAGCAGATGAAATTGCACCTGCTCTCTCGCAGTATCAAGAAGCGTATGATCAATATATGAAGACGGCGCAAAAACTCAAACAGCTGTCTGAAAATGAACAAGAAATGGTTCACCGGTTAGACTTATTGCAATTTCAGCTGGAAGAGATTGAAGCGGCACAATTAGAGCCTGGAGAAGATGAGAAGCTTCAAGAGGAACGTCATCAAATCAGCAATTTTGAAAAAATCTTTTCCTCGCTTCAAAACGCATATAATGCTCTGCGTAATGAGCAGGGAGGACTTGATTGGGTTGGAATGGCTTCAAGCGAGCTTGAGCAAGTTTCTGAGATCAACGACGATCTGAAAAAGCTCTCTGAGCAAGTGTCAAACTCCTATTATTTATTGGAAGATTCTACTTTTCAAATGCGCAGCATGCTTGATCAATTAGAATTTGATCCAGCCCGTCTTGATTTTATTGAGTCTAGGCTAAATGAGATGAAGCAGCTGAAGCGAAAGTACGGCACAACCGTTGAGGAAATTTTAGAATATGCGGCTAAGATTGAAGAGGAGATAGACCAAATCCAAAATCGAGACAGCCATTTGCAGACACTTAAAAACAAACTTGATGCGATAAGCCGGGATGCATTGCTTGAAGCGCTCAACGTGTCAGAGCTCCGTAAAAAATGGGCGAAAAAACTGGCGAAGCACATTCAAGCTGAATTGAAGGATTTATATATGGAGAAGTCTTCTTTTGATACCGCTTTTACGATTCGATATGCACCTTTTGGCAGTACGGACTGCCCGCTTTTAGATGGAAAACCCGTACAGCTCGGGAAAAATGGCATAGATCAAGCGCAATTTGTCATTTCTACAAATCCGGGTGAACCGATGAAATCTTTGTCAAAAGTAGCATCTGGAGGAGAAATTTCACGTGTCATGCTGGCAGTGAAAAGTATTTTCTCAGCGAAACAAGAAGTGACGTCCATTATATTTGATGAAGTGGATACGGGTGTTAGCGGCAGAGTCGCACAAGCCATTGCTGAAAAAATTTATAAAGTAGCAGCAGGCTCACAAGTACTCTGTATTACCCATCTGCCGCAAGTTGCAGCAATGGCTGATACACATCTTTTTATTTCTAAACGCGCTAAAGCTGGTAGAACAATGACGAATGTCAAACCACTCAGTGATGATGAAAAAGTGAGTGAAATTGGCCGAATGATTGCTGGTGTAGAAGTCACTGAGCTCACAAAACAGCATGCAAAAGAATTACTGCACCAAGCAAATGATGTCAAAACGACAGGGTAGCTGAAACAACAGCTGCCTTTTTTATATTGTCTCATATTCGCCGTATATACGCATGAAATCGTCTTTTTCTTTTATCAATTTATCCAATCATTTTCTAAAGGTGTCGGTTATAAATCCTCGCTAAGAAGGCAAAAGTAAAGATGTAGCCAAAACATTAATGTTCTGGTGTGGGTAAGGAGCGAGGAGAGTGAAAAATGAATGCCCGAAAAGATGAGAAAAGCCATTGGTGTGATTCTCCTTGTTTCTTTAATAAGTACAGGGTTTATGAGCATAGTGAAGGAATATATCAGCATTCCAACAACTGTCGCAGTATTTGAACACGAGAAGCATTCGATTGATACATCCATTGAAGCGTCAGCCAATGCTTCTTCACCAGCCTTTAGTCTTTCAGAGAAAAAGAATCAACTTGAAGTAACGGGACAAAAGGCGGGAAAAGCCGAAATTGTTTATGATTTTAAAGGATTTCCTATTAAGAAAACAAAAGTCGATGTTCTTCCCGAATTAAAAGTCATTCCTGGAGGACAATCCATTGGCGTCAAACTCCATTCTGTCGGAGTTCTCGTTGTCGGTTTTCATCAAATCGCAACAGCAGACGGCAAAAAATCACCAGGTGAAGCTGCAGGCATTCAATCAGGGGATATGATCATTGAGATCAATGGTCAGAAAATGGAGAAGATGAATGACCTCACCCCATTTATTCAGAAAGCCGGAAAAACGGGGGAAACCCTTCATTTACTCATAAAAAGAGACCATAAAACCTTTCAAACGACATTAACACCCGCGAAAGATGCAAGTGAAGGTACTTATCGAATCGGTCTTTATATTCGTGATTCCGCAGCAGGAATCGGGACGATGACCTTCTTTGAACCATCTTCTAAAAAATATGGCGCCCTTGGGCATGTGATTTCTGACATGGATACAAAAAAACCAATCGTGGTCGACAATGGTGAAATTGTCAGATCAACTGTCACATCCATTGAAAAAGGGACAGGAGGCAACCCTGGAGAAAAATTGGCCAGGTTTTCTTCCGAAAGAAAAACGATAGGTGATATTTCACGTAACAGTCCATTTGGTATATTTGGTACGTTAACCGAAAAACTTGAAAATCATGTAGCAGACAAACCACTTCCAGTCGCATTATCAAGTGAAGTAAAAGAAGGTCCAGCCGAAATATTAACGGTTGTGGACCATGATAAAGTAGAGAAATTTGATATTAAAATCGTCAGCACAACACCGCAAAAATTCCCGGCAACAAAAGGAATGGTGCTTAAAGTAACAGATGAACGCTTATTAAGCAAAACAGGAGGGATCGTTCAAGGAATGAGCGGAAGTCCGATCATCCAAAATGGCAAAGTCATTGGAGCGGTCACTCACGTGTTCGTCAATGACCCGACAAGCGGATACGGCGTACACATTGAATGGATGCTGTCAGAAGCAGGAATTGATCTTTATCAAAAAAACAAAAAAGCAAGCTGATGAAAAACTGCCGCGAATCTTCCGGCAGTTTTTTTCTACCCTTTCTTTCTCTTCCATCATGTTATAAAATAAGGAAAAAGAGATTTTTCGACAAAATGGAAAACAGTTTGTTGTCAAATTGCAATAATCGTCGATTCATTAAGAAAAACGTAGAAAAAGCTAGATAATGCTCTATTATTCGGAAAATTAAACTTTTTTAAAGGGGATAGCATGGTTTTGTCGAATTGAACACTCAGAAGAGAAATGCAAAAGACTAAGGAATCGACATTGGGGAGGAAAGAACGTGGAGAAAATTAAAGTGTGTGTAGCTGATGACAATCGAGAACTTGTTGGCCTTTTGACAGAGTATATTGAGGGACAGGAAGATATGGAAGTACTTGGCGTGGCGTATAATGGTCAGGAATGTCTGACATTATTTAAAGATAAAGAGCCCGACGTTCTCCTCTTAGATATTATCATGCCTCATTTAGACGGTCTTGCTGTACTGGAACGCCTCCGTGAAAACAATGAAATGACCAAACAGCCAAGTGTCATTATGCTGACGGCTTTCGGACAAGAAGACGTAACGAAAAAAGCAGTCGATTTGGGCGCATCCTATTTCATTTTGAAACCATTCGATATGGAAAACCTCGTAGGTCATATTCGTCAAGTCAGTGGAAACGGCACACAAGTCAGCCATCGATCTTCATCTATCCAAAACAGTGTCCTTCGCAGCAAACCTGAACCGAAACGTAAGAACTTAGATGCGAGCATTACGACGATTATTCATGAGATTGGCGTGCCAGCTCATATTAAAGGCTATTTATACTTAAGAGAAGCCATTTCGATGGTGTACAATGATATTGAACTACTCGGCAGTATTACAAAAGTGTTGTACCCAGACATTGCAAAGAAATTTAACACGACAGCCAGCAGGGTAGAACGAGCGATTCGTCATGCCATTGAAGTGGCTTGGAGCAGAGGGAATATTGACTCCATTTCGTCACTCTTTGGTTACACAGTCAGCATGTCAAAAGCCAAACCGACCAATTCCGAATTTATTGCCATGGTGGCTGATCGTCTGCGCTTAGAGCATAGAGCAAGCTAAGTCACCTTCCATAAAAAAACGTTTCTTCAATGAGGCGTTTTTTTATTTTTGTAAAATATTGCTAAAAAATGGTTATGTTGATAAAATCATCTTTAATGTTTAAATTGGACAAACGGGTCGCTTTATTTTCAGAATAAAATGAAAAATAAAGCATGAAAGAAATGAATAGGACATAAAATAGTGGTAATCAGCTACGCTAATCAATTGGCTTATAGAAGAAGAAAACGCTCATTCGTAAGAAAAAGGATGAGAGGAAAAGGTCTTATGTAATTAGTAAATAAAGTAAATGAGATCGAAAGTTCTATTTCTATTGACCTGATTGGTTGGCGTTTTAAAGTCACTGGCTTCTTAGAGATTGTGCCATTTGAACTGAATATTCCCATTGTCGAATTTAATAATTTTCACATTCTTTTACTATGCTATAATAATGAAAAGAAGAGGGTGAGGTTATGGGAAAGCTGAAAATCCACTCTGCTGAGGTTGCGAACGAAATTAGCAAGTGGACGAGGGTCATTTCTCAGAATGACCTAGAAAAATCTGCTGTCTATAAAGAGAAAATTCAGAATTTGCTAAAAAATACAGATGAGGATCGAGAAGTTCTTCTTTATTATCAGCTAGTCGACGGCAGACATGAAATGTTACTTGGAAATATTGAAAAAGCCAATCAGATTATGAAAAGTGTCGGAACGCTGGATGAAAAAGCAGATGACATTATTAATTTTTATTTTTACTTTTATAAAGGCCAATATGCTGCCTATGTCAAAAAATATGATGAGGCGATTAGTTTTTATAAGATTGCTGAGCAGCGGCTAAAACGTGTGAATGAAGATCTTGAAGTAGGAACTTTTCATCATAAAGTCGCTTCCATTTATTACGAACTGAAGCAAAATTTCATTTCCATTAATCATATTAAAAAAGCCATTGATACGTTTAAAGCGCATGAGGAATATACCGCACAGGCGATAGACAGCTTAATTTTACATGCGAGCAACTGTATTGATTTACTACAGTTTGATGAAGCTGAAGAAAAGTACCAAGAGGCACTTGAGAAAAGTAAGCGCATTAACAATGAAGTGCTGATTGGAAAGTGCTATCACAATTTAGCGGTTCTTTATTACGCAAAACATGATTATGAAAAAAGCGCACAATACGCCAAAAAAGGGATGAGCATTCAAATTCATCGCGACAATAGCCATTATTTCATCCAATCTTTATATGTTCTCGCAAATGCCTTAGTTCATTTAGGAGATCATGAGGCGAAAGAATATATTAAAGAGGGGATTCAATATAGCTGCGATATCCAAAATAATGAATATATAGTAAAATTTGAAATTTTGGATTTGATGTGCGAAAATAGTGGAGCAGCAGACGTATTCTCTGAAAAATTAGACTACATAGAAAAAAATAGATTATATGTGGAGCTTGAGGATTTGTCTGAACAAATATCGAAATACTTCAAGGAACGAAATGATTATCAAAATGCCATTCGTTTTCTTGAAAAGAAATTCGATGCACAAATACTTCAAAAGAAAGTGGAGGTTATCTTATGAAAAAGTTGTTGTTAAGTGTAACAATCGTTACAGCAGTCGCAGTTGTTTCTTCCCTTTTTGCTCTTGACGCAGAGACGACAGAGCAAGCCATCAGAGCGATTACGTGATCGAATTTACCTGTCAACCTCTTCTCACTTATCAGAAGAGGTTTTTTTATGTACTCAAACTGGCAAAACGAAAAAAGACACGTCATAATATAGGTAATCATCATATTTAGAGGTGGCATATGACGAAAATTTTTGCACATAGAGGCTTTAAAGGAAACTATCCAGAGAACACCATGATTGCCTTTGAGCACGCACTCCATTCTGGAGCGGATGGGATTGAGCTTGATGTTCAGCTCACCAAAGACGGCAGGCTGGCTGTCATTCACGATGAAAAGCTGAATCGAACGACCAATATGAAAGGGTTAGTGAAAGACTATACATATGAAGAGTTAAAAAGAGGAGATGCCAGTCATTCTTTCTATGAAGAAACGGGTGCGGTCACCATTCCTCTTTTAGAAGAAGTATTAGAGTTAGTGACGCAGAGATCATCCTTTATGATCAACATTGAATTAAAAAACTCTATTTATCGATATCCAGGGATTGAAGAGAAAGTAAAAGAGCAAATTGAGCACTTTCAAATAGAGGATCGTGTGCTTGTCTCATCATTTCATCACGGCAGTTTAGCTCTTTTTCACAAGCTGATGCCGCACATTGAACTGGCGGTCCTCACAATGGATGTGATTCATCAGCCGGACATGTATTTAAAAACAATCCCGGCAAAGGGCTACCATCCGAATATAAAGGGCGCTGGGGTGACAAAAGAAGTAGTAGCCGCTCTCCATGCGGACCAACAAGTGATTAGACCGTTTACTGTAAACAGTGAGAAGCAAATAAAAAATATGTTGAGATTGGGTGTTGATGGAATCTTTACTGATTTTCCTGATCGAGCCGTCAAAATAAGAGAAGAAATCAAATAAAGACCCGCTATCAACAGCGGGTCTTTTTCATGATTACCTTTGCTTAAAACGAGTTGTTACTTTATTTCGTTTACGGTCCCTATATAAAATAAATCCTGCAACAACATAAAGACCTCCCCCTAAAAATAACAACCCTGCAATTCCTTGCAGCCATAAATATGGAAATGGTGCAATGATGATGCCGAAAACAGTGTCACGCAGCAGCTTAATGCCAAGTGCTGCAAAGGCTCCAGGTATTAAAATAATCACTAATGCCAGTATTCTCCCCATCAAATGTCCCCTTAAACGTCATTTACTTCCATTGTCTAATTCAAAAAATATTTTGTCAAGAAAGGAAAACGTGGTAATATAGGTGTTGTGCAATTTTTTGCAACGGAAAAATATGGTGTGCAAATTTTTTCATATAAAGGGGTAACGGGATGCAGAGAGTCTTGATTGTCGGTGCAGGACAAGGTGGATCAGCACTGCTTGAAACATTGCTGAAAACAAATACGGTTCAAATCATTGCGATTGCCGACCTTGATCTCGAGGCACCGGGGATGGATGAAGCGAAAAAGAATGGAATTGAGACGACGACGGATTGGAAAGAATACATAAAAGATGACATTGATATCATCATTGAAACCACAGGCAGTTCTGCTGTACTGAAAGAATTAATTGAACAAAAACCAGAGCATGCTGTGATTGTGCCAAGCTCGATGGCATACGTCATGTCAGAATTAATGGCAGAGAAACAACAGCTTATTCAAATATTGAAGGAACAAACCTATAAACATGACCGCATTTTTAATGCAACGAATGATGGCATGATTTTTATTAATATGGACGAAGAAGTGGTCTTGTTTAATCGATCGGCTGCCAAAATGGTGGGGTGTTCGCAAAAGGATGCGATTGGCCGTCACATTCGAGAAGTGATTCCGAACACGAAACTTCCCGATATATTAAGGTCAAGGGAGCCGGAATTTAACCAAAAGCAATTTTTGAATCAGCAAATTCAAATTGTGACCACCCGTCTGCCGATTATTGATGACGCGGGGAGAATGTTAGGTGCTTTATCCATCTTTAAAGACATAACAGATGCGGTGGAGCTTGCGGAGGAAGTAACGAACCTCAAAGAAGTAAGAACGATGCTTGAGGCTATTATTCAATCATCAGATGAAGCCATATCGGTTGTTGATGAGCAGGGGAAAGGTATTTTGATCAACCGTGCTTATACGAAAATGACTGGTTTAACGGATAAAGAGGTCGTAGGTAAACCAGCAGGTGCTGATATTTCCGAAGGGGAAAGCATGCACTTAAAGGTGCTTGAAACAAGAAGACCTGTTCGAGGCGTCAGAATGAAGGTTGGTCCAAATAAAAAAGATGTCATCGTCAATGTAGCACCTGTTATTGTGGACGGCATTTTAAAAGGCAGTGTCGGGGTCATTCACGATGTATCCGAAATTCAATCATTGACGAATGAATTAAATAAAGCAAGGCAGCTCATCCGAACACTTGAAGCAAAGTACACATTTGAAGACATTATTGGAGAAAGTGAACAAATGCTTGTCGCACTTGAGCAGGCAAAGCTGGGTGCAAAAACGCCGGCAACCATTTTACTCCGCGGAGAATCAGGTACTGGGAAAGAGCTGTTTGCACATGCCATTCACAATGAAAGTGATCGCAAGTACAACCGCTTTGTCCGTGTCAACTGTGCTGCCTTATCAGAAACCCTTTTAGAGTCAGAACTGTTTGGCTACGAGGAAGGAGCGTTTTCTGGTGCAAGGCGTGGCGGGAAAAAAGGGCTGTTTGAAGAAGCCAATCACGGCAGTATCTTTTTAGATGAAATCGGTGAAATGACGCCAAGTACACAAGCGAAATTGCTGCGTGTCATGCAGGAAAAAGAAATTGTTCGGGTAGGCGGAACGAAAGCGATACCGGTCGATGTGCGTGTGATCACAGCGACAAATGTCAATATTGAAAAGGCGATGGCAGAAGGGAAGTTCAGAGAGGATTTATATTATCGAATGAATAGATACCCGATATCGATCCCACCGCTCAGACAGCGTCTCGAAGATATTGAATCATTAAGTAAACGCCTCATCCAGAAGATCAATTTAGACTATGGGCGAAACGTCAGCGGCTTAACAGATCGTGCGCTTCATAGACTTCGATCATATAGCTGGCCAGGCAACGTGAGAGAGCTTGAAAACGTGCTTGGACGAGCGATGATCTTTTTGAATCCGCAAGAAGAATGGATCGATGAAGCGCATATCGCCTTCATGGAGTCAGACGAGCATGAGGAAAAAGAGCAGCAGGAACTGGCTGTTAGTCAATTTGAGGGGGAGACGCTCTCAGATGCTGTAGAAGCATTTGAAGCGCAGCTGATCAAACAAACCCTTGAAAAACATCAATTCAATCGCACAAAAACAGCGAAAACGTTAGGGATCAGCATTCGAAATCTTTACTATAAAATGGATAAGTATCAGCTTGCAAAAGATAGCATGCAGTAACATGCACGTAACCTGCAAGAAATTGCATAATTTCTTTGCGGAAAGGCTTATTTTTCACACATTTCAAGCTGGCACGGAACTTGCATATAAAAAGAGGAACCGAGCACAAGGAAAGGTGGGCAAGTATGAAGCTTGACGATCTGATTATCAAAGCCTCGCAGCTGCAGAATAAAACAGCGGCTGTGGCTCATGCAGAAGACGAAGAAGTGCTTCATGCCATCAAAATGGCAATCGAACGAAAAGTCGCTCGCTTCCTGCTGGTTGGAAACAAACGCAACCTAAAGGAGCTAGTCAAACAGCATGAGATTAATGAAGACTGGATAGATATTATTCATTCAGATTCACCCGAAGAATCTGCCAAAATTGCCGTTCAGGCAGTAAGTGAAAATCATGCAGATATTCTCATGAAGGGGCATGTCCCGACAGCCGTACTGTTAAAAGCTGTCCTAAATAAAGAATATGGGCTTCGGACAGCGAGTGTCCTTTCACATGTTGCAGCCTTCGAAGTACCGGGCTTTGACCGTTTTATCTATGTGACGGACTCTGCGATGAACATTGCGCCTGATTTAAATATGCTGAAAGAAATTACGGTGAATTCCGTTCAAGTCGCACAAGCTGTCGGAAATGATATGCCCAAAGTGGCGGTATTATCAGCGGTAGAAGTCGTAAACCCAGCGATGGATTCGACGCTCACAGCTGCAAGCCTTGCGCAAATGAATCGAAGAGGTCAAATTTCTGGCTGCCTGATTGATGGACCGCTGGCTTTAGATAATGCCATTTCTCAAACGGCAGCTTCTCATAAAAATATTACGAGTGATGTGGCTGGTCATGCAGATATTTTGCTTGTGCCAACCATTGAAGCAGGCAACATTCTTTATAAATCTCTCATCTACTTTGCTCATGCAAAAGTGGGAGCTGTGGTGGCAGGAGCGAAAGCACCGATTGCTTTAACAAGCCGGTCTGATTCAGCTGAAAGCAAGCTCTATTCAATTGCACTTGCCATCTGTACATCTAATTAAGCGAAAGTATTAGGAGGAATAGAAAATGGAACTTTTTAAATATATGGAACGATACGATTATGAACAGCTTGTATTTTGTCAGGATGAACAGTCTGGTTTAAAAGCCATCATTGCCATTCATGATACAACACTTGGGCCAGCACTCGGCGGAACAAGAATGTGGACATATGAAAATGAAGAAGCAGCGATCGAAGATGCCTTGCGTCTTGCAAGAGGTATGACTTATAAAAATGCGGCGGCAGGGCTTAACCTTGGCGGCGGTAAAACGGTCATCATTGGTGATCCGAGAAAAGACAAGAATGAAGAAATGTTCCGTGCTTTTGGCCGTTACATTCAAGGATTAAATGGCCGTTATATCACTGCTGAAGATGTCGGTACAACGGTAGAAGATATGGATCTTATCCATGAAGAAACAGACTTTGTCACAGGCATCTCTCCTGCATTTGGTTCTTCAGGAAACCCATCTCCAGTGACTGCTTACGGTGTATATAAAGGCATGAAAGCAGCTGCAAAAGCAGCATTCGGTACAGATTCATTAGAAGGAAAAACAATTGCCGTTCAAGGTGTTGGAAACGTGGCTTACAACCTATGTAAACACCTGCATGAAGAAGGCGCACAGCTTATCGTTACTGATATCAACAAAGACTCAGTTCAGCGAGCTGTAGAAGACTTCGGTGCAAAAGCGGTAGACCCTGATGATATTTATGATCAAGAATGTGATATTTACGCACCATGTGCACTCGGTGCAACCATTAACGATGTGACGATTCCTAAATTAAAGGCAAAAGTCATTGCAGGTGCAGCGAATAACCAGCTGAGAGAAACACATCATGGAGATCTTATTCATGAAATGGGCATTGTGTACGCACCGGATTATGTGATCAATGCAGGCGGTGTGATTAACGTTGCAGATGAGCTTTATGGCTATAATGCCGATCGTGCAATGAAAAAAGTAGAAGGCATTTACCAAAACATTGAGCGAGTGATTGAAATCTCTAACCGTGATGCCATTCCAACTTATAAAGCGGCAGACCGATTGGCTGAAGAGCGAATTGAAAGAATGCGCAAATCAAGAAGCCAATTCCTGCAAAATGGTCAACATATTTTAAGTCGTCGCTAAATGGATGAATGAGTTGAAACGGAGGTTTTGTTTTTGCTGACAAAAGAATGGCGTATTCTCACGATTAATCCTGGCTCTACCTCAACAAAAATCGGTGTGTTTCATAATGAACGATCTATTTTTGAAACGACATTAAGACATACAGATGAGGAAATCAAGCAGTTTCCTCATATCATTGATCAATTTTCATTCCGTAAAGAAACCATTTTAAAAACACTGCATGAACAGGGGATGAACATCTCAAAGTTTGATGCAGTTTGCGCACGCGGTGGTCTGCTTCGCCCGATTGAAGGTGGCACATATGAAGTAAATGAGCAAATGGTTGAAGATCTAAAAGAAGGGTATGCTGGCCAGCACGCCTCTAATCTAGGCGGAATCATTGCCCGAGAAATTGCACTTGGTCTTAACATCCCAGCTTTTATTGTTGATCCCGTAGTCGTAGATGAACTACAGCCAATTGCTCGTATTTCAGGACTGCCAACAATTGAGCGGAAAAGCATTTTTCATGCGTTAAATCAAAAAGCAGTCGCAAGAAAAACGGCTGCTTCGTTTGGAAAACGTTATGAAGATTTGAACATGATCATTACCCATATGGGCGGCGGAATTACGATTGGTGTACATCAAAAAGGAAAAGTCATTGATGTGAATAACGGTCTTCATGGTGAGGGTCCTTTCAGCCCAGAGCGGGCAGGTACTCTCCCAACAGGTGACCTTGTCAATTTATGCTTTTCTGGTGAATATTCGCAAGAGGAAATGCTCAAACGCATTATTGGCGAAGGCGGTCTTGCGGGCTATCTTGGCACGACAGATGCAGTAAAAGTAGAGCGAATGATTGAAGCAGGCGATGAGCGTGCGGCGCTTATTTATGAAGCGATGTGCTATCAAATTGCCAAAGAAATTGGTGCGGCTAGTGCGGTTTTAAAAGGAGCTGTTGACGTCATAGTGTTAACAGGTGGCCTTGCATACAGCAAACAAATTACATCAAGCATTAGAGGATACATTGACTGGATTTCAGATGTTGTTGTGTACCCAGGCGAAAATGAATTGCAATCCTTAGCAGAAGGAGCGCTTCGCATTTTAAAAGAAGAAGAATCACCAAAAGAATACCCAAATGATCAAAAGGCGGAGAAAGGAGTGACAAGTCATGGCAACTGAATATGACCTCGTCATTCTTGGTGGAGGCACAGGCGGCTATGTAGCGGCCATTCGTGCCTCTCAACTTGGATTGAAAACAGCAGTCGTAGAAAAATCAAAGCTCGGTGGAACATGTCTTCATAAAGGCTGTATCCCATCTAAAGCGCTGCTTAGAAGTGCAGAAGTCTATCAAACGGTCAAACGTGCCGCTGATTTTGGCGTTGAAGCAAGCGGAATTGCCTTACAATTTGCCAACGTACAAAAAAGAAAAACAGAGATTGTCGACAAATTAGCAGGCGGCGTCAAACACTTAATGAAACAAGGAAAAATTGATGTATACGAAGGAATAGGCCGTATCCTAGGCCCTTCGATTTTTTCGCCAATGCCGGGCACCATCTCGGTAGAAATGGCGAATGGCGATGAAAATGAAATGCTGATTCCTAAGCAGGTCATCATTGCGACTGGATCAAGACCGCGCGTCCTGCCCGGACTTGAAGCGGATGGAACACACATCCTTACATCAGACGAAGCACTTGAACTGCAAGAACTCCCTCAGTCCATGCTGATTGTCGGCGGAGGCGTGATTGGGATCGAATGGGCTTCCATGCTTAACGATTTTGGCGTAAAAGTCACAGTGATCGAATTTGCAGATCGCATTTTGCCAACAGAGGATCAAGATATTTCTAAAGAAATGGAAAAGCTTTTAACGAAAAAGGGCATCACCTTAGTGACAAATGCGAAGGTTCTGCCAGATACTGCCGAAAAGCATGAGAATCTGGTCAAGATCCAAGTGGAACAAGGTGGAGACACTCAGTCGTTTGAAGCAGAGAAACTGCTTCTTTCAGTTGGCCGAGTGCCAAACGTGGAAGGCATAGGTCTTGAAAACACGGACATCCAGACAGAAAATCATGGCATTGTCGTGAATGAGCATTACCAAACGAAAGAGTCGCATATTTACGCAATAGGTGATGTCATTGGCGGTCTTCAGCTGGCGCATGTCGCATCACATGAAGGCATGATTGCAGTAGAACATATGGCTGGTCAAGATCCAAAGCCGCTTGATGAAACGCTCGTGTCTAAATGTGTGTACTCTCACCCAGAAACCGCTAGCGTTGGACTGACTGAACAGGCGGCAAAAGAGCAAGGCTACGAAGTCAAGATTGGGAAGTTTCCCTTTATGGCCATCGGAAAAGCGCTTGTATTTGGAGAGTCTGATGGATTTGTCAAAATCATTGCTGACCAAAAGACAGATGATATCTTAGGGATTCATATGATTGGTCCTCATGTAACAGATATGATATCTGAAGCTGGATTAGCCAAAGTATTAGATGCAACTCCGTGGGAAGTGGGGCAGACGATCCACCCGCACCCAACCTTGTCAGAAGCAATTGGCGAGGCAGCACTGGCTGTTGACGGAAAGGCGATCCATTTTTAATCAAGGAGGGAAACATGATGAGTAACATGCGTCATCAGGAATTAGGATTATCAGATGAACAAGCGATTGACATATATAGAACCATGCTTTTAGCAAGAAAAATTGATGAACGGATGTGGCTGTTAAACCGTTCTGGAAAAATTCCATTCGTCATCTCTTGTCAAGGACAGGAAGCGCAGCAAGTCGGTGCCGCTTTTGCCCTCAATAGGGAAGAGGATTACGTTTTACCTTATTACCGTGATATGGGGGTTGTCCTTGCATTCGGGATGACGGCGAAAGATTTAATGATGTCTGGTTTTGCGAAAAAAGACGATCCAAGCTCAGGCGGGAGACAGATGCCAGGTCATTTTGGGCAAAGATCAAACCGAATTGTGACTGGATCATCACCTGTGACAACACAGGTTCCTCATGCGGTTGGAATCGCACTTGCCGGGCGTCTAGAGCAAAAGAATTTTGTTAGCTTTGTCACGTTCGGTGAAGGCTCTTCAAACCAAGGAGACTTCCACGAAGGCGCCAACTTTGCTGCGGTGCATAAGCTGCCTGTTATTTTCATGTGTGAAAACAATAAGTATGCGATTTCTGTCCCGTATGACAAACAAGTGGCATGTGAGCGTATTTCAGATCGTGCAATAGGGTACGGAATGCCTGGTGTGACGGTTGATGGAAATGATCCGCTTGAAGTGTATGCAGCGGTCAAAGAAGCGAGAGACCGTGCGGCAAGAGGCGAAGGCCCAACATTGATCGAAACCATTTCTTACCGGTTAACTGCGCATTCAAGTGATGACGATGATTCTAGCTATCGAGAAAAAGAAGAAGTGCTCGAAGCAAGAAAGAAAGATCCGCTCATTCAATATGAAACGTACTTAATCGAAGGAAATGTCATGACTTCTGAAATGAAAGAAGAGATGACAAAAGAAATCATGCAAATCGTAAACGAAGCCACTGATGAAGCGGAAAACGCAGCTTATGCCGATGCAGAAAGCGCACTTCGTTACGTGTATGCGGAGTAAGGGGGAAGAAAAATGCCTGTTATGTCATATATAGACGCTATTACACTAGCGATGAAAGAAGAAATGGAGCGAGATCCGAAAGTGTTTGTGCTCGGAGAGGATGTCGGGAAAAAAGGCGGCGTATTTAAAGCAACAGCGGGTCTTTACGAGCAATTTGGAGAAGCGCGCGTCATGGATACACCTCTTGCCGAATCAGCGATTGCAGGTGTAGGTATTGGGGCTGCTATGTATGGAATGCGTCCGATCGCAGAGATGCAATTTGCGGATTTTATTATGCCAGCCATCAACCAAATCATTTCAGAGGCTGCAAAAATTAGATATCGTTCCAATAATGATTGGAGCTGCCCAATGGTCATTCGTGCTCCTTACGGGGGCGGCGTACACGGGGCGCTTTATCATTCACAATCGGTCGAAGCCATTTTTGCCAATCAGCCAGGCTTAAAGATTGTGATGCCTTCTACACCTTATGATGTCAAAGGGTTGTTAAAAGCCGCAGTGCGTGATCCAGATCCTGTATTGTTCTTTGAACACAAACGTGCATACCGTCTCATTAAAGGAGAAGTGCCTGAAGAGGATTATACGCTCCCTATTGGAAAAGCGGATGTGAAACGAGAAGGCGATGACATTACGGTCATTACATATGGCCTTTGTGTTCATTTTGCCCTTCAAGCAGCAGAGCGCCTTGCGAAGGACGGAATTTCTGCTCATATTCTCGATTTACGTACAGTGTACCCGCTTGATCAAGAAGCGATTATTGAAGCGGCATCAAAAACAGGGAAAGTACTCTTGTTAACAGAAGATACAAAAGAAGGAAGCATCATGAGTGAAGTAGCTGCCATCATTTCAGAGCACTGCTTGTTTGATTTAGATGCGCCAATTAAACGTCTAGCAGGACCTGATATCCCTGCAATGCCTTATGCACCGACAATGGAGAAATTCTTCATGGTTAATCCGGATAAGGTAGAAGCTGAAATGAGAGAACTAGCGGCGTTTTAAGAAAGAGGAGGGTTTCAAAGTGGCAACTGAACAAATGAAAATGCCTCAGCTTGGTGAAAGTGTAACAGAAGGAACCATTAGCAAATGGCTCGTTTCACCTGGCGATCATGTGAATAAATACGATCCGATTGCGGAAGTCATGACAGATAAAGTAAATGCAGAGGTTCCGTCATCCTTTACAGGAACAATCACTAAACTAGCGGCTGCAGAGGGTGATACACTTCAAGTAGGAGAAGTGTTTTGTGAAATTGAAGTAGAAGGCAGTGCGCAGCAGAGTGCGAAAACAGAAGAGGCGCCTGCGCAAGATGATGCACCAGAACCTGACCAAACAAATGTGGATCAGAGTCAAAAGAAACGATACTCTCCGGCAGTCCTGCGTTTAGCAGATGAGCACGGAATTGATTTAGCGGTTGTTCAAGGAACGGGAGCTGGCGGCAGAATCACAAGAAAAGATTTGCTGAAGCTTATCGAAAGTGGAGGCGTAAAAGAAACGGCAGCACCTGTGAGTGAAGGTACGGGTCAAACAGAACCTGCAAAGCCGTCACAAGCAAAAGCGGCTCCTTCCATCTCTTCAATGCCTGGAGATGTTGAACTGCCGGTCACTCCGATTAGACAGGCGATTGCCGCAAACATGCTAAGAAGCAAGCATGAAATTCCACATGCCTGGACGATGATGGAAGTGGATGTGACAAACCTTGTGACAAGAAGAAATCAGCTAAAAGATCAATTCAAAGCAAAAGAAGGCTTTAATTTGACGTTCTTTGCATTCTTTGTCAAAGCAGTGGCTCAGGCCTTAAAGGAATTCCCTGAAATGAACAGCATGTGGGCTGGTGATAAAATTGTTCAAAAGAAAGCGATCAATGTCTCCATTGCTGTTGCGACAGATGACGCTCTTTTTGTCCCAGTGATTAAAGATGCGGATGAGAAAACGATTAAGGGAATCGCCAAAGAAATTCATGAACTTGCTTTCAAGGTCAGACAAGGCAAACTGAAGCAAAGTGACATGGAAGGCGGCACTTTCACTGTGAACAACACAGGCTCATTTGGTTCGGTTCAATCAATGGGGATTATTAACTATCCGCAAGCAGCCATTTTACAAGTAGAATCTATTGTAAAGCGCCCGATGATTGTAAATGGTATGATTGCCGCAAGAGATATGGTGAATCTTTGTCTTTCATTAGATCATAGAGTACTCGATGGTCTTGTATGCGGTAGATTCCTGCAAAGAATCAAACAAATTCTTGAAGGTATTGACGAAGAGACGTCCGTCTATTAAGCTCATTTATATGTCCCCTTCTCACAATGAGAGGGGGATTTCCATATCAATCAGAAAGGAGCGATGAGATGTCTGGACTAGATTTTTTTGCTTTTCTTACGATCGGTCTGATGTTTATCACAGCCATTGCGTTCGCTTTTCTTCGGTATATTTCCAAATCACGCAATCATCCTGAACGCTTACTGCTCATCATATCGATCGTTTCAATCATTCAAATCGCCTATTGCTTGTTGATGATAGGAGGATTTAAAGGAGTCGCCAATAGTTTATTAGGCATTTCCCTTCTGATAGGTACACTGCTAGGGTATGCACTTGAATATTTATACAGACGTTATATCAAAAAAACGCCCGCATCGAAATGATGCAGGCGTATTCTTTATTCTGCTGGAACGATAAAGGTCAAATGCTGTTTTAATACTTCAAGGGAAGAAGGAGCGGTCATGTATACTTCACCATCTGTATCTGCATCCATTTCCTCTTTAGTATGAATATGAATGCGGGATGCTTGTATAAGAGACAGGTCACCTTTAAAATCTTCTAGCTCTTCGCGGTTCATTGAAAAAATCTCTTTTAAAGCAGAGAAACTCGTATTTCTGCAAATTAAAATTTCGGCTTTTCCATCATCAATTGAAGCATTTGGCAGATCTAATTTATTTGTACCGATAAAGTGCCCATTCATGACAAGGACAATCACAGCTTCTTCTTCCCAGTTTTCCTCTTCGGTTTCAATGCGTACGTAGAAAGGTTCTGTCTGCTGAAGGGTTCGAAGAGCGCTCGTGAAGTAGCTGATTTTTCCGAGGACAGCTTTTTCTTTATCATTAATATTGTTTGAGGTATCTGCGATGAGACCAATCCCCCAAAAATTTAAAAGGTATCGATCCTCTGCTTTGATTAAATCGACCTTTTTTTCAGTGCCATCTATCACCATTTGAGCGGCCTTTGGCATCTGCTGGGGGATGCCCAGCGTTCTAGAAAAGTCATTGCACGTCCCGCCAGGTAAGATCGCTACAGTCGGCCTTTTTTCTAAACCGCCAATTCCATTCATGCATTCATGGACGGTTCCGTCTCCGCCTAGTATAATCAGCAATTCAACCGACTCATCCATCTCACGGCAGAAATGATAGGCATCATTCGGCTGTTTTGTAGGCTTAAGGATGAGTTCATCAATATGTAAAGAAAGAAGAGGTACTGTTTGACCTAGTGTTTTTTCCATGTTTTTTTGTCCAGCATTTCCATTATAAATGAGTATCGCTTTTTTGAATAGTGCCATCACGCAGTTCTCCCTTTCATCACTTTACTATCACTTTTCCCCAATTCCACAGGTCATAAACGACGTTTGAAAAAAGTGAAGGGGGCGAAACAAGACATTTGCCCGCCGGCGTTTTCCTTGATATGATGTAGTTAAAATGGTTTGGTACGTAGAAGGAGTGGACGGTTATGAATATTGATTTTAATTTATTTATGAATGATATTGTGAAACAAGCACGAGAAGAGATTAAACAGGCAGGTTATACGGAACTGACAACAGCTGAAGAAGTCGATGAAGCACTGACGAAAAAAGGAACGACACTTGTCATGGTGAATTCAGTGTGCGGCTGTGCAGGCGGTATTGCTAGACCAGCGGCTGGTTATTCTGTTCATTACGATAAGCGTCCAGATCAATTGCTCACAGTGTTTGCTGGACAGGACAAAGAAGCAACCGCAAGAGCACGTGAATACTTTGAAGGCTTCCCGCCATCTTCACCATCATTTGCTCTATTAAAAGACGGGAAAATCATTAAAATGGTCGAACGTCACGAAATCGAAGGACATGAACCGATGGAAGTGGTGTCAAAACTTCAAGCCGCTTTCGATGAGTATTGCGAAGAAGTGTAACATGTTACTTTTGAATGAATTATTCAAATGCAGTCCGGTCTTTTGATCGGTCTGTTTTTTTGTTTTACATGACATAAGAATCAAAATAATTTTAGCAAAATACTATTGCATATCAAAAAGAAAGTGTTTAAAATACATTATAGTGAATAAATATTCAAATCTACTCATGATTTTAAATACTAGGAGGCATTATCATATGAAAAAGTGGTTATTATTACTTATGACAGCTGGTCTTGCAGCTGCATTAGCAGCATGCGGAACTTCTTCTAATAATTCAAACGCATCAGGAGACGACAAAACACTCATTATGGCGACTTCAGCAGATTATCCGCCATTTGAATCAAAAGACGGTGATAAAATTATCGGTTTTGATGTCGACCTTGCTACAGCTCTAGCGAAAAAGAACGGCTACAAGCTAGAAATTCAAGATATGGACTTTGCAAGCCTCGTGTCAGCTCTTAAAACAAATAAAGCTGATATTGTGCTTGCAGGCATGACACCTACTGAAAAGCGTAAAAAACAAGTTGATTTCTCAGATGTTTACTACAATGCTGAAAACTTGGTTGTATCAAAAAAATCTAGCGGTATGAAAACAGAGAAAGATTTAAAAGACAAAACGGTTGGCGTTCAATTAGGTTCTATCCAGCAAGATGAAGCAAATGGATTGCAAAAGAAATATAACTTAACGGTCGAAGATCGTAATAAAATCTCTGATATCATTCAAGAAATTAAGGCAGGCCGTTTTGATGCAGCCATTATTGAAGATAAAGTAGCGGCTGGCTACTTGAAAAAGGAAAAAGATTTCCAAGCGTTTGGATTGAATAGCTCAAACGAAGGTTCAGCCATTGCATTCAAAAAAAATAGCGACTTAACAGCGAAATTCAATAAATCATTAAAAGAAATGAAGGATAATGGCGAACTTGATAAACTAATTAAAAAATGGTTTGCTGATGAAAAGTAAGTCAGGAAAAGGATCAGCGTCATTCATGAAAATCAAGTAGAAAGCGCTGAAAAGTTCAACATGTGTTGAACTTTTTTCCTGTTTTATTCTTTGATTTTATCTGAAGGAAAAAAAGGAGAATATCATGATGGATTTTAAAGATGTAATACCTCAGATGCCCTTTATTTTAGAAGGTCTTAAAGTAACGCTTTCTATTGTTGTGGTATCACTGTTCCTTGGTTTTATTTTAGGAATCTTATTAACGCTCTGTAAAATTAGTGTATTTAAGCCGCTTATCTGGCTAGCAGATTTTTATACGTCAATCTTCCGAGGCACACCGCTTGTGCTTCAGCTTTTGATTATTTATTTTGGTCTTCCCCAGCTGCTCGGCTTTCAAATTGATCAATACTGGGCAGCTGTAGCCGCATTTTCACTAAACTCGGCGGCGTACGTTTCTGAGATCATTCGTGCAGGAATCAATGCCATTGATAAAGGGCAAAAAGAAGCGGCCGTTGCTTTAGGTATTCCGTATGCTAAAATGATGAAGGACTTATTGCTTCCGCAAGCATTCAAAAATATTTCACCAGCACTTGTGAACGAAACGATTACACTGACAAAAGAATCAGCGATTGTCACAGTCATTGGACTGGGCGATGTCATGAGACGAGCTTATCAAGCAGGTGCCGTCACCTATAACTATCTTGAACCGCTTATTTTTGCAGGTCTCATCTATTATGTCATCGTGCTTATTCTTACCTTCGTCGGCAAATCGGTGGAAAGGAAGTTAAAATCAAATGATTAAAATAGAGAAACTCACAAAATCTTTCGGTAAAAATGAAGTGTTGAAAGGGATTGATACCACGATTAAAGAAGGCGAAGTGGTAGCTGTCATCGGGCCGTCTGGTTCAGGAAAATCAACATTTCTTCGCTGTATTAACTTACTTGAAAAACCGACTTCTGGAGTGATTACGATTCAGGGGACGGAAATTACCAATCCAAAAACAAATGCATTAAAAGTGCGCGAAAATATTGGTATGGTGTTTCAGCATTTTCACTTATTCCCGCACAAAACAGTGCTAGAAAATATTACGTATGCGCCAATGAATGTAAAGAACCAATCGAAGGAAGACAGCATCAAGCAGGCAGAGGAGCTTTTAAAAAAGGTCGGACTTCTAGAGAAAAAAGATGATTATCCGAATCGGCTGTCAGGTGGTCAAAAGCAGCGTGTCGCCATTGCACGTGCCCTTGCGATGACACCAGATATCATGCTTTTTGACGAGCCGACGTCTGCTCTTGATCCAGAAATGGTAAAGGAAGTATTAGAGGTCATGAAAGAGCTCGCTCAATCTGGGATGACGCTGATGATCGTCACACATGAAATGGGCTTTGCAAAAGAAGTGGCAGACCGTGTGATCTTTATGGATGATGGGAAAATTGTAGAGGATGCAAATCCTGTAGAATTCTTTGAATCTCCGTCTTCACAGCGTGCTCAAGATTTCTTACAAAAAATATTATAATGAAAAAAATGAGGAGGAGACTTAACATCTCCTTCTTTTTTTGATTATAATGGGGAAAGTAAAAAAAGTTCATCATTTCACAAAAGTAGACAGAAAAGAGTGAATCACATCATGTTTAAAATCGGCTACCGAACGCTGAAAACAGCATTAGGAACAGCTCTAGCCATTTACATTGCACAAATGCTCGGTCTGCAAAACTATTCAGCTGCCGGCATTATTACGATCCTTTGTATTCAGGTGACGAAAAAAAGGTCACTCCTCGCATCTGGGGCCCGCTTTGCCGCATGCAGTCTTGCCATCTTATTTTCTTATTTATTTTTTGATCTGATTGGGTATCATCCTTTCGTCATTGGACTAATGCTGCTCGTCTTTATTCCAACAACGGTCTTGCTTCGGATTAAAGAAGGGATTGTCACAAGTTCAGTGATTATCCTTCATTTGTATATGTCTGGAGGCATTACGCTTCATCTCATCTGGAATGAGCTTTTACTCATCACCATTGGTGTAGGGGTCGCACTCATTATGAACCTGTATATGCCTAGCGTTGATAAAAAGCTGAAACAATACAGTGAACAGATTGAAGCGAATTTTGCGAAAATCTTTGAAGAAATCGAGCAATATTTAATGACCGGAAAACAAGACTGGACAGGAAAAGAAATACCAGAGACGCATCAATTGATTAAAGAAGCGAAAGCTCTTGCATACCGTGATGTTGAAAACCATGTCTTAAGACATGAAAATCTGTATTATCATTATTTCAACATGAGACAAAAGCAATTTGAAATCATTGAGCGGGTGCTTCCGAAAATTACGTCCATTTCTGTTACAACGGAGCATGGGCAAATCATTGCAGAATATATTAGAGATTTACGAGAACATATTCACCCAGGGAACACGGCGCATAAGTTCTTAAGACGCCTGATTGATATGAAAGAAGAGTTTGATGCACTGCCGCTTCCGCAAACACGTGAAGAATTTGAAGCTAGAGCCGCACTCTTTCATTTTCTCGGGGAAATGGAACAATATTTGGTGCTGAAAAGTTATTTTAAAGGGATGAAAGAATAAAGACGCATGAGTTCCTCCTTCATTGGTCAATCTAATGAAAAAGGAGGAGCCTATGCGTCTTTTATTTTATACTCTGCTGGCCATGTCCCTTTCACCCATCTGGCCGCTCGGGCAAAACCCGCTTCCAGGTGATCCGTATGTCATTATTAATAAACAAACGAATGAGCTTGCGTATATTGATCATGGGAAAATTCAAAAAGTCTACCCGGCTTCTACTGGCAAAACAGCTGATTTAACGCCAGAAGGTGAATTTACGATTATGATCAAAGCGAAAGATCCTTATTACAGAAGAAAAAATATTGAAGGCGGCGCAAAGAATAACCCACTCGGCCGAAGGTGGATTGGATTTGATGCGCGAGGAACCGACGGGAGAACCTATGGCATTCATGGAACAAGTGATGAGACATCGATAGGGAAATTTATTACGGCAGGCTGTGTACGTCTTCATAATCAAGATGTAGAACGGCTGTTTGATCAGCTTCCAGTTGGTACAAAAGTATGGATCACGACATCAAGCGATGCATTTGAAAAACTGGCCAAAGACAAACAGGCCATTCGTTAAAAAACGAATCATCTGCTTGTCTGCTTTTTTATCAACACTTTATAAAAAGGCTGCCGCTCCTGCTAAAAGTGAAGAAATTAACAGTAAGCTAATCATGAGCAATACCATAAATTTCATGAATTTCTGAGACATATCGCACCCCTATAATCAAATGTTTTTGCGACGAGCGCACCTTTCTTTATTCTAGCTCGTTTTTACGCAGGCGACAAGTGATGTACAAAGGAAGTGAACGGATGAATCAAATCGATCATATAGCCATTGCCGTTTTCTCAATTCAAAAAACAGCACGTACGTTCTCTAGGCTGTTTAACTGGGAATTTTCAGACATAGAAGTACTTCCGAATCAAGGGGTCAAGGTATCTTTTGCTTCCCTAGGTGATCTGCACATTGAGTTGATTGAACCGATGTCGGATCACAGCACATTACATACCTTTTTAATAAAAAGAGGAGAGGGGCTTCATCATATTGCATTAAAGTCAGGTGACATTCAGGCTGATCTCAGTCAACTTGACGAGCTCGGCATGCAGCTCATTCAAAAAGGCGCACAAAATGGTGCGAACGGAAAGCGCATTGCGTTTATTTCACCAAAAGAAACGTCAGGTGTGCTAATTGAATTGTGTGAGCCTTTGAAAGGAGAGAAACAGGAAGATGCATGAATCGTTCAATGACTTGTCTGAATGGCGCGAGAAAGCTTTAAGGGGCGGCGGTGAAAAACGAGCAGCGGCTCACCGAAACAAAGGAAAGCTGACTGTTCGTCAGCGGCTTCATGAACTTCTTGATGAAGGCAGCTTTATGGAAATCCAGTCATTTGCTAAAGGCTGCCGCTCAGAACATTTAGGGGATGGCGTTGTCACTGGGACGGGACTGATTCATGGGAGACAAGTAGGCGTTTATGCACAAGATGCGACCGTGTACGGGGGTTCGCTAGGGGACATGCATGCGAAAAAAATAGCGGCTTTAATGGATTTGGCTGCTAAAAATCAAATGCCTGTTATCGGTCTAAAAGACTCAGGTGGTGCGAGAATTCAAGAGGGTGTGGTATCATTAGAGGGATACGGTCAGATTTTTAAACGGAATGTGCTGTACTCTGGTCAAATTCCGCAAATATCCGTTATTTTAGGCTCCTGTGCGGGAGGTGCAGTATATTCACCTGCATTGACGGATTTTGTATTCATGACGGAGCAAACAGCTCATATGTTTTTAACTGGTCCGAAAGTGATAGAAAAAGCAACAGGAGAGACGGTCTGTCCTGACTGGCTTGGAGGTGCAGCGGTTCAGCATCAAACAAGCGGGAATGTGCACTATACAGGGAAAGATGAGAGAGACGTGTTAAAAGCAGTTCGAACGCTTTTAACGTACATACCAACGAAACGACGGCCTGTCATTCATCGTAAGGTGCAAAAGCATGATGCGAGCGATCTTGGGAACATCTTGCCAAAGGAGCCATCACGTACTTATGATGTCAAACAAGTGGTGACAGCGATCACCGACCACGGCTCATTTTTTGAAACGCAGCGTTGTTTCTCCAAAAATATCGTCACAGGTTTTGCCAGATTACAAGGGTCTTCCATTGGTCTTGTAGCCAATCAGCCTAAGGTGCTGGCAGGAAGCCTTGACCTCGATGCAGCTGATAAAGCGGCTCGGTTTATTCGATTTTGCGATGCATTTCATATTCCCATTTTAACCCTTGTGGACGTTCCTGGTTTTTTGCCAGGGGAGAAAGCTGAGCATGCAGGCATTATCCGCCACGGCGCAAAGCTTCTGTATGCGTACGCTGAGGCGACCGTTCCAAAGATCACTCTGATTTTGCGAAAGGCATTTGGCGGTGCATACGTTGCGATGAATAGTAAGGGCTTAGGTGCTGACTTTGTGTATGCATGGCCAGAGGCAGAAATTGATGTCATGGGAAAAGCATTTGCAGACGAAATTGTTCATCCTGCTTTGCGTGAGGTGGACAATGAAGCTAGTGTCATGAAGGCAGCACAATTAGGATTAATCGACGATATTTTAATGCCAGATGAAACGAGAGAGCGGCTCATTCGCTCATTTGACCTGCTTCGCAGTAAGGAAGAAGATAGACCGTTAAAAAAGCATGGAAACATGCCGCTATAAGAGGAGGAACATCATCATGATCAATGAGAAACGCTTATTAGACGAATTTTTAGAACTTGTTCAAATCGATTCAGAAACAAAACATGAAGAAAAAATTGTTGAAGTCCTAAAAGAGAAATTTACTGGTTTAGGGCTTAATGTAGTAGAAGATGATTCAAAAGAGACAACCGGCCATGGAGCAGGCAATCTTATTTGCACACTTGAAGGGAATCAAGAGGCAGATACGATTTATTTTACTTCTCATATGGATACAGTTGTACCAGGTAATGGTGTTAAGCCAGTCATTGAAGACGGCTATGTCAAGACAGATGGCACAACCATTCTTGGTGCTGACGATAAAACAGGGCTTGCTGCAATGTTTGAAGCGATCCGTGTCCTAAAAGAGAAAAATGTACCGCATGGCAAGATTGAATTTGTCATTACAGCTGGTGAAGAATCAGGACTTGTAGGAGCAAAAGCGTTAGATCCGAAACTGATGACAGCAAAATATGGTTATGCGCTTGATTCAGATGGCAAAGTCGGTACTATTATCGTGGCTGCGCCAACACAGGCGAAAGTACGTGCAACCATTTACGGAAAAACAGCTCACGCAGGTGTGGCACCTGAAAAAGGCGTCTCTGCGATTACGATTGCATCAAAAGCGATCGCGAGCATGCCGCTTGGCCGTATTGATGAAGAAACAACGGCGAATATCGGCCGCTTTGAAGGCGGAACACAAACGAATATTGTCTGTGATCAAGTGGATATTTTGGCAGAGGCACGTTCTTTAGAACCGGCAAAAATGGAAGCGCAAGTAGCGAAAATGAAAGAAGCCTTTGAAAAAACCGCTAAAGAAATGGGCGGAAGTGCCGATGTACAAATTGACATCATGTATCCAGGCTTTAAATTCTCACACGGCGATCAAGTCGTTGAAGTGGCGAAAAAAGCGGCTGCGAAAATTGGCCGTCCTTCAGAACTACAGACAAGCGGGGGAGGCAGTGATGCAAACGTCATTGCTGGAAACGGCATCCCGACCGTCAACCTAGCTGTTGGATATGAAGATATTCATACGAAAAATGAGAAAATGCCGATTGAAGAATTAGTCAAGACAGCTGAAATGGTTCTCGCCATTATCGAAGAAACGACAAATCCATCGTAAAGGCAGGAGACTCTGTGAGCACGCAAAAGATCATTATTTTCCAGGTGGGACAAGAGGATTTTGGTATCAGCGTAGAACATATACGCTCAATTGAGAAGGTCCCTTATTTACAAGAAGTATCGAACCTTCCAAAAGAGATTAAAGGACTCATGTCGTTAAGAGGAGAGGTCATTCCAGTCAGTGACACAGGTGTCATGCTGCACGGAAAACCTCTGGATGTAACCGAACAGTCTAAGGTTCTACTATTTGAATTAAACGATCAAATGATTGGCTGCCTTGTTTCTGATGCAAAAGATATCATAGATATCGAGCTAAGTGAGATCAAGCCATTTCATATGAACACAAAAGCATCTGAATATTTCTTCGGCGTCGTTGAGAGAGAGAACAAGATGATTTTACAAGTGGACCCTAATAAGTTTCTAGGGAAAATTGAGGATCTTGATCAATTGCCTGAGCGATTGAAAGAGGAATTGGCATAAACAAAGGCCCCTTATCCATGGATAAGGGGTCATTTTGCGTGCCGGAGCTCACGCATCTTTTATTTGTTGCGCTCTACAGAAGACAAATAAAGCCCCCTTATCATGTTCCGGTAAGGGGGCTATAATTTATTCAGCTGCTGGGTTAACTGAATCGTTTGCCGCAGCTTTTGTTTTTGATTTTTGGTACATCACATTTAAAATAATCGTTTGAATGGTGAGTAAAAGTCCACTTGTCATCCAATATAAAGGAAGAGCAGCGGGAGCATTAATTGATAGAAACAGCATCATGACTGGGAAAATCATGCCCATGATTTTTGCTTGTTTCAGTGCAGCTTCTGTTTGGGTGCCTGATTGTTTTGCGAATTTTTGTGTGACATAAAATTGCAAGAAATACATGGCCCCTGCAAAGATCGCCACCAAAAGATCAGTTTGTCCTAAGTTAAACCATAAGAACGAATGTGTTGCGATCTCAGGTGTTGAGCGGATTGCTGAGTAAAAGCCAAGAACAATTGGGATTTGAATCAGCATCGGCAGACAGCCCATTGCCAGCGGGTTCACATTGTTGTCTTTATATACTTTCATCATTTCCATTTGCAGTTCTTTTTGTTTTTCAGGTTCTTTCGTTTTTTTCAATTTGCTTTGTATTTGGTCAATCTGAGGTTTAACGAGTGCCATTTTCTCTTGCATCACTCTCTGCTTTTTAAATTGGTTTGCAAAAAGCGGGAAAATAAGCAGCCGGACAATCAATGTCACGAACATAATAGATAAACCGTAGTCATCATGGAAAAAGTTCGCAAGCCAGATAATCAACTCAGAAAAAGGCTGAACAAAATAATGATGGAAAAACCCATCAGAGCTTGTATTTGTTTGCGCACTGGCAGCAAATGCCGGTGACGCTACCATCATCAAAAATAAAGTCGTACAAATAGTCAATAAACGTTTCAATTCGTTTCCTCCTCAATAATAAAGTCTAATAAGAGAGAGGAAGCGAATGGTCTTCATCATCATTTGATGATCTTTTCATTCGAATGACTTTACTAATCCAAGTTGTAATGCGATCATATATGATAAACAGAAAGTCTGTTCGATTCAAACAAGATGCATCCAACTCTTCTAAACGATGTCCTCCGAGGTGCTCGTTCATTCGGCAGTCTTTTAATAAGAAAGCAATACCGATGGCGGTCAGCGCTGGAAGAATAATCGTAAAGAATTCAACAAGGAAAAAGACTTCATTGAATGTATCAATAATCATGATTATCACATCCATTTCATTACTCACAGTGTACTATACACCATATGAAATGTCTAATGGAACAAACAGGTGAAATCAAGGTGAAGTGAAGGAAAGTAGATCACCTAAGGAGGCAAGCAAATGGCTGATTCTCAAAAGAAGGGGCGAATCATTTTTCATATTGATATGAATAGTTTTTATGCATCGGTAGAAATGGCGTATGATCCTTCTTTGAGAGGGAAACCTTTAGCCATTAGCGGAAATGCAAAAGAGCGCAAAGGGATAGTTGTGACCTGCAGCTACGAGGCAAGAGCACTCGGGGTGAAGCCGCCGATGCCACTCTGGGAAGCGAAGCGGCTATGTCCGGGACTGATTGTGCGTACACCCAACTTCGACCGGTACCGCAGCTCCTCACAAGAAATGTTTACCATACTAAGAGAATATAGTGACTTAGTTGAACCCGTTTCAATTGATGAAGGCTATATTGATTTAACCGATACACCTTATGCTGAGCATGCCGTGAAAACCGCTCATGATATTCAAACGAGGCTCGTAGAAGAGCTCATGCTTCCATCGAGTATTGGCATTGCACCGAATAAATTTCTAGCGAAGATGGCGTCTAATTGGAAAAAGCCAATGGGCATTACCATTTTGCGTAAACGAGATGTCCCGACAATGCTCTGGCCGCTCCCTGCAGGTGACATGCATGGGGTTGGACAGAAAACGGCAGATAAGCTGAAAACCATCGGAATTCATACTATTGAAGATTTAGCAAAAGCGAATGAATATGCGCTGAAAGAGTTATTAGGCATCAATGGACCGAGGTTAAAGCAAAAAGCAAACGGAGAGCATGACGGCATTGTCGACCCAGAAAGAATATACGAATTTAAATCTGTCGGCAATTCTTCCACTCTTCCTCACGATTCTGATGATACAGATGAACTCGTCTCATTAATAGAAAAACTGTCGCAATCGGTGAGTGCCAGATTACGAAGAAAAGAAGTGATGGCAAATCGGCTGCTCATTATGATTCGGTATGCAAGCTGGAAAAATATCACACGGAGCGTCACACTCACGAATCCAACTGATGGAAAGGAAGATCTATTTGAGGCGGCAAAGCAGCTATTCCTAAAGCATTGGAATGACCAGCCAGTAAGACTTTTAGGTGTGACGGGGACCGATCTTGTGGAACGAAAATCAGCCGTCAAGCAGCTTGATTTATTCTCTTATACAGAAGATGCAAAAGACGAACCGCTCCAATCTCTTTTAGACGGACTGAAAGAAAAATACGGTAAACCACTCATCCAAAGAGGAGTAACCATTAAGGAAAAAGAGAGCAAAACAAGTGGTACAAGTTTTAATAAAGACTTTTTTCAGGACGAAAGAGGAAATGACTAGCCTGAAAACTTGATAAAAGAGGTGATGTTGTGGTAATTTCAAAGGGTACATCATTTCAGCAGTAATCAATATAGTGTGTTAGAAGGGACGTCAGAATTATGTCAAAACAACAAATCGGTGTCGTTGGACTAGCCGTTATGGGGAAAAACCTTGCCCTAAATATTGAAAGCCGCGGTTTCTCCGTGTCCGTTTATAACAGATCTAGCAGCAAAACAGAAGAGTTTCTTCAAGAATCACAAGGGAAAAACGTTGTAGGCACATACAGCATTGAAGAATTTGTTCAATCGCTTGAAACGCCGCGTAAAATTCTTTTAATGGTAAAAGCGGGTGCAGCAACAGATGCAACCATTCAATCATTATTGCCTCACCTAGAGAAAGGTGACATTTTAATTGATGGTGGAAATACATATTACAAGGATACACAAAGACGTAACCAAGAGCTTGCGGAAAGTGGTATTCACTTCATTGGTACAGGTGTTTCTGGCGGTGAAGAAGGCGCACTTAAAGGTCCTTCTATCATGCCTGGCGGTCAAAAAGAAGCGCACGAGCTAGTGAAACCAATTTTAGAAGCCATCTCTGCGAAAGTAGATGGTGAGCCTTGTACAACGTATATCGGTCCAGATGGAGCAGGACATTATGTCAAAATGGTTCATAACGGTATCGAGTACGGAGACATGCAATTGATCTCTGAATCATACTTTATCTTGAAGCATGTGGCAGGATTGTCAGCAGAGGAGCTTCATGAAGTATTCTCAGAGTGGAATAAAGGCGAGCTTGACAGCTATTTAATTGAAATTACAGCTGACATTTTCACAAAAGTGGATGAAGAAACAAATCAGCCGCTTGTGGATGTGATCTTAGATAAAGCTGGACAAAAAGGAACTGGGAAATGGACGAGCCAAAGCTCTCTTGATCTAGGTGTTCCGCTTCCAATCATTACTGAATCTGTTTTCGCGCGTTACATTTCAGCAATGAAAGATGAGCGTGTTGAAGCAAGTCAATTAATTGAAGGTCCTAAGCCAGCGCAATCAGCAGAGAATAAACAAGAGCTGATCGAAGCGGTTAGAAAAGCCCTATTCATGAGTAAAATCTGCTCATATGCACAAGGTTTTGCGCAAATGAAAGCAGCGTCTGATGAGTATAACTGGGATTTGAAATACGGTGAAATTGCCATGATCTTCCGTGGTGGATGTATCATTCGTGCAGCCTTCCTGCAGCAAATCAAAGAAGCATATGACCGTAACCCTGAATTGAAAAACCTATTGCTTGATCCTTACTTCAAGGATATCGTAGAAAGCTATCAATCATCACTTCGTAAAGTGATTTCACTTGCAGTAGAACAAGGTGTTCCTGTTCCTTCATTCTCAAGTGCACTAGCTTACTTTGATAGCTATCGTACAGCTGTCCTTCCAGCTAACTTAATTCAAGCACAGCGTGACTACTTCGGCGCACATACATATGAGCGCACAGATAAAGAAGGCGTCTTCCATACTGAATGGATGAAATAAATATAAAACCTCAAAAGACCTTACCTTTGGTAAGGTCTTAGATTGTTGACAAAGGGCTAAAATGAACTTGATTTTAGCCCTTTGTCTTCTTTTTAGCGTGATAGAAAACCTTTGCAGGACTGACACCGAATGCGAGGGTTTGTCTACACGCTGTGACCTTACCTTTGGTAAGGTCTTTTTTGTGTTTACATCTATTCGGCTAAAAATCCGAAAAAGAGGGATGCTAAGTAAAAAAGAACAGAAAGTAGGGATAGAAGTGGGCATTTTATATGCACTTCTCCCAGCGATATTTTGGGGAAGTATTGTTCTCATCAGTGTCAAACTTGGCGGGAATGCCTATCAGCAAACACTCGGCATTACCCTCGGCGCTTTTTTGTTTTCAATCGGCGCCTATTTGATCAAAATGCCGGAACTGACACCGCTTATTTTTGCGGTTTCCGTTATCTCTGGGATCTTTTGGAGTATTGGGCAAATGAATCAGCTTTCAAGTGTCGCCTTTCTAGGGGTGTCAAAGGCTGTTCCTTTATCAACGGGTATGCAGCTTGTGAGCACGACATTATTTGGTGTCATTGTCTTCAAAGAATGGCAGACCATGACGGTCATACTTATTGGTTCTTGTGCCATTTTATTTATTATTGCTGGCGTTGTCATGACATCCCTCGGTCAAAAAAAGAGTGGCGGAAACGAGGGCGGCAATTTTAAAAAGGGAATCATCATTTTGCTCATCTCAACCGTAGGCTACGTCGGATACGTCGTCATTTTAAGATGGTTTCATATAGATGGTTGGTCTGCGCTCGTTCCGCAATCTGTCGGCATGCTGCTTTCATCGTTAGCGATTAGTCTAAAGCAAGACCCGTTTAGCAAATATACGTTTAGAAATATCATTGCTGGTCTTGTGTGGTCGACAGGAAATCTAGGGCTTCTTTTGGCGATTCCACTCATTGGCGTAGCAGTAAGTTTTTCCATGTCTCAAACAGGAATTGTCATCTCGACTTTAGGCGGTATTTATTTATTAAAAGAGAAAGCATCTAAAACAAGCTTTGTCATTGCAGGCTGCTTGATGATTATCGCAGGTGGTGTGCTACTAGGTTTTACAAAATAGGAGGTTTTAAGCGAATGTATCCAGATTTGGAAGGAAAAACAGTTCTCATCACAGGAGCAGGTACAGGGATAGGTCAGGCGATGGCGCGCCGGTTTGGACAAGAAAAAGCCAATGTAGTGATCAATTATTTCTCAGATAAAGAAAACCCGGACGACACGATTGCTGAGATTCAAAAAAGTGGCGGACAGGCTGTGAAAATTCAAGGGGATGTATCAAAAGAAGAGGATATGAAGGCGATGATTAATCAAGCTGTTGATACATATGGCAGTCTTGATGTCATGATCAATAATGCAGGAATTGAAAATGAAGTTCCTTCAACTGAAATGACGCTAGATAACTGGAACAAAGTGATGTCCACCAATTTAACAGGTATGTTTTTAGGGTGCCGTGATGCATTAAAGTATATGACAGAACACGGGATCGAGGGGTCGATTATTAATATGTCGTCGGTCCATCAGCAAATTCCGTGGCCTCATTTTGTCCATTATGCAGCAAGTAAAGGAGGCGCCAAGCTTTTGACAGAAACGCTGGCACTAGAATATGCCCCTAAAAAAATCCGTGTAAACAGTATTGCACCAGGTGCAATTGATACCCCCATCAATGCCGAAAAATTTAATGATCCAGCATTGAAAAAGGGCGTCATTGAGCTGATACCAATTGGCTATATCGGAAAGCCTGAAGAAGTGGCAGCATGTGCTGTCTGGCTTGCATCAAAAGAAGCGAGCTATGTGACAGGGTTGACGTTATATGTAGACGGCGGTATGACCAAGTACCCGGGATTCCAAGCAGGAAAAGGATAATCGTGCATATGTTGATCACGGGCTGGGCTCAGAGGATAACACAACATCAAATTATGATCTAGTATGTTGTCATGCTAGTGAAAAGCGTGAGCATAAACATTGCACACGCTTTTATCCATTTATTCGCCTTTTTTAAATATGGCTTCTTTGTTCTTCACGATGATGCCTACTTTCGTTTTGACACGAGGAACGCCATCTTTTTGAAGATAATCATATAAAATGGGTTCTATTTCATTGATATCTGTACGAAGTATTTTAGGTGATAACTCCTCGATAAATGGATCGTTTTGAACTGCTAGACAGTTCGCCATTGTATCGAGTGCAATTAAACTGAAAGGTCTTCCTTTGTTTAGCCAAGATTTCATTCTGAGCCATGTTGGAAAGCATGCTGATGCCAACCTGCCCCAACTGTCGTTAAAAGAGGAGCAATGAGACTCCATCCAATCAAGTATGTGATGTGAACGGAAACGATATAGGCTGGAGAGAGCCATCATTGGCAATTCCTTTTCACTTACACATTTCAATTGATCAAAAATACGTCTCATTCCTTCCTCGGCTGGTAAACTACTGGCTGCTGCCCAAGAAAGCGGATGAAAAAATTTATCGGCATCATTCTCCCAAAGCTCTCTTACCCAATCCGAAGCTGCAGTACCTAAAACATCAGCTGCGATCTCCAGCATTCTTGATTTGACTTCATGATTTTCCGTTCCATAAAATCTAGCTTTTACAGACATCAAAATTTTTTGTGTATCGTGTTTTTTCAGGGCATTGATGACATCGTATTGAAGAAACCATCTTGTGATTGAGAAATCTAATAAAGACTCCAAATCATGTTGAACCGCTTGTAATGTGGGTATTTTCTCTTCTGCTGTGACCAATACATCTTCTTCTGGCTGACAAGTCTCTCCGTCTTCTTCATAAAAATCATCGTGCAATAAAAATTTCTTTGGAGAGTGGATGATCGCTAAGTGATACCATTCAATTGGCCGTAAAGAATAGGTTAACAGCCGCCTGTGACAATCATTGCATAAACGATAAGGCTGAGCTGGTTCATCAGAAATTTTTACAACATCAATCTCGTTTCTTTTACAGGCTTCACACAAATGAGTGACTGCCATGATATCGACTCCCTTTGATTGCAAAGATATGAATAGATTCGAAAAGTAGCAGCAAAAGACGTTTACCTATCCGTCAAATTGAGTGGGAATAGAATCTGTTTCCATCTCTGGGCAGTTACTTCTCATGATTTATGGGTTTTTGAATGAGCTAAGTCATTCGCACTTATTTTAACAAAATTCTCAAAGACTGTTTTCTGAAGAAGAAGCTACTTTATGGTTCATTCGGAGAGTATTTTTTAAAAGAAAAGGGCTCTCGTTCATATCTGGATGAGATCTTTTTTGTTCTGAAAGCTTGTTGTGAGTATTGATACGGTCATTTTTAAAATAAAATACAGACATATATAATTAAATGTCTAGACATTTAAAAATAAAAATATATAATATTAACTGGAAGCGCTTTTATTACAACAATGGGGTGAGAGAAATGAAACGTATTTTATTAGCATGCAGTTCTGGTATGTCTACGAGTTTACTAGTCACAAAGATGAAGGCACATGCTGAGTCTATAGGGGAAGAAGCAGAGATTTGGGCAGTCGGACAAGACCAAGCGAAAAAAGAAATGGCACATGCCGATGTTGTATTAATTGGACCGCAAATGAGCTTTTTAAAAGGGGATCTTCAAAAAGAAGCTCAAAAATATGGGATTGAAGTAGAGGTCATCGATATGCAGGCGTATGGGCTAGCAGATGGACAAAAAGCGTATGAACAAGCGGTTTCATTGATGGGGGAATCTTAAAGGATGGAAAAGAAAACGCTCGAAGGACTCACGGAAGAACAAATCAGTTTTCAATTGATCTTACACAGCGGAAATGCACGAAGCAAATTGCTTCAATCTCTTAAACAATTCAGAGAAGGTCATGAAACAGTAGCATCTGACCTTCTCAAAGAAGCGGAAGATGACTTGCGGAATGCACATGATATTCATTTTCAAATGGTACAGCAAGAGGCAAGCGGAGAAACGATTTCATTCTCCTTGCTGCTCATGCATGCCGAAGATCATTTCATGTCAACGATGACAATAAAAGAGCTTGTGGGAGAGCTCTTACCGATATTGCAATCACTGAAACAATAAAGGGTGTAAACAAGGGGGGAAACCAATGTTTGATAAAATAAGTGCGATTTTGGTTCCGATTGCTGGGAGATTGAACAACAATCGCTATCTAGGTGTATTAAGGGATGCCTTTATGCTTGCGTTCCCATTAACGATTTTTGGTTCCATCATGGTCGTATTAATGAATTTGCCATTTTTAGATAAGATCATGAGTCAAACAGCACTGGAAGGTGTTCAGTCTGCACTGAATATTGCACCTAGTGCGACCATCAGCATTATGAGTGTGTTTGTTGTATTTGGGATTGGCTACTATTTATCGAAAAGCTATGATGTGGAAGCTGTCTTTGGCGGTGTGATCGCTTTAGCCTCTTTTCTGCTCCTTACGCCATTTTTACTAGAACAAGAGGGCGGTGCATCCATTGCAGGCGTCATCCCAGTCGATCGTTTGGGCGCAAAGGGAATGTTCCTTGGAATGATCACAGGCTTTTTGTCTGCTGAAATTTATCGCTATTTTGTCCAAAAGAAATTTGTCATCAATATGCCGCAAGGGGTTCCGCCAGCTGTTTCTAAGTCTTTTGCTGCACTCATCCCGGCTACTTTGACACTCACAACCTTTCTACTGATCAATATCATCATTACACAAGGGTTCAAAACCAACATGCATGACTTGATTTACAATGCGATTCAGGCGCCGCTTGTCGGACTTGGAAGCGGTATCATTCCGACCTTGATCGCTATTTTCTTTATACAAATTCTTTGGTTCTTTGGGCTCCACGGCCAAATTATTATCAACTCTGTCATGGACCCGATTTGGAATACATTGTCCATTCAAAATCTAGAAAGCTACACAAAAACAGGTGAGGTTCCGAACATCATCAGCAAGCAGTTTATCGAAATCTATACAGTGGGTATGGGTGGAACCGGTATGACGCTAGCTGTTGTGTTTACGATTTTAATTTTTCTTAAAAGTAAGCAATTGAAACAAGTAGCAAAGCTCGGCTTAGGACCAGGTTTATTTAACGTCAATGAACCCATTATCTTCGGTTTACCGATTGTGATGAACCCGCTTATTCTCATTCCATGGATTTTGGCGCCAATGGTGATTACTTGTATTTCTTATTTTGCGATGGCCGCAGGTATTGTGCCGCCTCCGACAGGCGTGAATATTCCATGGACAGTACCGATCTTTATTAGCGGAGTCATGGCAACGAATTCATTAGCGGGCGGTCTGCTTCAGCTGTTTAATTTAATGATTGTGTTTGTCATTTGGTTCCCGTTCCTAAAATTTATTGATCGTATGAATGTGAAAAATGAAAAAATAGTCACGACAGAAAAAACGAAACAAACAAACATCAAAGGTGAAGGAGACTCAATACATGTCGATGGAAACTAACAGTCAATCATATACATTTCCAGAAGGTTTCTGGTGGGGATCTTCTGCCTCTGCTACGCAAACAGAAGGCAGTTATCCAGGAGATGGAAAGGGACCGAACATTTGGGATCACTGGTTTGAAAAAGAGCCGAATCGTTTTTTTCAGGGCGTCGGTCCAGCTGTGACCTCGCAATTTTATCGTAAATACAAAGAGGATATCCGACTCATGAAGGAGATTGGGCACAACTCGTTTCGTCTATCTATTTCATGGTCACGCCTTTTACCTGAGGGAAAAGGGGCTGTTAATGAAGAAGCTGTGGCTTTTTACAATGATGTGATCAATGAACTGATAGCGAGTGACATTGAACCGTTTGTGAACTTGTATCATTTTGATATGCCAATGGCGCTTCAGGAGACGGGAGGATGGGTAAACAGGCAGGTCGTAGACGATTATGTCAGCTATGCGACATTGTGTTTTCAGCTATTTGGCGACCGGGTGAAAAAATGGTTTACCCATAACGAGCCGATTGTTCCTGTAGAGGGTGGATATATGTATAGCTTCCATTATCCAAACGAAGTTGATTTCCAAAAGGCAGTGCAAGTTGGATTTCATGAGATTTTATCAAATGCTAAGGCCATTGCGGCTTATAAAGAGATGAAGCAGGATGGGAAAATAGGCATTATCCTCAACCTTACTCCTTCGTATCCGCGAAGCCAGAATCCGCGGGATGTCGAAGCAGCTGAGATGGCTGACGCCTTCTTTAACCGGTCCTTCCTAGATCCAGCAGTGAAAGGACATTTCCCTGAAAAGCTAGTGGACGTGTTAAAGAAAGAAGGATTGATGCCAGCTATGGAGGAAGGAGACCTTGAACTCATTCAAGAGAACACGATCGACCTTCTCGGCATCAACTATTATCAGCCCAGAAGAGTGAAAGCAAAGGAACATATGCCTCACCCTGATGCACCATTTATGCCAGACCATTATTTCGATTCTTTTGAAATGCCGGGCAGAAAAATGAATGTGTACCGCGGCTGGGAAATCTATGAAAAGGGTATTTACGATATATTGAAAAAAGTCCAGACAGACTATGGGAATATTGAATGCTTTATTTCTGAAAATGGAATGGGTGTCGAAGGAGAAGAGCGGTTTCAGGATGAAGAAGGAATGATTCATGACGATTACCGCATTGATTTTATTTCTGAGCATCTTAAATGGGTGCATCAAGCCATTCAAGAAGGAAGTCATGTAAAAGGCTATCATCTGTGGACGTTTATGGATAATTGGTCATGGTCGAATGCCTATAAAAATCGCTATGGATTTGTCTCAGTGGACCTTGAGAAAGACGGGAAACGTACCATCAAAAAAAGTGGCTACTGGTTTCAATCGGTTTCAGAGAATAATGGTTTCTAATCAAGATACTTGCTCTTTCCTTGAAAAGGGCAAGTATTTTTCTTATGTAAAGATGAAAGGATTGAAATGAAAGTGGCTCGAACCTTTTAAGCGCACTAGGCTTAGTGTAGAATGAGAGGAAGGCTAGAAAGCGCTATGATAGGATATGAAAAAACAAGTCAGTTGGTGGTGTGAGATGACAAAGTACGAACTCATTTCAGAAGAAATTAGAAAAAGAATAGGAACAGCATATTATCCAGAAGATCAACCCATTCCAGATGAAAACTCGCTTGCCGCTGAATTTAAATGCAGCAGAATGACGATGAAGCGTGCGCTTGATCTTTTAGTGGCGGAAGGTCTGCTCTTTAGAAAAAGAGGTCATGGCACATTTATTGTGAAGGCAGCGCTAAATCAAGGTGCGATCAACGTATCAGGTCATGAAAATAAAGGGTTCACGAAAGTGATGGCAGATAAAAACGTGACGAGCCAAATCATTCGCTTTGATGTGCATTTTCCAAGTGAAGAGGTGGCAGCTCATTTATCCATTGACTCAAGCACACCCGTCTATGACATTATTCGGCTCCGTTTGGTGGAAGAAGAGCCATATGTATTAGAAAAAACCTTTATGCCTGTCAATGTCATTAAGGGAATAGATGAAGAGGTTTTATTGGGGTCTATCTATAGCTACATTACAAACACACTTCATTTAAAAGTGGCAGGAGCGCACAAAAAAATTAGAGCGGCTAAATCAGATCAGCTTGATCAGCAATATTTAGGTTGTGACCCTACGGATCCGGTGCTAGAAGTGGAGCAGGTGGCTTATTTAAACACAGGCCGGCCGTTTGAATATTCCTTTAGCCATCATCGCTATGATAAATTTGATTTTTCAACGGTTGAAATTACGAAAACACGACTTTAAAAAAAGAGCAGAACCCCCTCAATCGGGAGACTGCTCTTTTTTCGTTGATTTTATATATTCCACCAGTGATATCCATCTTTTTCAAGAAGCTGATCTGCTTCTTTTGGTCCCATAGAACCAGCAGGGTAATTTGGTTTTAACGTTTTGGTTTCAGCCCATTTTTTTGAAATTGGATCAACAAAGTTCCAAGACAGTGCCACTTCATCCCAGTGGGCAAAGTTTGTTGCGTCACCTAGCAAACAGTCATGAATCAGCTTTTCATACGCTTCTGGTGTATTCATGATGTCGTTGTAATTTGTTTGATAGTCCAGCTTAATTGGTTTAGCATACGTTCCGCCATCAAGCTTGCGAGCATTCAGGTGAAGGGTAATGCCTTCGTCTGGCTGAATATGAATCACAAGTAAGTTTGGATGCATGGAATTCCCGTTTCCATAGTACAGGTTCATCGGAATGTCTTTAAATTGCACCACGATTTGAGTGGATTTCTTTTCTAGACGTTTTCCTGTACGAATGTAAAATGGTACCCCGGCCCATCTAAAGTTATCGATGAGAAGTTTCCCTGCAACGAATGTTTCTGTGTTGGAGTTTGGGTCCACATTTTGCTCTTCAAGATAGGAAGGAACCATATTGCCATCAATCGTTCCTGCATCATACTGTCCGCGGACAAAGAATTGATCCACTTCATCTTTCGAGAAAGGACGAAGCGCACGCAATGCTTTCCGTTTTTCGCTACGGATTTCCTCTGTATTGAGCTTAATCGGCGGCTCCATGGCTAGTAGTGCAACCATTTGAAGCATATGGTTTTGGACCATATCTCTCAGTGCACCAGAACTCTCGTAATATCTCGCACGGTCTTCGACGCCTAATGATTCACTCGATGTGATTTGAATGTTTGAAATGTAACGGTTTGTCCAAAGCGGTTCAAAGATCGCATTCGCAAAACGAATCACCTCAATGTTTTGCACCATCTGTTTACCGAGGTAGTGGTCAATACGATAAATTTGATCCTCTGTAAATGCATCTCGGATCTCTTCATTTAATGTTTTGGCACTAGGGAGGTCATGACCAAACGGTTTTTCAATGACAAGTCGAGACCATCCAGTCGTTTCTGATACGCCTTCACTTTTTAAAAACTTCGCAATGGTTCCGAAGAATTCCGGTGCCATCGCTAAATAGAACATCCGGTTATTTGGGATACTGTATGTATCTTCAAGACCAGAAAGAAGTGTGTTCAGTGCTTGATAGGAAGCAGGGCTTGAGACATCAAAGTCATGGTAATAGAAATGAGAAATAAATTCCTCTGCTTTTGCTTCTGCATCATCAGAAGAGACCGATTCTTTTACCACAGCTCTTAGGTCTTCATGAGACCAAGGACGACGTCCAACACCTACAACAGCGAATTGATCTCCAAGCTTTCCGCTATGATAAAGTCTATGTATAGAAGGGTAGAGCTTGCGTTTTGCAAGGTCTCCTGTTGCGCCAAAGATGACAATGACTGCTTTTGGATAGTTAGTTTCTGTATTCACGAAAAGTACCTCACTTTATTCGTAGCATTGTTGTAAAAACCGAGAATGTATGTACATTTTCTTTATTTTAAAGGTTCATTGTTCGTAAAGCAAACATTTGATTCGACTTTTTCTGCCCAAGTTTGACTTTTTTCAAAAATTCCGCTGAATTCACATTTATCCTGTCTTCATGTATTCTATATGAATGAAGAGATTGTATACCGGCTGTAGGAGGAAATCGTAATGGAACTGCTCTTTTTAGGAACAGGTGCAGGCATTCCTGCAAAAACAAGAAACGTCACTTGCACTGCGCTGAAGCTTTTAGAAGAGAGAAAAGCCGTGTGGCTTTTTGATTGCGGAGAAGCGACGCAGCATCAAATATTACATACAACGATTAAACCAAGAAAAATTGAGAAGATCTTTATCACGCATATGCACGGTGATCATGTATATGGTCTCCCAGGTCTGCTTGGCAGCAGGTCCTTTCAAGGCGGAGAGGATAAATTGACGATATATGGTCCAAGCGGCATTAAAGCTTTTGTAAACGCGGCACTTTCAGCGACGCAAACGCATTTGACTTATCCGCTGCATATCATAGAAATAGAGGAAGGGATCGTTTTTGAAGATGATACCTTTCAAGTAGAAGCAAAACGAGTGTCTCATGGGATCCCAGCTTACGGTTATCGGGTCGTGGAAAAAGATGTACCCGGTGCACTAAAAGCCGAAGACCTAAAAAAAATCGGTGTAAAACCTGGACCTTTGTATCAGAAGTTGAAAAATGGGGAAACCGTTACACTCGAAGATGGAAGAATGATTGATGGAACCGATTATTTGGAACCCCCTAAAAAAGGGAGAATCGTTGCATTTTCAGGAGATACCCGTTTGTGCGAGAATATAACAAGGCTTGCCAAGAATGCGGATGTGTTAGTCCATGAAGCAACATTTGGGAAAGAAGATGCAGAACTAGCCTATAATTATTATCACAGTACGACAGAACAGGCAGCAAAAACAGCGCAGGAAGCAGGCGCAAAAAGACTGATTTTGACTCATATTAGTGCACGGTACCAAGGGGAAGAGTCAATGAAACAATTACTCAAAGAAGCCCGCGATATATTCCCGCTGACTGAAGCTGCACATGATTTCTTTTCTTTTCCTATTGACCGTACCCTGTAAAAATTGGATGAATCGTCAAAAATAGTTGTGTGATTTTTTTGATATTTATGATGACGCTCTTTTTCAGGTAGTGGTAAAATGGTGAAGAAAAAACAAATGACGAATTACACTATGAAGAATACGGGAGGCACAATCAAAGATGAGCGGTTTTACAGCGTTAAGTGAAGCAGAATTAAATGACCTATATGCAGCACGACAAAAAGAGTATGAAACGTACAAAAGTAAAAACTTACACTTAGACATGTCTAGAGGGAAACCTTCACCAAAACAGCTCGATTTATCTATGGGCATGCTCGATGTCGTGACATCAAAGGATGCAATGACAGCTGAGGATGGTACAGATGTGCGAAACTATGGCGGCTTGACAGGCCTTCCTGAAACAAAGAATTTTTTTGCAAGTGTGCTCAATCTGAAGCCAGAACAAATCATCATTGGCGGTAATTCTAGCCTAAATATGATGCATGACACAATTGCCCGTGCCATGACTCACGGCGTATATGGCAGCAAAACACCTTGGGGCAAGCTTCCAAAGGTAAAATTCCTAGCACCAAGCCCAGGGTATGATCGTCATTTTGCCATTTGTGAGCATTTTAACATAGAGATGATTACGGTAGATATGAAGTCGGATGGACCTGACATGGATCAGGTAGAAAAATTGGTTGCAGAAGATGAAGCCATCAAAGGGATTTGGTGTGTACCGAAATATAGCAACCCTGACGGCATTACGTATTCAGATGAGGTTGTCGACCGTCTTGCTTCCATGCAGACAAAAGCAGACGACTTCCGTATTTTTTGGGATGATGCCTATGCAGTCCACCATCTAACAGATACGCCTGATACGTTAAAAGATATTTTTCAAGCAGTAGACAAAGCAGGACATGCAAACCGTGTGTTTATGTTCGCCTCTACTTCTAAAATTACGTTCCCAGGCTCGGGTGTTGCACTGATGGCATCTAGTCAGGACAACGTCAGCTTTATTCAAAAACAGTTATCAGTTCAAACCATTGGGCCAGATAAAATCAATCAATTAAGACACCTTCGTTTCTTCAAGAATCCAGAAGGATTGAAGGAACATATGAAAAAGCATGCAGCGATTATTAAGCCGAAATTTGACCTCGTTCTTTCGATCCTTGATGAAAAGCTTGGTGGAACAGGCATCGCTGAGTGGCACAAACCAAATGGCGGATATTTTATTAGCTTAAATACACTCGATCATTGTGCAAAAGCTGTTGTGCAAAAAGCGAAAGAAGCCGGTGTGACACTAACAGGTGCAGGGGCGACATATCCTTATGGAAACGACCCGCTTGATCGTAACATCCGTATTGCGCCAACGTTCCCAACGCTTGAAGAACTAGAGCAGGCGATTGACATCTTTACGTTATGCGTTCAGCTTGTCAGCATTGAAAAGCTGCTGTCTGAGAAAAGTCAATCAGCACCAACGGTATAATGAAAAAACTCCTTGACTGATGTCCGGTCAAGGAGTTTTTGTTTTTAGTTGGCTGTTTGATAATAAGTGGCAGGCTGTTTTGCTGCACACCATACATCATAAATCGCAAGCTGCACAATATGTGGTTCATCGTGATGAATATAGTGCGAGCTGTTCTGCGCCTGAATCCATCCGCTTTGGGATGACAATGTGAGCATTCGTTTATGAAGCCTGAGCCAAGCTTCATGTGCTGGATGAAACAAGCGGCTTTTGCCTGATGAAATGACAAGAAGGGGCATCATCCCATAATGCGTTTGCTCCTCTTTGGTCGTACGCAGCATTTGCTCAAAGTCCTCATGTGTACATTCTGCTGTGAACTGCGTCATATATGAAGTGCGTTCTTCCTTTGATAAGAGCGGCAGAATGACCTGCTCTTGCTCCTCACTTGCTGGGTCTAGAAGGACCATACCGATAACATCTTCTTTTCTGCGGCTTGCCCATAAGCGGCTGACAAGAGAGCCAAATGAGTGCGCCACAATGAGAAATGGCGGCTGAATATTGGCTTGATGTAAGAGTGTATCTAAATCATCCGCAAGATCATGCAAAGTTCTTCCTTCTTTGCTTTCGCTGCTTTTTCCATTGCCTAAACGGTCATATAAGAAAACACCAAGCTCTGGGTCAATATCACGAGCGATATTCGCCCACGTATCGCCTGAAATTCCATATCCTGCTTCAAAAATAATGGTGGCTTCCTTTTTCCCTTGACGATGCTTTGTATAAAAGTGATGTCCATCTATATGATACGTTCTTTCAATCAATGCCGAGTTCATTCTTCCATCTCCTCTAAGTGGTTCTTTAGCTAAAAGACGGCACAAAAGGCAAAGATGTTTCTCTTAAAAACAAAAAAGATGCCTATTTCAAAAAATAGACACCTTTTTGCTTAGAGATGTTACCAAGCACGATCGTATTGGCGCGGGCTTTCGATGGATGTACGAAGCTCTTTAGCGGCTGTTTTTGGGAAATACGGATCCCGTAAAAATTCTCTGCCGATAAAGATCAAGTCAGCACGCTGATTTTGTAAAATTTCTTCGGCCTGTATACCAGATGTGATCATACCGACAGCGGCTGTTTGGATGCCGGCACCTTCTCTTATTTTCTCAGCAAAGGTGACTTGGTAGCCGGGGAATGTGTTAATGCTGGCTTGCACCACAGCGCCTGAGCTCACATCAATTAGATCGACTCCTTGCTCTTTCAGCCATGCGGCAATGCCAATATAATCTGCAATATCTAGTCCCTTTGTTGTGTAATCAGAAGCGGATACACGGACAAATAATGGTCCATCCCACACTTCATTGACTGCATCAACCACTTCTCTCAAGAAGCGATAACGATTTTCTGGTGAACCGCCATATTCATCTGTCCGGTGATTGGCAAGCGGTGAGAGAAATTCGTTAATCAAATAGCCATGCGCACCATGAATCTCAATGATGTCAAATCCAGCTTTCTTGGCGCGGACAGCGGCATCTTGAAACGCCTGAACTGTGTCTTTTATTTGATCGATAGACATCTCAAGAGGTGTTTTAGATTGCTCGTCAAATGGAATGCTGGATGGAGCAAGAATGTCACCATCTAGCTCAGCCTTGCGTCCTGCATGGGCTAGCTGGATGGCCGTTTTTGTTCCGTACGCTTTGATTTGTTCGTTTAATGAGGCAAATCCTTCAATGTGCTCATCACTCCAAATTCCGAGGTCCTGATCACTAATTCTTCCCTCAGGTGAAACAGCACTTGCCTCGACCATAATTAATCCGGCCTGACCTTGCGCACGGGAAATATAATGTGCAAAGTGGAAAGGCTGTAATTTTCCATCACGGTCATAGGATGAATACATACACATCGGGGACATGACGATGCGGTTTTTGAGTGTGACACCTTTTAATGTCCAAGGTGAAAAAAGCTTTGTTTCCAATTACCTTCGCCTCCTCATAGAATGGTATAGCCGATTATAACAGCCATTCAAACATTCGTCATAAAAGGTGCTCAAACCATATAGCTTTTGTACATGATTTTGTATAATGAAAGATATGGACATCAAAGGGGGATAAACGGATGAAATGGCAAACGGAAAGTGAACTAAAGGAGCTACTCACAGCTCTTATGCAGTATGAAAGCATATCTGGTACAACGGGAGAAGTCGCATTAGCGGAATATTTATATTACTTGCTGAGGGAGCGGCCGTATTTTGAACAGCATCCTGATCACTTGGCTTTGCATCCAATGAAAGATGGCCGGTATTTTTTAACGGCACTTGTCAAACGAAGTACGTTGCCACGTACTGTTTTACTCCTCAGCCATTTTGATGTCGTGGATACAGAGGATTACGGAGAATTTCAAAATATGGCGTGTAAGCCCGAAGAGTTAATGGCGTCCTTTTCTCAAAAAAGTGCACTTCTTCCAAAAAGGGCAAGAGAGGATTTAGCTTCAGGTGACTGGCTGTTTGGACGAGGGTCCATGGATATGAAAGCAGGCCTGACTGTCCAGCTTTCCATGCTAGAAAGAGCGATGGCGGGGAGGTTTGAAGGAAATATTCTGCTCGTCACAGTGCCAGATGAAGAAGTGAATTCACAGGGGATGCTGGAGGCTGTTCCGAAACTAAAGGAGCTCAAGCAGAAGTATGACCTTGATTATACCGCGTGTTTAAACAGTGAGCCGATGTTTGAAAAGTATCCCGGGGATGCGCACCAATACATCTATACAGGTAGTATAGGGAAGGTACTTGCGGGATTTTTCTGCAAAGGAATTGAAACACATGTAGGTGAGCCCTTCTCAGGATTAAATGCAAATTTTATGGTATCTGAATTAAACAGGCTGTTAGAACTGAATAGTGATTATTGTGAGGAAGTAGATGGTGAAGTGACACCACCTCCGACCAATTTGATGCAAAAGGATTTGAAAGAAGCTTACTCTGTTCAAACGCCTCACACGGCTGTTTCTTTATTTAATGTGCTGATGATGAACCGCTCTAGTGAAGAGCTTCACGGGCTCCTCTATGAAGCTGCGAAACAAGCAGCAGCCCAAATCGAAGCCAATCTCAAACAGAAAACCGCTGCATTTCAACGCTTTAAACATTTTACACCCATCGATACAAACATCACGGTGTTAACGTATCATGAGCTGTACGAAAAAGCTGCTGAACGATCCGGCAAGCAGGAGGTCGAGCGAATTGTCAACTACGCCTTTGCCAACCGGGGTGAGCTTGGGGATCGTGATTTTTCAACCAAAATTGTATCAGAACTGACGACCCTTTGTAAGGAAGATGGAGCACTGATTGTGTTGTTTTATAGTCCGCCATTTTACCCATCTGTTTCTTCAACAAACGATCTGCATATTCAAACGACCTTAAAGAAGATTCAAAGAGAAGCAAAAGAGATCTATGGAATCGAAGTAGAAGAAGTCAAATATTTTCCTGGTTTATCTGATTTAAGCTACTTACAGCTTGAAAATCAAGATATAGACGATTATACAGCCAACATGCCGCTATACCAAAAAGGTTACTCGTTACCACAAGGAGAAAAAGAAGCTCTTAACGTTCCTGTCATCAACGTTGGTCCATTAGGAAAGGATGCGCACAAATGGACAGAACGGCTGCATGTCCCATTCTCTTTTGGCGTTTTGCCGTCGCTCTTACAATCAACAATTCATGCTTTATTAGAAAAGAATTAAGTGAAAGCTCTATCGTCATGATAGGGCTTTTCTTGATATCAATCACCTTCTGTCTAAAGAAATAGAGTATGATATAGAATAATACTTACATATATTTGAAGGGGGATTGTGAGAGTGAAAACAGGAGTACTAACAAAAACAGAGATCATGACATCACTTCATGAGAGTTCGCGTAAGCTTGAGGAGTTAGTATGGACATGTGATGAGGATACATTAGATGAATCTTTTGGGGAAGGCAAGTGGTCGATTAAACAAATTGTTGGACATTTGTATGATACGGAAGAAGTCTGGTCAGAGCGGATAGAGCAGGCAATATCAAATGAGCACACGCTTTTCGCATCATATGATCCAGAGATATATGTGAAGGGAAGAGCTTATGAAACGTATACCGCACAAGAGGTCAGTGCATTGATTGAACGCCTAAAAGAAAGCAGAAACAAAACACTGCAGCTATTAGAAAAGGATACATGGGATTTTTCAGGCCTCCATCCTGAAGAAGGGATGATGACAGTCCAAATTTTAGCTGAAACCATTGCTTTACATGAAATTCATCACCTCGATCAAATCAAAGCCATTATGTCCATGAGAGCATCGAGTGATAGATGAAAAGCACCTGTCATCAAGGCAGGTGCTTTTCTCACTTACTTATACGTACTCGCTGAAAACATGTCGTTTAATTCTGCTGCGCGTTTTGTCGCTGTTTTCACACAATCGACAATTGCTTCTTCAAATTGATAGGAAGCAAGCGTTTTAAGTCCTGCTTCTGTCGTTCCACCTTCGCTCGTAATTTCTTTGCGCAATTCAGCAGGTTCCTTACCGCTATCCTGAAGCATATTTGCAGCGCCTGCAATCATTTGACAAATGAGCAATTTCGCTGTCTCTTGGTTCATCCCAAGTTCCGATGCACCTCGCTCCATTCCTTCAATCAAATGATAAATAAAGGCAGGACCGCTGCCGGCAATCGCTGTGACCGCATTCAGCTGTGATTCATCTAAAACCGTCACATGACCGATCGTTTCAAACAGCTGAACTGCTTTTTCCTTTTGCGCCTCTGTGACTTCATCACTGACAGCAATGCCAGTAGCTGATTGTTGTATGGCCGCTGATGTATTTGGCATGGCACGAACCACCGCCGTTTTTGCGCCAGCATAATGCTGAATGGTTTCAATAGAAATGCCCGCTAAAATAGAAATAATCAGCTGTCCATTTAAATGGGGCCTTACTTCAGAAATGCCACTTTCCGCATCTTTTGGTTTTAAAGCAAACACCAGCATATCGGCTTCTTCATAAATAAAGGAACGAGCGAAATCTGTTTTGACTCCATAACGTGCATGTAATTCTTCTAATCGTTTTTCATTTGTTTTATTTGTGACAATGATATCTTCATTTGACATAATGCCGCTCTTTAAAAGACCTTTAATCATAGACTCGGCCATTGAGCCTGCACCAATAAATCCAATTTTACTCATAAGCTGCTCCTCCTTGTAGTAAATAAAAAAACCTCTCGTCTGCAAAGGACGAAAGGTTTTTCGCGGTACCACCCTCAATTAGCATGCAATCATGCATACTCAGCTCTAGTCCCTTAACGCGGGAAACGTTTAGGTTTGCCTAACAGCTCAAAGGGCAGGTTCAGCAAATAAGAGGATGGTGAAGCCTTACAGCCGGCGGACCTCACTCTCTTGCATCATTATTTTGCTTACTAATCCTTGTCATCGCGCATCTTATATTTGTTGTTCATTATGCAACGATGGACAAGTTTGTGTCAATAGGGAAAGATAAAAAAATGACCATCTAAACCGCATGACAGTCTGCCCTTTGCAAGATACAATGAATAAAGAAGAGGAAGTTCAGATGATCTATGAGTCAAAAAGCAGGAGATGACGTATAAAAGTGAAAGAAGAAATGATTCAATTATCCATTCCCACACCGTTTGCGGTTGGGGATGTCCATGCATATGTATTAAAAGGCGATGCCGTGACCTTAGTCGATTGCGGACCGATGACACAAGAGGCGCAGCATGCCTTTGTCACGCAATTAAAGGAACATCATTTATCAATAGATGATATTGATCAAGTGGTTTTGACACATCATCATGCAGATCATGTCGGTCTTTTAGATCTGATGAAACCCCATGTCCGTGTCATCGGACATGAGTTGAATGAGCCCTATATTAGTCAGGATGCAGCGTTTAAACAGCGTCAAATCCATTTTATGAATGATTTTTTTCAGCAGTTAGGTGTGCCGCTTCGTCAAGGAGAGTGTGAAAGAATGGTGAGGCAGTCCTATACATATTCATGTACGGCACATGTCGATGACGTCATAAAAGAAGGTGATCGTTTGAAGGGACATGAGCATTTCCAAGTGCTGGAGACCCCAGGACATGCACAATCTCATCTTTCTTTTTTAGATGAAACAACAGGGAATTTCATCGGCGGTGATCTGCTGCTTACGACCATTTCTTCCAATCCGTTAATGGAAGCGCCGGTGAAAGGAACAGAACGTCAAAAATCGCTGCTTCAATATAAAGCATCACTCAAGCGTTTATTGCATTTGCCCATTCAGGCGATTTATCCAGGGCATGGCCAGCTCATTACCTCTCATCACGAATTGATCGAAGAAAGATTTAAAAAACAGGAAAAACGGGCAAATACGATGTATCAGCTGCTTCAACGAAAGGAAATGACCGCCTTTCATCTTTGCCGCACCTTATTTCCGGGCCTGTATGAAGAAGCATTATTTCTGACAATGTCTGAGACAGTCGGGCAGCTTGATGTGCTTTTAGCGGCTGGACAAATTGAAGAAGTGCAAAAAGACGGAACCCTCTATTATCGAGCAAATGAAGGAGTGAAATAAATGGGGCGACTAACAGGAAAGAGAATATGGATTACAGGTGCTTCAGGCGGTATTGGTGAAAAGATGGCGTACTTGGCAGCAGCCGAAGGAGCAGAAATCATTGTGTCAGCAAGACGAATTGAAAAGCTCACAGGTGTAAAAGAAAAGATTATAAGTGCTGGCGGCGTATGTCACATCGTTCAGCTTGATGTCAGTCAGCTTGAGGACATTGATCAAGCCTATCAACAAGTGGGAGCTGTTGATATTTTGGTGAACAATGCCGGCTTTGGTGTGTTCGATCTCGTCGAGGACGCATCCATTGAGGAAATGGTGTCGATGTTTGAGGTCAATGTCTTTGGTTTAATTGCCTGCACAAAAAAGGTCCTTCCTGAGATGAAACAAAGAGGGAAGGGACATATTATCAATATTGCGTCACAGGCAGGCAAAATTGCCACCCCTAAATCCGCCATCTATTCCGCATCAAAGCATGCGGTTCTCGGATTTTCAAACAGCCTCAGAATGGAGCTGGCAGACAGCGGAATTCATGTCACAACCGTCAATCCAGGACCGATTGCCACAGACTTCTTTACCATTGCAGACCGCAGTGGTGAATATGTGAAAAATGTTGATTTTATGATGCTCAGTGCTGACAAGGTAGCAGGGAAGGTCGTATCCGCCATGATGACGAAAAAAAGAGAGATTAATTTACCAGGATGGATGAATGCTGGCAGTAAATTGTATCAATTATTCCCGTTTTTATTTGAAAAAGCAGCACGGAAAGCGATGATGAAAAAATAACAAAAAAAGAAACCGGTCACAGGCTGGTTTCTTTTTTTGTTTGATGGGGCTTAATATTGGTGACGCCAAAGACATTGCCATCAACATCTTCGAAGCTAAAACCGCCTAAGTCTGGGTCAGCTAATATTTGAATATCCGATACGGTGACGTTATGCTCGCTTAAATACTGGTGAAAGTTTTTTAAATCCTTCACAAATAAATCAATCATACTATGCCGAACTCCTGTAAAAGAGTTCATAAAGTAGATTCGTTTCTCGTGTTTTGTTTTGACGAGATAAAAAGAAGGTCCCTCGCCATGAGTAAAAGTGAGCATGGCGGCTTCTTCTGATTGATGTAGAACGATCATCTCTAAAATCTGTTCATACCAAGAGACAGCCCGGGGGATATCAGTCACAGGAATTTCAATAGTAGCAATTTGTTGAATGGTCAATGGCTTCACTCCTTTTTCTATATTCGTCTTGCCGCTTGCTGAAGTGGGTCCCATACACTGTTAAAAGGAGGGGCATAGCTAATATCTAAATCTTCAAGGTCTGTCACAGTCAGCCCTTGATAAAGAGCCGTTGCCATGACATCAATTCGTTTATCAACACCTTCTTTACCGATGATTTGTGCGCCAAGCAAGGTGTGATCATCGCTTCTGTAAATCAGTTTCACTTTCATTTTCTCTGCATCTGGGTAATATCCAGCGTGGTCAGTGCTGTCGATGGTGATGGTGGAGAAAGGAAGGCCCGCGTCTTTTGCTTCTTTCTCTGATAAACCCGTTCGTCCCGCTGTCACGTCCATAAATTTCATCACCGCTGTGCCGGTTACGCCTTGAAACGCGCGGTTTGTTCCTGTCATATGAAAGCCTGCGATTCTTCCTTGTTTATTTGCTGTCGTGCCGAGCGGAATATAGTCCAGTTCTTTTTTGATACGGTGATAGGTCGCTGCGCAGTCCCCCGCCGCATAGATATCTTGTACATTCGTCTGCATGTATTCATTCACAACGACTGCACCATTTTGAAGTCGCTGAATTCCTGTGCTGTCTAAAAAGGATGTTTGCGGAGTGACGCCAACGGCAATGATGACCATATCTGTTTCAATGGTCTGTTTGTCTGTTTGAACAGCTGTTACATGTGTCTTGCCCTTTAATTTTTGCACTGTTTCACCAAGTACCACGTGAATGCTTTGATTGTCCGCTTCTTCTTTCAGATATTTTGCCATATCGGGATCAAAGCCTGGCCCAAGTGTTGCACCCCGCTGAATGATATGAACGTCTTTGCCTAGCGCTTTTAAATTTTCTGCCATTTCTAAACCGATATATCCTCCGCCGATGATCGTGATATGTGTGACGTCTTTTTTGAGATTGTCTAAAATAGACAGCGCATGCGGGATTGTTTTTAATACGTGGACACCTTCTAATGAATGACTGTCTAGATCAAGTGTGACGGGGCTTGCTCCTGTCGCAATTAACAGACGGTCATACGTTTCTGTAAAGGGCTCTTTTGTTTTAGAATGAATACCCGATACTGTTTTTTGCTCTGGATCAATTGAGGTCACTTCGTGTAAGCATCTGGCATCAATTCCGTATTTGTCACGAAAGGTGTCAGCGCTGCGTGCGATGAGTTTTCTGTGATGATCAATGAGACCGCCGATCAAGTAGGGGAGTCCGCACTGTCCATATGAGAAAATCTCTCCTTTTTCAAAAGCTACAATTTGCGCGTCTGGATCCTCCCTATATATTTGCATAGCGCAGCTCATTCCTGCTGCATCTCCGCCAATCATCACATATTTCATTTGGTGTGCTCCCTTCTATCTATCAAACTGAATACTCTTATTTACCCTCATTTTCCTTTATTTAATGCTTTTTTTTCGCAAAAGAAGCAAACTTTCGTTGAAAAATAAAGACAGCGCCTTCATTTTAAGCTACAATCGGATTATCGTCTTTTTGGTTATGAGTTTAGTTTAGATTGGTGGGAAAGACTTTGGGTGACGAACGACTAGATTTTAATACACTATATACACGCCATACGAGAGAGGCATGGGCCGCTCTTGGAGAATATATGCCGGTATCTGTTTCAGAAGAAGAAGTGAGAGCACTTCAAGGATTAAACGACTACTTATCGCTAGAAGAAGTTCGAGATATTTACATACCGCTTATTCGTTTTCTGACATTACATGTCTTTGCAGAAAAACAAAAAAATCAGCATGTCAATGCTTTTTTAAACTACCCGCATCATGCGAAAATCCCCTTTTTAATTGGGATTGCAGGAAGTGTGGCCGTCGGAAAAAGCACGACAGCACGTATTATTGAAACACTTTTATCTAGGCTTGGAGATGGGCTGAAGGTGAGTCTCGTAACAACGGACGGCTTTTTGTATCCTCAAAAAGAGTTAAAAGATCGGGGGCTGATGGAAAAGAAAGGCTTCCCGGAAAGCTATGATGTTAAAGCGCTACTTTCGTTTTTAAATGAATTAAAATCAGGGAAACAAACTGTTCATGCACCTGTATATTCACATCTGACCTATGACCGTCTTGAAGGGGTGTATGAAACAGTAGAAGATGCAGATATTGTCATCATTGAAGGGATCAATGTGTTGCAATCACCGGCACTGGATGATCTGAAGGATGAGCCGCGCGTGTTTGTATCAGATTACTTCGATTTTTCGATTTATGTAGATGCCGCTGAGACGCAAATTCAATGCTGGTATAAAGAACGGTTCCGTTTGCTGCGGGAAACAGCCTTCCAAGACCCTGAATCCTTCTTTCATCAATACAAAGATTTGACGGATGAAGAAGCAGATCAGATGGCAAGCACGATTTGGAATACAGTGAACCGGCCAAATTTATATGAAAATATTTTGCCGACAAAATATAGAGCCGATTTGATTTTAAAAAAAGGCGATCAGCATAAGGTGGAAGAGATCGCCATCCGCAGGGTATAAAGAAAACCGCTCAATTGAGAGCGGTTTTTTTAATGACCTCCACTTACTTTCACAGCCACGGCAGCCGCCGTTCGTTTTTTTAGGCGGTAGTATCCGATAAGTAAAAACGGAACGCCTGCAGCGGTGACAATCGCCAAGACTGAAAAAATAGAAAGGGGATGGGCTGCGCCAAATAAGTCAATACACAATCCTCCGACAAACGGTCCGACGACGCTGCCGAGCTGAGAAAACCCCATTGCGCCGAAGTATGATCCTTTCACTTCAGGTTTTGCAATATTGTCTACAAACAGATCCATCATTGCAAAGAGCAGCACTTCACCAATCGTAAACACGACAATAATAAAAGCAAGCGTACCGAGACTTTGTGAAAAAGCAATGGCAAACAAACTGCCTGCTAGAAGCACGTTTCCAGTCGTTAACGACAAAATCGTTGAATAGCGCTTAGCGATCATAATCAGCGGGTACTGAACGACAATGACAACCACTGCGTTTAAGGATAAAAGATACCCAAACAGTTTAGGGCCATCCTCAATCATAGGGGATGCCGATAAATATTGAGGCAGTGTTGAGCTTAGGTGTGAATAGCCAAATGAACATAAAGTAACGCCAATGAGGATGATGCTAAAGACCGTATCTTTCTGAATAATGGAAAGAGCTTTTTTGACACCGATTTGTTTGGTGCTTTCTGGAGCAGCCACTGGATGCTTTTGAAATTGCCATGCCAGCGTTAACCCGTACAACAAGTAAATGAGGGCAGCGACGAGAAATGGAAAAGTCGTTTTTGATGACCCGAGATATAAGCCAAGCAGCGGGCCGAAAATGACACCAATGTTAATGGCCGTATACCGTAAGTTAAAGACAAACAACCGAATGCTCGATGGGGTGACATCGGATAAGAGTGCTTTAGACGTTGGTTCAAACAGCGCCCGGCACAGTCCATTTAAAGCATTCATAAAAAAGAAGACCCAAATGGCATCTGCAAATGCGAAGCCAACAAAGACAAGTGTCCAGCCAAAGATGGATAAAAGCATGACCTTTTTTCTGCCGATTCGGTCGGAAACATAGCCGCCGTAAAAACTCGCAACAATCCCAATAAGAGAGCTGACGGCAATGATCAATCCAGCTGAAGAGGCTGAGGCGCCTTTGACTTGTGTCAAATAAACGGCTAAAAAGGGAATGCTCATGGATGTCGCCATTCGGCCAAATATCGTGCCGATGATGATCGTCCAACTAAGTGGATGTAAAGTGCGTAAGTTATTTTTCATGCTGTGTCTCCCCTGAGTTTGTAAGATGTTCCAATCATACATGAAAAATTGTGCAAATTAAATACACAATTTGATGGAGGAGTCATCCGTCAAATGACAGAGAAGCTTGAACCGTTCCGTTCATTCGAAGAGCATATGCCTCGTTTTCAAGGTTTTAAGCCTTGATGGGTCATAATTTTTTCGGAAAAACGAAGCGGGTTTTTCAATGATCATGTTTTCGTTTTGCGAAAATCAATTGAGATCGATGGCAATAATTTGATGTAAGGAAAGGTTTAGAACATCTTCGTCATTCACGATTTTCATTTGGCGTGTTTCATAATGAATGGCTTTCACCCAGCCCCAAAACTGTGCTTTCATGCCTGATGAGACATATGTCACGCAAATCGCTTGATCCTCGGTAATCGACTGTGTGATCAAAACATTCATTTCCTCTAGCTGATCGGAGCTGAGCGGTAGAGGTGTATATTCTTTTTTCTTTCGTTTTTGAGCAAGTAGTTGCTCTCGGTGCTCTGGTAGCATCATTCGGCTTGATTCCCACATGATGTTGTATCCAGGTGTTAATTTATTGGGATTCATGCTTGTTCGCCTCCGTTATTTGTAATGCCCGCCAATTTTTTCGGCGCGGTGATATGCCTGCCCTGCGCTTGTCAGTGACGAAGCATGCAATAATGCCGCAGGTCCATATTTCAGATGGATTTCATCAAATACTTTGCTGAGTTGATCTTTCTTCAAATGATGATCAAATAAAGTCAGCTGATAGTGGCTGTCAGGCTGCAGTTGTGAGAGGGTAATGCCTACACTGCGAATGGGCTGGCCATCCCAGTGCTGCTGGCATAGCTGAATCGCTGCCTCTGCAATATCTGAGCCATACTGTGTCGGTGAATGAAGCTTCATTTGTCGATGAAAGCCTGTTGGATGTGAAAAATCAGCCCCTCTTACACCAACAGACACCGTTTGACCGAGATAATGCTTAAAACGTGCCCGCCTAGCGACTTCCTCACTCAATTCAAGAAGAGCGACTTTGATCTCCTCAAAAGATGCGTAATCACGGGGAAGGGTCATATGATGCCCAACGGCTTTTTGTTGATCATGTGTGTGAATAGTGACTGGGGAGGGATCGTGTCCTAAAGCTGTTCGCTGCAGAAGCTCCCCATTGATTCCCCAGCGTTTTTTTAATCGGTCTAACGGATAAGTAGCAAGTGTGCCAATGGTACTGATACCCATTCGTTTCAAATGATGCTCCATTCGTTTGCCGACGCCAAATAATTTTCCAATTGGAAGCGGCCATAAATCAGCAGCAACCCGGTCGGCACTCAGTTCATAGATGCCGGATGTGTTTTTTTTGGCAAAATGGTCACAGGCCATTTTAGCGAGCACTTTATTAGGGCCGATGCCCACACGTGCGTAAATGCCAGTCTGATTCATAATCGTTGTTTGTATATGTTGAGCGATCTCATGTGGAGAGCCGAATAGTGTAAGACTGCCTGTAATATCAAGAAACTGTTCATCAATGGAATATGGCTCGACAAGGTCTGTGTATTGTTCAAGCAGTTCTGTAATCATGACAGAGACATCGAGATAGCGCTGCATACGTGGACGTACAACCACTGCTTCAGGACATTTCTCCTGTGCTTCCCATAACCTTGATGCATTTTGTACGCCACGTTTCTTCGCGAGAGGGCAGGCTGCCAGGACGACTCCGCTTCTTCGTTCTGGATCTCCAGAGACAATGAGCGGTACATTCTCCAAATGAGGCGCCTCCACCTTCTCGACTGATGCATAAAATGACTGCATATCCACAAGCAGAATGGCTCGTTCATTCATTGTACTTCACCTCTTAGAACGTATGTTCTGTATCTATTGTAAACAACATGAGGTGAAATTCATACTGGTAAATCATTCAAAAGCTGTCCATACAAAAAAGACGAAGTGGTGAACACTTCGTCTCGTCTGCTGCAACGATTGTTAGGCATGTGCCATGTTGTGGAATGTTTGGAGCGGTTCAGAACGCAGACGATAAGCCATCAGCTTTTTCTTTGGCTTATGTGTAAACTGCCGAACCACATCCACATGGTCATCATAATGGAACAGATAAAGGGTGACATCATGTTTCCCATGCTTTGTTTGCATAGTAAGCGGCGCTGGCCCTTCATTCGGATGAAGAAAGCGTTCTTCATCACCAGGGTAAATATAATAGCGTTCAATAAAGATCGCATCATTAAAATGTTGAATGATTTCAGATGCTCGCTGCTCATCAAGCGAACGACCTTGAAAAGTAATATTTGTTTGCTCACTTGTTACTTTAGCATGTACGGCGTAGCGGCTAAAAAGGCGCTCAACAACACCAGAAGGCAAAGAGGTGACAAGCAGCTTTAAAAGACTAAACACAACAAGCGAAATAACAACCCAAACCAATCTCATCATCTCCAATAAACATTTGTACCATTTCCTATATGAACCATCTTAACATAACAAATGAATGAAACTTTCGCACAAAAAGTGAACTTTTTGAAATAAGTGTGAAGATTTAAAAGGAGATGACGGCTGAAAGACGAAGAACCAACAAGTGAATATGAAAAAAGACAGGCATACTGTCTTTACAACCATTTGATCAGACAGTAGACTATTGAAACAATCGCATTTTTGAGAAAAAACGAATCAAAGGAAAGCCAAAAAGGAAAAAGGGGCGAGGCCATCATGATACGTCAAGTGAAACCGTCAGATTTTTACGCAGTCACATCCGTCATTCAAAGCTGGTGGGGAGGCAGAGATTTGCGTGCAAAATTGCCAAAGCTCTTTTTTGAACATTTCCAGCAAACAAGTTTTGTTGTCGTTGAAAAGGGAGAGCTGATCGGCTTTTTGGTTGGCTTTTTATCGCAATCTCATTCGGATGAAGCCTATATTCACTTTGTTGGCGTCCATCCAGATCACCGTAAATTAAAGATAGGCAAAATCCTCTATCAAGCTTTTTATGAAGCGGCTGAAAAGGAAGGAAGAACAACCATTAAAGCTGTCACAGCTCCTATCAATAAAGTCTCCATTGCTTACCATACAAAACTCGGGTTTCAGATAGAAAAGGGAGATAAAACAGTAGATGGCATCTCAGTCTTTTCAGATTACGATGGCATTCATGAAGACCGTGTGTTATTTGTGAAGAAGCTGGAGGCAATGAAATGATTGTTCATTTAGATCACACAATAAGTGATGTAGCAAAGCAGATCTTACATATTCAACTAGCTGCATACCAACAAGAAGCTGAACAAATTGGCTATGCTGATCTTCCGCCATTAAAAGAGACCATTCAAGATGTCATGAAAGCAAAAGAGCAATTTATTGGTTTTGAGCAAGATGATCTCTTATTAGGTGTAGTCTCCTATGAAGAGCTGAAAGATTGTTTGATCATTAGTCGATTGGCTGTGCATCCAAAAGCGCTAAAGCAGGGTATTGGAACAAGACTTATGTCGACAATTATGGAGAAGAATGTCCCGATAGAACTGACCACAGGGCAAGAAAACACCCCTGCAAAAAGGCTATATGAAAAATTGGGGTTTTTTGAAACAAATGTGATTCATGTGGCAAAAGAGCTCACCCTATCAAAAATGAAATGGACACCGCGACGCAAGGTTGAGGTTGTCGAATTCAAAAAAGAATGGCATGAAGAATTCCGTCAAGAAAAGCAGCGACTCAAGCAAATCATTCAAAAGAGCTGGATAGAAGGATACCATATTGGCAGCACGTCAGTTACAGGACTTGTTGCCAAACCAATTATAGATATATTAATAGAAGTAAGCGATATAGAAGAGATTGATAGGAAAAAAGAGAGATTTGAACACCTTGGATACGAAGTGCTCGGTGAAAATGGTATAAAAGGGAGACGTTTTTTTCAAAAGGGTGGCTTGAATCGTACGCATCATGTCCATGTGTATGAAAGAAATCATCCTGATGTGAAAAGACATTTATTGTTTCGAGATTACTTAAGAGTCCACCCAGAACGAGCTGTAGCGTATGCGTCTGTCAAGGAACAATTAGCAAATCAGTATCCGGAAGATATACAAAGCTATATGGCAGGAAAGAATGAAATCATAAAAGAAATAGAAAATGAGGCATATCGCTGGGATAGAGAAGGAAGAGAGGAAGCTCTTAAATAAGCTGCCTCTTCATCTCGTTAATTAGGAAACTGAACATTGCCTTTTACAATATAGGCCTGTGAAGCAGCAGTAGACGGAAGAGCGGGTAATTGATCCTTTACTATGACCCCGCGGATATCTGTGATTCGAACAGGAAGAGATGTAGACCCCATATGAAAGCCAAGGAAATGGTTGTAGTCTGTCTTTTCCATGTTCACCCATTTTCCATCTTTGTAATATTCCATTTTCATAACCGGATATTTATGATTGCGCACTTGAATCGCAGCCCACCACTCACTGCTACCTTCTTTTATTCTGTAAGCTACATTTCCGCTAATCGGTGCTTTTATAATTTTCCAACTAATCGGGATTTTCCCATCTTCCATATTGCCAATTTTGGTAAAGGCATTAGGAGAAAGATCAAGAGCTCCTTTTGCTCCTTCTGGATATTTATCGGTTACATACACAACGGTTTTTCCTTTTGGCCCCGTTACTTCAAGGTAAGCCCCTGCAAGTGCCGCATTTACCCCTTTATAGTTATAGTCATGGGGATTTAAAGCTGTAATTTTCATGTCAGAGGGAATAGGATCTAATAAAGCGGCGCCCCCTGAGTAACCAGATCCCGTATAAGTCGCATAGCTTTCTCGTACTTCATCAAGGATAGATGCCGCTTTCATGTTTGGCATAGTGAAACTCAACATCAATATCAGCGCCCCGATAAAGCAGAGAGATAATCTTTTTTTCACGATCTAAAACCTCCTGTTTCTTCTTTTAAAATGGATAGCGTCATCAGTATAATTCTAAAAAACAGGATGCAGAAAGAGCCAATAGATAGATATAATCCTAGTGAGAAGAGCGTGTATTTCAAAGAGTATGACTTTCGGATTTAGTCGTGTGTCATGTTTTATGGTGTTTTATGTGTTACAATGTAAGCATCAATTTAAAAAGGGTGTTCGCCATGTATATTCACATCACAGAACTGGCTAAAACATATATAGAAAAACAGCAAACAGGAAACGAGACGAAGGAGTTACTGCTTCGCTACGATTCAGAAGGTTGTGGCTGTGCAGTGAGTGGCGTACCAATGCTTTGGTTAACAAGTGAAAGAACAGGTGAATGGGAACCACTTAAAAATAGCCAACATTTAAAACTATATATACACACAGCACAAAAGGTGTTTTTTGACGAGGAAATGACGATTGATTTTAATGAAAAAGCCAATACACTTATGTTGAAAAGTCCTCAACAAATACTCAGCCCGAGAATGGGTATACTTGTAAAGTAAGGTGGAAACGTAGTGGATCAAAAGCTGAAAGTGATACAAAATACGGCACAAAATAAAACGTGGGTGTCGTTTTTAAATAATAATCATCCATATAGCCTTTTGCACTGGTCAATCGGTGGAATGGATTCAGTAAAAAAGGACGTCTGGCTTCTCCAAGATGAAGTCACATTTGAAACGGAAGAATTTCCAACGCTTGAATTAGCAGTCAGTTGGATAAAAGAGAATATGGAACACGTAACAGATGTGTTATAAGCCCTTTGCTGAAGAGGGCTTTTTTTGTGCCATCATCATCTCATCAAACAGAAGAACTGTCTAATTTGAAAAATGAGATTTTTCAACGATAAAAAGTCATTTTTAACAAACATTTCGACAAAATGAGAAAAGTAGAAAGAGAAAAATAGAGACTGTTAATGCCGAAAAATCGGCAATGGAAGCGGTTATTGCGGGATACCGAAAACTTTACGAAAAACGACATTTCATATTTCTTCCATTCGAGGAAATATGATAGAATACAACATGTATCGTACATGAGGAGGGAGGTGCTAAGGTGAATTGAAGCTCAAGCTGTCATCGCCTCAGGTTGGAATCAAAATAAACGAATGGTATAGGCAGATTTGCGGATTTCATGTCATGAAAGCAGAGAAGCTAAAGGCCGAGATCGAGCAGGAAATCCTTGAGATGGAGCAAGATCAGAACTTGCTGCTTTTTTACCAGCTAATGGATTTTCGACATAAGGTCATGCTTGAATATTTTGAACCGGCAAAAAAAGCCTCAAATGATGAGGAGATTAAGAAGCTTCTAGAAACAATTGAACATTCGCAGACCAAATTAACAGATATGCTTGAATACTATGTTCATTTTTTTACAGGAATGTTTGAATTTGAACAGAGAAACTATTTGAGTGCCATTGCTTATTACCGTTCCGCAGAAAAAAAGCTCAATCTCATATCAGATGATATAGAAAGAGCAGAATTTTATTTTAAATTAGCAGAAATATACTACCACATGAAACAAACCCACTTTTCGATGCACTATGCTTTGCAAGCGTTAGATACGTACTCTGCCTACAGAACGTACACGCTGAGAATCATCCACTGTGAATTTGTCATCGGTGCAAACTATGATGATTTGAAATGCTATGAACATGCATTGCCCTACTTTAAAAATGCTCTAAAGCGAGCACGCTCAATTGGAAACCCTCGAGTCATAGGTTCGGCCCTTTTCAACTTAGGTAACTGCTATTACCAAATGAACGATCTTGCTACAGCAAGTCGCTATCTCAAAGACTCTCTTGAAGTGTTTGAAAAGGAGAATTTAACCCATCTAAATCGCTCTCTAGACCCACTATTTATGCTGACCCAAATCCTGTTTAAACAAAAACAAATAGAAGAGTCGTTAACCCTCTATCAACAAGGTATTATGAAAGCCTGTGAATTAGAAGATGAAATTTACATCTGCAAGTTTCAGTTTTTAAAAGCATTATACGTTGATGCAGAAATAAAAATCATAGACGATACATTAGATTTGTTGGAGGACAAGCGCTTATACCCAGATATTGAGGAACTGGCACTTGATGCGGCTCATTATTATAATGAGCTTGGATTATTTGAAGTTTCTACCCGGTATTACGAAAGGAAAATTCAAGCCATATCAAAAATTCAAAATGGAGGTCATTTATATGAAAATGAGTTTGATAGTTCTTTTATTGGCAGCAACTGCAGGGTTATCGGTCATGAGTCAGCAGCAATCGGAAGAGAGCCATATGGAGCTGGCGGGCAGACACCATACAACAGTGGTGACTATCGTATAAGTTAGCAAAAAGAGGAGACGAACGGCTGTTCATTCTCCTCTTTCATTTTGATTGAATTGAAATGCTTCCAGAAATGCTTCGATCTCTTGTTCATAGACTTCCTTATTGTCACTATAAGACATCGCATGCGCACCATGTGGCGCAATAAATAGCCGTTTATCACCCTTTTTGCGTGCGTATAACTGCTCGCTTTGCTCACAAGGGATATAGTCATCATGGAGGCTATGAATAAAAAGGATAGGTTCTTTCACCTGGTCGATTACATCAAGTGGAGAAACTTGTCGAATGCTGTATCCGTCCCGCCATTTCAACACTTGATCACTTAGTGGAAGAATCCACTGTCCTGAAAGACGAAAATCTGTTTTTAATCGATACAGAAGCTGATCCTCAAAAGAAGCAAAAGGACAATCAGCGATGTAAAAATTGGCGTTTGCATCCGGTTTTGCAGCATATAATAAAGTTGTGACTGCGCCCATCGATTCTCCGTGTATCCCAATGATTGCTTTTTCCCCAAGCTTTTTTCTCAGCCACTTGACGACTTGAGCCAAATCTTCTTTTTCATAATATCCATAGCTCGTTGTTTTTCCGCCGCTCATCCCATGTCTTCTATGATCATAAAGCAGCACATTCCATCCAAGCTTTTGGAATAATTTCATATACTTCACGGAATTGATCAAACTGACGGTAACCCCGTGACAAAGAACGATGGTGCGTGTTGTATGAGGGAGCGGTACAAAATAGCCATGAAGATCGTAACCAAATGCTGAAGGAATACAAACTTTCTCTTTTTGCAGCTGTTGAAACTCCTCGTGATGATAGTGCCCTTCATCTGATTCTCGTTTGATGAGCTCTTCATCCGTTAATTTTCGTATATACATCATTTTATTGGTAAAAAAAATGCCGATTGCAGCGAGTGGAAATAATATCAAGGCGAGTATAGCGAGCCATTTCTTCTTCAAGCTGATTCTTCCTTTCCGAAGGGTTTCTATGAAGATCATACCACATGTTGGGAGTTTGGCGTGACTCTTGCTGAGCAAATAAAACGGATGATACACTAAAGCAAAAGGAGAGAGGCAAAGTGAAAAAGACCAATCAAGATCAAGCAAAGCTAAAGGACGGCATAAAGGATGATGTGAAACAGCAGCTCCTTCAAATGAAGCAGAACCTGGCCGCCGAGACAGAAAAAAGAGAAGAACAAAAACGACAAGACCTCCTTCGGCAACAGAAAGAAAAAGAAAAAAATAAAAGCTTCTCAGAGCTGCTAGATGAAAGTCATTTAGACTGGAGAAAGTATAAAAGTTAAAAAAGGGAGCTGCGATGCTCCCTTTTTTATGTTATATCATTGAGATGAATACATACTACATGAGCCTGAGAGAAAACACGTCTGACTCCCTCGTATCACTTCATTTCAGAATCGCACCAATAGGGTTGTACATTCAAAATAAAACATAAGTGACAAGCTGTTCTTCCATTTGTCTTCTATTGATTCAAACGATGCGTCTCATACACAGACTGTTTTGTGAAATATGACAAAGCTTTTACTTCTTGATCGCTTAATGAACGTGCATTTGCCGCTGCCACATTTTCTTTTAACTGTTTCACCGAGCTTGCGCCAAAAACAACAGAGCTGACTGCAGAATGCTTAAGCAAGTATTGAATGGACAGCTCTGTCAGTGATAGGTCATAAGCGACTTTCTTTAACGAAGGGATGATTTGCTGGAGCTCTTCAAATGAATAGTCAAGATACCCGTTCTTTTGAATCGCCGCACTTGCTTGCGAAAGGGGTTTTTCAGTTAATAATCCTTTTGCTAAAGGACCTCTTGCCACGACACTAATGCTTTGTTCTTCAAGAAGAGAGAACCATTCTTCTGGGCGACGATCGAGTAAACTATATTGCATCATCACACTCACGATATTTGATTTTTTGGCGTATTCTTTAATGACATTTGGACGGATTGACGATATGCCGTAATAGCGAATGACACCTTCTTCAACCAATTCTTCAAATGCCTCGATGGTTTCGTCAATTGGATCGTCAATTGTGCCGCCATGCAATTGATATAAATCAATATAATCTGTTTGAAGTCGTTTCAGGCTTTGTTTCACTGCCTCTTTTATATATGCTTTTGAAGGATCCCAGTCCCAGCCAGGTTTGCCTTTTTCAAAGCGGTTGCCGCCTTTTGTGGCCAAAATCAGATCTTGGCGTCTGTTCTTAATGGCTTCCCCGACGATCTCCTCATTTGTTCCAAAATCATATAAATCAGCTGTATCCAAATAGTTAATCCCAAGATCAATGGCTTCATCTAATAAAGAGAGCGCTTTTTCTTTTTCAGTCCCAAGGGACATACATCCTAGTGCCGCCTCACTAACCAAGAGATCAGAGGTGCCAATTCGTCTTTTTTTCAATTCAATCACACTCCTATCCTTTCACATTAAGTGAAACAATTCTGGAATTCAAGCTAGGTGATTTCAAAAGGCGCATTGAAGCAGGCATCCGCATTTTGGCTTCTCCTAAAACATCTATGTTAAAATGAATGAAGTAAAAAGTGAAAGTAGAACGAGGAGCTGACAAAATTGAAGGACTTTGAAGAAAAAACATTATCGTCAAAAACATTATATAACGGAAAAATCATTGACTTGGTTCTTGAAGATGTAGAATTGCCGAACGGAAAACCAGGCAAACGCGAAATCATTAAACATCCAGGTGCGGTAGCAGTCATTGCACGTACAGACAAAAATAAAATCATTTTGGTCAAGCAATACCGTAAAGCACTGGAGAGATCCATCGTTGAAATTCCGGCTGGAAAATTAGAAAAAGGAGAAGCGCCGGCACATACAGCACTGAGAGAATTAGAAGAAGAAACAGGTTATACAACTCAGGCGCTCCAAAAGCTGACAGCCTTTTATACATCACCAGGGTTTGCGGATGAAATTGTTCACATCTACCTTGCTGATCAGCTCGTCCCGCTTGAAGAAAAACGAGAGCTGGATGAGGATGAATTTGTCGAAGTGATGGAAGTTTCACTAGAAGAAGCACTGCACCTCATCGAAAAACAACATATTTATGATGCGAAAACAGCCTATGCCATTCAATACTTACAATTGCAAGAGGTACTTAAGTCTACAAAATGAGGGAATTCTTTGCAGATATCCATATTCATATTGGTCGAACAAGAACAGGTAGGGCTGTCAAAATTACAGGTGCAAGGTCACTGACCATTGACCAAATTCTCATTGAAGCGTCTCAAAGTAAAGGGATGGGGATGATTGGTGTGATTGATGCACAATCTCCTGAAGTCCTAGAAGAATTGATAGAAGGTGTAGAGGAAGGCACGTACACGGAACTAAGCGATGGCGGGTTATCATTTGGAAAGACCGTTTTGCTTTTAGGCAGTGAGCTAGAAATCAATGATGACCAATCAAAAGGCCCGATTCATGTGCTTGCCTTTATGCCCACGCTTCGTAAAATGTCTGAGTTTTCCGCATGGCTTTCTCTTCATATGAAAAATGTGCATTTGAGTTCACAGCGGTTATATGTGGATGGGAGAACGCTTCAGCATAAGGTGAAGGAACTAGGGGGATTATTTATTCCTGCCCATATTTTTACGCCGCATAAAAGTTTATACGGTAAAGGGGTCAATACGTCTTTAACCGAAGTATTCGATCCAGAACTCATTGATGCTGTTGAGCTTGGCCTTAGCTGTGATACGTCTATGGCCTCCCAGCTAAGTGAGCTAAACCGTTATCCTTTTTTAACAAATTCAGATGCCCATTCTTTAGGGAAAATTGCGCGGGAATATACGAAGATCCGAATGGATCATGCCTCCTTTGCTGAATTTGAGCTAGCGCTTCAAGGAAAAGATGGAAGAAACATCACTGGAAATTATGGGCTCGCTCCGCGGCTCGGAAAGTATTATCATACGACCTGTGAGAAATGCGGGGTAAGACCTGACAGTCAGGATCAAGAAAAGTGCCAAGCATGCGGCCATACCCGAATGACAAAAGGGGTGAGTGAGCGGTTAAAGGAGCTTGCTGACCAAGAAAGTGACAAAGGAATAAGGCCTCCTTATGTTCACCAGCTTCCCCTTCATTTTATTCCGGGTGTTGGAGCCAAAACATTAGAAAAGTTAAAAGTTGTCTTTCATACAGAGATGAATATTCTTCATCAAGCAACAGAACAAGAATTAAAAGCGGTCCTGCCTGAGAAAACAGCCGATTACATCATCAAAGCAAGAAGAGGTGAAGTTGGACTGATCGCTGGCGGAGGCGGAGTCTACGGTAAGGTGGATATCAATCATGAATCAACTTAAATGGACATGTCACACATTTGAACAACTGTCTAAAGAGGACCTTTACCTGATTTTAATGGAAAGAGTGAATGTGTTTGTTGTAGAACAAACATGTCCTTATCCTGAAATTGATCATCGTGATCAAGAGGCGCTGCATGTAATCGCCAAAGAGAACGGCACGATTGTCGCTTATTGCCGCATTTTCCAAAGCGGGATCATGTACAAAGAGGCGTCCATTGGTCGTGTCCTTGTGACGAAGGCCGGCCGGAAAAAAGGTTACGGGAAGATCCTGCTCGATCAGGCGATAAAAAAGCTCAGTGTATTAGGCGAAACAAAGATTAAAATCCAAGCACAGGCTTATTTGAAATCGTTCTACGAATCGTTTGGCTTCGAAGCTGTCTCAGATTGTTATGATGAGGATGGAATTCCGCATCTTGATATGGTGAGAAAAGAAAGATAGGCGTGTATACGTCTATCTTTTTTAGATGCGTTCATGTATCATAACGACAACGAAAGGGGTTTTGCGAAATGGGAAAAAGCAAAGCAAAGAAAAAGAGAGAACACCTTCAAAGGCAGCACAGCCGAAATCCAGAACAATCGAGAGGAAATATGCCGCATTTTAGTACACACGAAAGAAAGACAAAAACAAAACAAGAAGCCTTGCAGCATATGATGAAAAAACATAAAGGTAGGAATGCTTATGATCGCTATGAACAGGATCATAAGCATTTTTATTTTGCTTTTTTGTGACAAGTAGATCAAATAATTGGAAAAATTTTAAAAAATAGGACAAACGGTCGTTTCTTTTTGTCTAAAAATGTAGTTAAATGACAAAAAGAAATGAAAGGGAGAGTGGGTATCGTGAAGGTCAAATCATTTGGAGCAGGGCTTTGTATGGCAAGTATGCTACTGGCATCGATGACATTCGGCGCATCAGATGTATCTGCAAAGGATCAAGCAAAAAAAGAGTATATGATCGGTTTTTCTTCTTCCGTTCAAGACAAAACACAAAAACAGCTTGTTGAAAAAGCCGGCGGTCATGTGAAAGAATCAATAGAGAAAATAGATATGATGAAAGTTTCGTTGAACGAAGCATCAAAAGAAAAACTACATCAAGCAAAAGAAGTTACTTTTATTGAGGAAGACCAAAAAGCAAAAACAAGCGGTCAAAGCGTTCCTTATGGCATCAAAAGCATCAAAGCACAAAAGGTACATAAACGAGGATATGCCGGACAGAATGTCAAAGTAGCTGTTCTTGACAGTGGAATCGACGGCAAGCATGAAGATTTACATGTAACTGGTGGTGTCAGCTTTGTTCCAACAGAGTCCGATCCGCTCGTTGACCCGCATGAACACGGAACTCACGTTGCAGGCACGATCGCAGCATTAGATAATAAAGTAGGCGTCGTTGGTGTGGCACCAAAAGCTTCGATCTATGCGGTGAAAGTGGCAGATGAAAATGGTGACGGCTACTATAGCTGGATCATTAAAGGCATTGAATGGGCGATTGAGAATGAGATGGATGTTATCAATATTAGTATGGGGGGAGCAAGTGAATCGGAGGCGCTGAAAGAAGCGGTAGATCGAGCTTATGACAACGGGATTCTCATTGTCGCATCTGCAGGAAATGCTGGGAGCTACGGGTCACTTAATACGATAGATTACCCGGCCAAATACAGCTCTGTCATGGCAGTCGCATCTGTGGATCAACGAAAGCAAAGAGCCTTTGATTCCTCTGTTGGGGAAGAAGTGGAAGTATCAGCACCAGGTGTTTCAACATTAAGTACCATTCCTCATAACGAATATGGATATAAGAGTGGAACGTCTATGGCATCACCTCATGTAGCTGGTGCTGCGGCAGTCATTCTATCAAAACATCCGAATCTGACAAATGATGAATTGCGTGAAAGGCTGACAAAAACGGCAACAAAACTTGGCGAACCTTTTTATTATGGCGCTGGGCTTGTGAACGTACAAAAAGCTGCACGATAAAGGAAACGAGAGAGCGGTGTACAGCTGCTTTCTCGTTTTTCTTTTTATAAAACTGTCATGTTTCGTCTGCTCTCTCATAGAATCTAGTAACCTTTACTATTTGGGAGGAAGGCGCATGCGGAAAAAGTCTTGGAAAGAACATCTTCTTCAGCACGTGAAAGATCATGTATCGATTTATTTGTTTGTTTCTGTACTATTTTTAATGGGCGTCATTTTTGGAGCCATTATCGTCAATAGTATGACAATGAGTCAGAAAGAGGATTTATTCTACTATTTAAATCAATTTTTTGGTCAACTGACGAATGAGAAAGCAGCAGAATCAAAAGAAATGTTTTTGCAAAGCTTTTTACATCATATGAAATATTTGGGCCTCATGTGGATACTCGGAATTTCCATCATTGGCCTGCCGCTTATTTTTCTTATGATTTTTTTAAAAGGGATTGTAGTTGGGTTTACTGTCGGTTTTTTGGTCAATCAAATGGGGCTTAGCGGTTTTTTTCTATCTTTTGTCTCGGTGCTTCCTCAAAATATCTTGCTCATTCCAGCGTATTTAGTGATCGGAACTTGTGCGATTGCGTTCTCCATTCGTTTAATTGGTCAGCTTTTTATGAAAAAAACCATCAGTCAAGCGCCAATCCATTGGTTTGGCCGGTATGCTTCTGTTCTACTGATGATTTTAACCCTCGCTGCTCTTTCGTCCTTTTTTGAATCATACTTATCATTCATGCTGATGAAAAAGCTGGCAGGTGTTCTGTTTTGATGATTTTATAATCGTTATTAAATAATAATCAATTTATTTATCAATTTAAAATGATTATAGTTGGCTCTCTGCACATCATTTGATATAATGATCAAGTAATGTGGCGTAGGAGGGAAAGTCAATGGAAAATCGGATTGATCGAATTAAGAAACAGCTTCATTCTTCCAGCTATAAGCTCACGCCACAGCGTGAAGCAACAGTAAGAGTACTGCTTGAGAATGAAGAAGACCATTTAAGTGCAGAAGATGTATACCTCCTCGTAAAAGAGAAGTCTCCTGAAATTGGTCTTGCTACTGTTTATCGGACGTTAGAATTGCTTACTGAACTGAAAGTTGTTGATAAAATTAACTTTGGAGACGGCGTTTCGCGATATGATCTTCGCAAAGAAGGAGCCGCTCACTTCCATCACCATCTTGTCTGCATGGAATGCGGTACAGTCGATGAGATAGAAGATGATTTATTAGAAGATGTTGAAGAGATTATTGAACGCGACTGGAAATTTAAAATTAAGGATCATAGATTGACATTCCATGGTATTTGCCACCGGTGTCATGATGATGAATCCGGCAAATAATCCGAATTGGAACCTTTTCATTCAAAATGAAAAGGTTTTTTGCATGTTCGCTGTATATTCCTTGTCCCACCTGGCATATGCTGAAGTAATGAGAACACGAGAAAGGACATGAAGAACATGCGAAAATGGCTCAAAACAACAGGTGAAGTAATGAAAGTATTTATCTTGTTCACTGGTTTTACCGTCCTGTTCTATTATGCTATGATATGGATAAATTCAGAATATGAAAGCTATCATCGTTATGATAAACCAGAAGGTGCAGCGATAAAAGTGATGGAAATGGATCAGCCGAAACAAGACAGCTGGCAGGATCGATTGATTTATTTTTATCAAAACGGGGAGTAGAAACCATTGAAGGATCAATTATCCGACTTTATTCATTTTATGACAGTAGAGAGAGGACTCTCTGAAAATACCATTGTCTCTTATAAAAGAGATTTACAGAGCTATTTGTCTTTTTTAATGACGCATGAACAATTGACAGATGTAAAAGACGTCACACGCCTTCATATTATTCATTATTTAAAACAGTTAAAAGACGAGGGGAAATCGAGTAAAACGTCCGTCCGTCATCTATCATCGATACGCTCCTTTCATCAATTTTTGCTCCGTGAAAAAGTGACAACAGATGACCCGTCATGGAACATTGAATCACAAAAAACAGAGCGGAAATTACCGAAAGTTCTATCATTAGATGAGGTAGAAAAGCTGCTCGATACACCTAAGCAGCAAACACCATTTGACTACCGTGACAAAGCCATGCTCGAACTTTTATATGCAACAGGTATTCGCGTAAGTGAAATGCTTGATCTGACTCTTGCGGATGTGCATCTGACCATGGGGTTTATACGCTGTTTTGGAAAAGGAAGAAAAGAGCGGATCGTGCCTATTGGTGAAGCTGCTACAAGTGCGATTGAAGTGTATATAGAAAAAGGCAGAAACAAGCTGCTCAAAAAACAGCCGGCCGATGCCTTATTTCTGAATCATCACGGAAAAAAAATGTCGCGGCAGGGCTTTTGGAAGAACTTAAAGAAACGAGCCATAGAAGCAGGTATTCAAAAAGAATTGACGCCTCATACGCTCAGACATTCATTTGCGACACATTTGCTTGAAAACGGTGCGGATCTTAGAGCCGTACAGGAAATGCTCGGACATGCCGATATTTCTACTACACAAATTTACACACATGTCACAAAAACAAGATTAAAAGACGTGTATCACAAATTCCATCCAAGGGCATAAGTAAAGCATGGCACGGTGAACGTGTATCATGCTTTTTTATGTTTGGACCGTTTATGGTTGTCAATTGACTTGAAAACGGTTTATACTTGAGATGTCTGACCTCTCCAGTTGTGAAAGGTGAAAGGACAAGAATATTGAAGGAGGCGCTTTTTTATGCCTGATTATCAGTATAAACGTATTTTCCTCATTGTGATGGATTCAGTAGGAATCGGGGAAGCACCTGATGCTGCTGATTTTAATGATGTAGGTGCAGATACACTTGGACATATTGCTGAAAAAATGAACGGGCTTCATATGCCGAATATGGCGAAGCTTGGGCTAAGTCATATTAAAGAAATTAAAGGAATTCCAGCGGACGAAAAACCGCTTGCGTATTATGGAAAAATGCAAGAAGCATCCAACGGGAAAGACACAATGACAGGGCATTGGGAAATCATGGGTCTTTACATCGACACACCATTTAAAGTCTTTCCAGACGGCTTTCCAGATGAACTGTTAAATGAATTAAAAGAAAAAACAGGGCGTGGCATCATTGGAAATAAACCAGCGTCTGGTACAGAAATTCTGGATGAGCTTGGCGAAGAGCATATGAAAACAGGCGATTTAATCGTTTATACTTCAGCAGATTCTGTGCTGCAAATTGCTGCACACGAAGAAGTTGTGCCATTAGACGAACTTTACCGCATTTGCGAAATCGCACGTGAACTGACTTTAGATGAAAAATATATGGTAGGGCGCATCATCGCTCGTCCATTTGTCGGGGAGCCGGGGGCATTTGTTAGAACACCAAATCGTCATGACTATGCATTAAAACCATTCGACCGTACCGTCATGAATGAATTGAAAGATGATGGACTTGATGTCATTGCGATCGGAAAAATCTCTGATATTTATGATGGTGAAGGAATCACCTCTTCACTCAGAACGAAATCCAACATGGATGGAATGGACAAGCTAGTGGAGACGCTGAAAACAGACTTTACTGGGCTGAGCTTCTTAAATCTTGTCGACTTTGATGCGCTTTATGGACATAGAAGAGATCCAGAAGGCTACGGTAAGGCACTAGAGGAATTTGACGCACGTCTACCTGAAGTGTTTGATCTATTAAAAGAGGATGATCTGCTTGTGATCACAGCAGATCACGGAAATGACCCGGTTCATCACGGAACAGATCATACAAGAGAATACGTTCCGCTTATTGCTTACAGCAAAAAGCATCAAGAAGCGAATGAGCTACCAACAGCGAAAACATTTGCTGATCTTGGGGCAACGGTAGCAGATAATTTTAAATCAACGCTGCCAAAATACGGAACAAGCTTTTTATCTCAACTCAAATAGGGGGAAATCACGTGGGAGCACAGTTTTCAGAAGCGGCGGCATACATTAAACAAGCATCGACATATGTACCAACAGTTGGATTGATTTTAGGTTCAGGTCTTGGCATTTTAGCCGATGAGATTGAAAATCCAATCAAATTGAAATATGAAGATATTCCTGGATTCCCTGTTTCAACAGTAGAAGGGCATGCAGGCCAGCTCGTCATTGGAACGCTGAAAGGCACGGTCGTTTGTGCCATGCAAGGACGTTTCCATTACTATGAAGGGTATGATATGAAGCAGGTGACATTTCCTGTCCGTGTGATGAAAGAAATCGGCATTGAGACATGTATTGTGACAAATGCAGCGGGCGGTGTGAATACGTCCTTCCATCCTGGCGATCTCATGCTGATTACAGATCATATCAATATGATGGGAACCAATCCGTTAATTGGACCAAACGACAGTCAAGGGGTTCGTTTCCCTGATATGTCTGCACCGTATGATAAAGATTTGCTGGCACTTGCAGAGAAAACGGCTAAACATTTAGGCATATCTGTGCAGCAAGGGGTTTATGCAGGAATGACAGGCCCTTCATATGAAACACCGGCAGAGGTTCGTTTCCTCAGAACGCTAGGCGCTGATGCAGTCGGTATGTCGACTGTGCCAGAAGTGATTGTGGCACGTCATGCAGGCATAAAAGTACTTGGTATTTCATGCATCTCTAATGCGGCTTCAGGTATTTTAGATCAGCCGCTTTCTCATGATGAAGTGATCGAAGTGACGGAAAAAGTGAAAGCAAGTTTCCTTGATTTAGTGAAAGAAGTTGTCAAACAACTCTCATAGATCGCGTGAAAAAGCCTTCTGTTCATGAAACAGAGGGCTTTTTTTTATGGCAATCAAACGATCTCTGAATAAAACAGCCTTTATGAGGAAAAAATAGAAAGGATTACGATAATGGAGGTCTGCCACTTGAAACGTCATATATGTGCATTGTTTACTTTAATGATCCTTATCTCAATGGTTTCACCATCAGCGATGGCAAAAGAAAAGATTGAAAAGCCAGGAGAAAAACAAACATCAGAATTGGCGCATGAAGCCAAATCAGCGATTTTAATGGAACGTGACACGGGAAAAGTGCTTTACAACAAAAACAGTGATGAAAAGCTTGCCCCTGCAAGTATGACCAAAATCATGACGATGCTTCTCATCATGGAAGCGATGGATCAAGGGAAATTAAAAATGACTGATAAAGTAAGAACGAGCGATCATGCAGCATCTATGGGAGGCTCACAAATTTTCCTTGAACCGGGAGAAGAAATGACGGTTAAAGACATGCTAAAAGGCATTGCGATTGCGTCAGGAAACGATGCTTCGGTTGCCATGGCAGAACATATTGCTGGATCTGAAGAACAGTTTGTTGAGCAAATGAACAAAAAGGCAAAAGAGCTTGGGCTCACCTCAACGGTCTTTCAAAATCCAACAGGACTTCCTGAAAAAGATCATTACAGCACGGCTCATGATATGGCAAAAATGGCGAAAGAGCTGTTGAAATATGAAGAGATCACCAAGTTCACAGGTGTATACGAAGACTATCTTCGTCAGAACACGGATAAAAAATTCTGGCTTGTGAATACAAACCGTCTCATTAAATTTTATCCAGGTGTGGATGGGGTGAAAACAGGGTTTACAGGCGAGGCGAAATACTGTCTAACGGCTTCCGCTAAAAAAGGGAACATGCGCGTCATTGCTGTTGTATTCGGCGCAAGCACGCCAAAAGACAGAAATGCCCAAGTCGTCAAAATGCTGGATTACGCCTTTAGTCAATATACAACGCACCCTCTGTACAAGCGTGGTCAAGATGTAGCAGAGATCAAAGTGAGCAAAGGGAAAAAGAAAAAAATTCAGCTTGTCACGTCTGAACCGATTTCTCTTTTAACGAAAAAAGGCGAAAATGTCGATCAGATCAAAAAAGAAATTAAATTAACTCAAGATGTCACAGCCCCATTTTCAAAAGGAACGAAACTTGGCACCATCATCTTGAAAAAAGATGGAAAAGTGCTTCATGAAAGTCCTGTTGAAGCGAAAGAAGATATGGAAAAAGCCGGTGTTTGGACGTTCTTCAAACGGGCGATGGCCGAATTTGTTAAATGGAAGTAAAAGGTGAAAGACTGCTGCAACTGGCAGTCTTTTTTGCTATGAACGAAAAGAACATCTAAATGTGACGAATGATCACTAGTTTTGTCATGGTGAAGGATTTGCATGTGAAGAAAGAGAAACATTCTTTATCCGAAAATAGAGCAAGGAGGAAGAAAAGATGAGCCTTGGTATTGATTTTCAAATAAAAGAGAGCGTACTTTGCATTCGGTTGACAGGGGAGCTTGATCATCACTCCGCAGAGACATTGAGACAAAAGGTGACGAATTATTTGGAAACAGAGGACATTCGCCACATCGTGCTGAATTTAGCTGATTTATCGTTTATGGACAGCTCTGGGCTCGGAGTGATTTTAGGAAGATACAAAGAAATTAAACAGCTTGGCGGTGAAATGGTCGTCTGTGCGATCTCGCCAGCAGTGAACCGTTTATTTGATATGTCCGGCTTGTTTAAAATTATTCGTATGGAGCCTTCAGAGCAAACTGCGCTGCAAACATTGGGGGTGGCATCATGACAAATGAAATGAATCTGACTTTTTCTGCTTTAAGTCAAAACGAATCCTTTGCGAGAGTAACGGTGGCAGCATTCATCGCTCAGCTCGATCCAACATTAGATGAGCTAACAGAAATCAAAACCGTCGTATCAGAGGCGGTCACGAACTCGATCATTCACGGGTATGACGGGAATCCAGACGGCAAGGTGCACATTAGCGTCACACTGGATGACCATATTGTGTATCTGACGATTCGAGACGAAGGCATGGGCATTTCAGATCTTGAGGAAGCAAGGCAGCCGCTTTTTACGACGAAACCAGACTTAGAGCGTTCCGGGATGGGTTTTACGATCATGGAGAACTTTATGGATGATGTCATGGTGGACTCATCTCCAGAAATGGGCACAACAATCCGCTTAACAAAGCATCTATCAAAAAGCAAAGCGCTTTGTAATTAAGGAGCTGCTCATATGGATGTGGAGGTAAAAAAGCAAGCAAAAAAAGCACAGCTGTCTAATGATGAAGTGAAACAGCTCATCAAAAAAAGCCAAGACGGAGATCAACAAGCAAGAGACCTCCTCGTAGAAAAAAACATGCGTCTTGTTTGGTCCGTTGTTCAGCGCTTTTTAAATAGAGGATATGAACCAGATGATCTGTTCCAAATAGGCTGTATTGGCCTGCTGAAATCTGTTGATAAATTTGATTTGTCTTATGATGTGAAGTTTTCGACCTATGCCGTTCCAATGATCATTGGTGAAATTCAGCGTTTCATTCGTGATGATGGAACCGTCAAAGTCAGCAGGTCCTTAAAGGAACTTGGAAATAAAATTAGGCGGGCAAGGGACGAATTGTCTAAATCTCATGGACGAATGCCGACTGTTCAGGAAATCGCTGAATATCTGGACATCACACCTGAGGATGTTGTCCTCGCTCAAGAAGCGGTCCGCTCACCATCATCTATTCATGAAACCGTGTATGAAAATGACGGCGATCCGATTACGTTGCTCGATCAAATTGCCGATCATTCAGAAGAAAGATGGTTTGATAAAATTGCGCTAAAAGAGGCGATTAAAGAATTAGAAGAGCGTGAGAAACTGATTGTCTATTTAAGGTATTATAAAGACCAAACACAATCAGAAGTAGCAGAAAGACTCGGAATTTCCCAAGTGCAAGTCTCACGGCTTGAAAAGAAAATTTTAAAACAAATCCAAATGCAAATGGATCAAAAAGACAGCTAGCCAATTCGGCTGGCTTTTTTTGTGTGGTAATTACCGGTAAATCAAGTTCTTTCAGTATGAGAACCATTTTTCACCACATACTATTTTTAACCCATCGTATAGGAAGTGACTTGGATGGACGGACAAATCTTTATTCGGCTGCGCCATCGGATTAAGACTGGTAATGATCAGCTTATCTATTTAGAGGATATTGCCCAAATCACTGGAGATGACAGTGCTGTGCAAAAGCTGAGCAAAATGCCAATATACCATGTCAGCAAAAAGGATCGTCACATCGTTGTGTTAGATATCATGCATGTGGTCAAAACGATCAAAAAAGCGTGGCCTGACATCGACATTCAAACAGTCGGAGGCTCAGAGGCCATTGTTGAAATAGACACAGGCAAACGTCAGCTGTCCCCCGTATTATTCGTGTTTGTATGGCTCCTCTTATTTGTCGGAGCGGCCCTTGCCATCATGAATTTCCATGAGGATGTTAGTATGCGGCTTGTTCATATCCGCCTTTACGAGATGATTACTGGAAACACGGTTGAGCATCCGTATTTATTACAAATTCCATATAGCTTTGGACTCGGTTTGGGCATGATTTTATTTTTCAATCATGTGTTTAAAAAGCGTTTAAACGAAGAGCCAAGTCCGCTTGAAGTGGAAATGTTTAAATATCAGCTCGATCTTGATCATTATGTCGCACTCAATGAAAACAAAGAAACATTGAAAGATATCCATGATCGGTAAATGGCTTTTTGTGGTGCTTGTTGGGCTCGGCGGCGGTTTAACGGTAGGGGCAGGATTTGTGGCGTTTCTCACAGTGCTTGGTATTATCCCTCGATTAATGCAATTAACGAAAACGCAGCGTTTCATTCAAGGATATGAGGCTGCCGTGATAAGTGGAGCGGTCGTTGGCGGCTGGGCTACTTTAAGTCAAGTCCATTTGCATTTATCCAAATGGCTAGCGCTTCCGATCGGTCTTTTATCTGGCATTTTTGTCGGCATGCTTGCAGCCGCACTCACTGAAGTGTTAAATGTACTTCCTATCTTAACGAAAAGAATTGGAATGGACGGGAAAATTGTGCTGTTGCTCATGGCCATCGTCTTAGGAAAGGTGTTTGGCTCGCTATTTCATTGGCTTATTTATATTTAAAAATGTGGAGGGAACAACACGTGTCAAGTTTAAAAGAGAACTATCCATCTAAAGTGAAAACGTATCAGCCGAAACCTCCTTATGTACTGAACTGCATCAAGGCTTTTCTTGTCGGCGGTTTGATTTGTGCGATAGGCGAGGGATTGCAAAATTTCTATATTACTTTTTTTGATTTTAATGAGAAGACAGCAGGGAATCCAACGGTGGCGACCCTTATTTTAATTTCTTCTATTTTAACTGGTATTGGTATTTACGATAAAATCGGCCAGTTTGCTGGAGCGGGATCAGCTGTCCCGGTGACAGGATTTGCAAATAGCATGACAAGTGCGGCTCTTGAGCATAAAAGTGAAGGGCTTGTGTTAGGTGTAGCGACCAACATGTTTAAACTGGCTGGGAACGTCATTGTGTTTGGCGTCGTCTCGGCATATGTCGTAGGGATTATTCGATACGTCTTGGAAAAGATGTTTTCGTAGGAGGAATAAAACGTGAAACTAACAGGTAAGCAATCTTGGGTATTTGAACACAAGCTTTATGTGAATGCGGAAGGAACAGCTGCAGGACCGAAAGAAAAAGAAGGCCCAATCGGTCATCTTATTGATAAAACCTATGATGAAATGCACTGTTATCAAAAGAACTGGGAAATGGCTGAAAGGCAGCTCATGGATGATGCCATATCAATGGCCTTATCAAAAGCGAATTTGCAAAAAAGTGATATTGACCTTCTGCTGGCAGGAGATTTACTGAACCAAAACGTGACTGCCAACTATGTGGCAAGAGAACTCAAAATCCCGTTTCTTTGTTTATTTGGTGCCTGCTCCACATCAATGGAATCAGTCGCCATTGCCTCAGCGCTAGTAGATGGTGGCTTTGCCAATAGAGCACTTGCTGCGACAAGCAGTCACAATGCGACGGCAGAGCGGCAATTTCGTAATCCAACAGAATATGGCGGGCAAAAACCCGATACAGCCACAAGTACAGTGACAGGGAGCGGTGCTGTCGTCATCAGCCAAGAACCTTCCCAAATTCAAATTACAAGTGCCACCGTCGGACGGGTGATGGATCTTGGGATTACAGATCCATTCGATATGGGTTCGGCTATGGCGCCTGCAGCGGCAGACACAATCAAACAACATTTAGAAGACTTAGGAAGAACAGTAGATGATTATGATCTCATCCTAACAGGAGATCTATCTGGAATTGGATCGCCTATTTTAAAGGATCTTCTGAAAGAAGATGGCATTCAGCTTGGACGGAAGCATGATGATTGCGGATTAATCATATACACACCTGATCAAAATGTATTCGCTGGAGGCAGCGGCTGTGCCTGCTCAGCTGTCGTGACATTCAGTCACATCTTTCAAGAAATGAAAGCAGGGAATTTACAAAGAGTATTGGTTGTAGCAACCGGGGCGCTTCTCAGCCCAATGATGGTTCAGCAAAAAGAGACCATTCCAACCATTGCGCACGGAGTTGTATTTGAGCGTGCAGGAGGAGAAAGCTAATGGATTATTTGATTGCTTTTGTTGCAGGCGGTCTGATTTGCGTGATCGGCCAGCTTTTACTTGATGTACTGAAACTCACACCAGCACATGTCATGACGACCTTTGTTGTGGCAGGGACGATTTTAGACGGGTTTGGTATTTATGATAAATTTATTGAATTTGCAGGAGCGGGTGCTACCGTCCCTATCGTAAGCTTTGGTCATAGCTTGCTTCATGGGGCGATGCATCAGGCTGATGTCCACGGATTTATTGGAATCGGAATTGGGATTTTTGAGTTAACCTCTGCTGGAATATCAGCTGCAATTTTATTTTCATTTATCATTGCACTTATCTTTAAACCGAAAGGATAACCTAATATGGGGCAAAGACGCAAAGTCATTTTAGTGACAGACGGAGATATATATGCTGCCAAAACGATTGAGCTTGTCGCAAAGAAAGTCGGCGGAAGATGTATTTCCAGCTCAAAAGGGAATCCGAGCAAACGAACAGGACCAGAACTGGTCCAGATGATTTTAAAAACGCCGTATGACCCAGTGTTTGTCATGTTTGATGATTCTGGCTTAACAGGTGAAGGAACAGGGGAGACGGCGATGAAGCACGTAGCTCGTCACCCTGAAATTGAAGTGATTGGCGCCATTGCAGTGGCATCTAAAACCCATCAAGCGGAATGGACAAAGGTACATGTCTCCATTGACCGGGAAGGTGAACTGACAGAATACGGCGTTGACAAACATGGACTTCCAGAAATGGAACCACACAAAATGAGTGGAGATACAGTGTATTGTCTCGATTCACTACAGCTTCCGATTGTTGTCGGCATTGGAGATATTGGCAAGATGGGACGGAAAGATGATCTAAGCAAAGGGTCCCCCATCACAATGAAGGCAGTCGAATTAATTTTAGAAAGGAGCGGTTTCCATGAAGAAAGACAAGGTACACGTGTACCGAGATCCGAAGAAAAATGAAGATTTTTTCAAAGACAATGTCGGGATGGGTCTCAGCTTTGACCTTGGCGTTCGGAAAATTTATGTCCATGATCAGGAAATCCAGCTTTACTATGTAAATGGATTATGTGATACACAATATGTGATCTATTTATTAAAAGAACTGATTGAAATCAATGACAATGAACCTGAATCAGATGATCTTGCACGTGTGGTAGAAAACCGTCTTGTCAATCAGCAAGTCTCAAAAGTTGAAACGCTTGATGAAGCAGTGGATCAAGTGCTGTCTGGACTTGTGGCAGTCGTTGTCGAAGGTGAAAATTACGCATTTATTATTGACGTCAGGAGCTACCCTGGCAGAATGCCGGAGGAACCGGATACAGAAAAGGTTGTCAGAGGTGCAAGAGACGGCTTTGTTGAAAACATCATTGTGAACACAGCACTCATTCGCAGAAGAGTGCGGGATGAAAAACTGCGATACAAAATGCTTAAAGTGGGCGAGCGTTCTAAAGCAGACGTCTGTGTTTGTTATATTGAAGACATTGCTGATCCTGATCTTGTTGATATTATCGAAAAAGAAGTGTCTGGGATCAAAGTTGACGGACTGACGATGTCTGATAAAACAATAGAAGAATTTATCATTAAGCAAGGATATAATCCCTTCCCGCTTGTACGATACACCGAGCGCCCAGATGTAGCCGCTAACCATATATTAGAAGGGCATGTCATCATCATTACGGATACATCCCCTAGTGTCATCATTACACCAACCACTATTTTTCATCACGTTCAACATGCTGAAGAATACCGCCAGGCGCCAGCAGTTGGGACTTTTTTAAGATGGGTGCGTTTTTTAGGCATCTTATGTTCTACTTTTCTTTTGCCGATCTGGTTTCTTTTTATTCTAGAACCGAATCTTCTGCCAGACAATCTAAGCTATATTGGATTTAACAAGCCCTCCCATATTCCTGTCATTCTCCAAGTATTCCTTGCTGATTTTGGGGTGGAATTTTTACGAATGGCGGCGATCCATACGCCGACCGCCTTGTCGACTGCCATGGGCTTGATTGCGGCCGTTTTAATTGGACAAATCGCGATTGATGTCGGTTTATTTACACCAGAGGTCATATTATACGTCTCGCTAGCAGCCATCGGCACATTCACCACTCCAAGTTATGAACTGAGTGTCGCTAATAAAATCATCCGGCTGATCATATTAGCACTAGTAGCGATCTTTAAGCTGAATGGATTGATCATCGGTTTTACGCTGTTACTTATTTATTTAACATCCATTCGTTCCTTACAGACACCTTATATGTGGCCGTTCATTCCTTTTAATGGAAAGGCTTTGTGGCAAGTGCTCATTCGGACGTCTGTTCCTGGCTCAAAAGTAAGGCCAAGCATCGTTCACCCTCAGAACAGATCAAAAATTCCGCCAAATTCTTAACGCTCGTTGAAAGTGGCTGAAGATTGTGATATTGTATTTTTAACTTTGAGAAACGGCAAAAGGCAGCTTGTGCAGCTGTCTTTTTTCAGCCGAGGCGGAGAAAGAGGGAATGACATTGTATTTACACGGCACTTGCAGACAAAATGAACTCGGACATTTAGAAATTGGTGGTGTTGATGCCGTTTCTTTAGCTGAAACGTATGGGACACCACTTTATGTATATGATGTGGCTTTAATACGGGAGCGTGCAAAAAGCTTTCAGAAAGCATTTATTGAAGAAGAACTAAAAGCTCAGGTGGCATATGCGAGTAAGGCGTTTTCTTCTATTGCCATGTTCCAGCTGGCAAAAGAAGAAGGCTTATCACTTGATGTCGTTTCAGGCGGGGAGCTGCACACAGCCATTTGTGCCGGGTTTCCAGTAGAAAAAATTCATTTCCATGGTAACAACAAAAGCAGAGAAGAATTAAAGATGGCATTAGCGCATGGAATCGGCTGTATTGTTGTTGATAATTTCTATGAAATCAACCTCATTGAACAGCTTGGTCAAGAGCTGTCAAAACAGGTGAAAGTACTCCTCCGCATCACGCCGGGTGTTGAAGCACATACGCATGACTATATTACAACAGGTCAAGAAGATTCAAAATTCGGTTTTGATCTTCATAATGGACAAGCAGACGAAGCGGTGAAACGAGTGCTTAAATCAGAAGTGATCGAGCTCTTAGGTGTTCATTGTCATATCGGCTCACAAATTTTTGATACGGCTGGTTTTGTCCTTGCGGCAGATAAGATTTTCTTGAAGCTAGATGAATGGAGAGAATCATTTGGCTTTATTTCCACAGTGCTGAACTTAGGCGGAGGCTTTGGCATCCGTTATACAGAAGAGGACGAACCACTTCCAGCAACTGAATACGTGGAGAAAATTATTCAAGCGGTGAAAGAAAATGTAGCCCGCTATGAATTTGAGATGCCTGAAATTTGGATTGAGCCAGGCCGTTCCCTTGTTGGAGATGCAGGAACCACTCTTTATACGATCGGCTCATCCAAACATGTACCTGGCATTCGCGATTATGTAGCCATTGACGGCGGAATGAGTGATAACATTCGACCTGCTTTATATCAAGCAAAATATGAAGCAGCGAGCGCCAATAAAATGAGCCAAACGCATGATCAAACGGTGTCCATTGCAGGGAAATGCTGCGAGAGTGGAGATATGCTCATTTGGGATATTGATTTGCCAGAGTTATCACAGGGAGACTTATTAGCTGTCTTTTGTACAGGAGCTTATGGCTACAGCATGTCAAACAACTATAACCGCATCCCGCGCCCGGCTGTAGTATTTGTAGAAGATGGGGAAGCGCAGCTTGTCGTTGAGCGTGAGACATATGAGGACATTGTCAAATTGGATTTACCTTATCAATCAAAAGTGAAATCATCGACTTAAAAAAAGCTGCCTGATCATCAGGCAGCTCAGCTTGTAGACAAAGTCTACAAGCTTTTTTGTATAATAAGGGTAATAACACAATTCTGTGGGGGATGAACATGTTATCGAAACGTGAAGAAGAAAG
>NZ_LMRK01000022.1:0-269300 GCF_001426125.1 Bacillus sp. Leaf49 | reverse complement strand
GCTTCGTGCTGAGAAGAATTTCTAGTGTGGAACATGAGAAAAACACCTTCCTTTAGTATGCTTTTCTCTATTATAAAATGGGATAGTGGAAAATTTAAGGGAAAAAATAAAGCTGTCGAGATTTTCTCGACAGCCTGAGTCCCGTTATGGGACTTTTTTTATGTTCATTAAAAACCAAGTGGATGAATAGAAGAAATATCACCAATTGCTAATTCCACTGGATTACCGCCGCCTGCCGTGCGGATGACCACCATATTGTCTTTTCTCTCCATGATGATTCCTCTATATGTTTTTCCATCGGCTTCAATGAGGCAAAGCGCTCTCGGCATATTATGCGGCAGACTTGTAAGAAAATCGACTTTCTCCTCGATATTCATTTGGCTTAACGGCTTCTTCACTCGTTTTCTTCTTGGTTCTTCTTTTGTTTCATGAAATACGCCTTCTGGCTGTTTTTCTTGTTCTTGTACTGGCTCTCGATTTTGTGAATCATCTTTTTCTTGATTGATCTCCCGCTCTTGCTGTAGTGCAGGCGGCTCTTCTTTTTTCTGCTTTACTTCCTGTGATACAGGTTCTTGCACGCTCTCGTCGATTGCATCCTCTTTGGCGCTTTTATTGGTTTCTGAAGGTTTTTCTGACTTCTTTCGCTTTCTCACAATATTTTGCATGGCCGGCGCTGATTCATCATAGCTCGGCTGAACAATATACATAAGCGGCTTTTGATTCTCATCACCTTTATTTGACATACTGATCCCTCCCGAATGATTCATTCCTTATATATATGAGAGGACACCCCAAATCAGAAGAAAAATAAAAAACAGCATACCAGTGATTGGTATGCTGCAAATCAATTATTCGTTTAGCGGGCAATGATATGGAAGCCAGAATCAACATGAAGATTCTCACCTGTCATGCCGCGCGATAAATCACTGAATAAGAATAGTGCTGTATCGCCAACTTCTTCAGGAGTCGTTGTACGGCGAAGCGGTGCACGCTCTTCAATATCCTTCAGGATCGTATTAAAGCCGCTGATTCCTTTTGCAGATAACGTACGAATTGGTCCAGCAGAAATGCTGTTCACACGGATGCCTTCCGCTCCAAGATCAGCTGCTAAGTATTTCACACTTGCTTCAAGGGCTGCTTTTGCTACACCCATGACATTGTAGTTAGAGACAACGCGCTCTCCGCCTAGGTAAGTAAGTGTGACAATGCTTCCGCCTTCTGTCATGAGCGGACGTGCTGCTTTTGCTACAGCTGTTAGTGAATAGGCACTAATGTTGTGCGCTAAAAGGAAACCTTCACGGTTCGTGTTCAAATATTCACCGACAAGCTCTTCTTTGTTCGCAAATGCAATCGCATGTGCAACACCATGGATGACTTGTACTTTTTCTTTAATCGCTGCAAAACATTTTTCGATTTCTTCATCACTTGTCACATCACAAGGAAGAATAATGGAATCATCACGCTCTAGCGTGCTTGCTAGCTCTTTCACTGATTCTGCCAGACGATCTCCAACATAAGTAAAAATCAAACGAGCTCCTGCTTCGTGAAGTGAACGAGCGATTCCCCAAGCGATGCTTCGTTTATTGGCAACACCCATCACCACAATATTACGGCCTTCTAAAGAAAAGTTCATATGTATTAAAGCCTCCTATTTTTTCAAGACATAGTATTAGTACCTGATCATAATCTTATCACATATCATGAGATATTGACAATTTCCGTTGAAAGAAAGTTTTTATTTCAGAAAAAAGACCGTCCTCACAAGTGAAGACAGTCTTCTTTTTATGCTTTGACTCTGTTTTGCTGATAAGCAAAGTGGTTAGTCGGTCCGTGCCCAGCGCCAATATTCAGAGGAAATTTGATCGCCTCATGGACAAAGGTTTCTGCCGTTTCAAAGGCTTCCTTCATGGAACGACCTTTTGCTATTTCTGCCGTTAATGCCGCTGCAAATGTACAGCCTGTTCCGTGTGTATGTGGTGTATCAATATGTTCATTACTGAGTTCAAAAAAGCTTTTTCCATCGTACAAAAGGTCTGTAATGAGGCCGCCTGAAGGACTATGACCTCCTTTGATCACAACATAGCACGTGCCAAGCTCATAAAGTCGTTCTGCTGCTCTATGGCGATCTTCTTTTGTCTGAATGCGCATGCCTGTCAGCACTTCTGCCTCAGGGAGATTCGGTGTGACTGCATAACTGACAGGCAGTAACTGTGTTTTCATAGCAGAGACCGCATCTTCATTTAATAAAGAGGCGCCCCCTTTGGCAATCATGACTGGATCGACAATTAGTTTCAAGTCATATTGCTTCGTTTTTTCAGCAACGACACTGATCATTTCAGCACTCCACAGCATCCCTGTTTTAGCGGCATCTGGCAACAAGTCTTCTGCTACTGCATCAATTTGACTTTCGAGTGCCTCGATAGACAGAGGATAAATACCGTGAACGCCAAGTGTGTTTTGCGCTGTAATGGCCGTAATGGCGGACATTCCGTACACACCAAGCTCCTGAAAGGTTTTCAAGTCTGCTTGAATACCTGCTCCACCACCAGAATCAGTACCTGCGATGGTTAATGCTTTTTTAATCGTCATGTCATCTCACCCTCTCATTAGCCAATCCATTGATGATAAATCGTTCTCGCTTTCGCAATATCATTTGTCCCATGTACAAGCGCTCTGCCATCTTTGAATAAAACAAGCTTGTACTCATCCTTCTGACACGAAAGCAAATAAGGATTTTCCAACACATCCATTCCTGCTTTCTTTAGCTGACGGGCTACTTCATGCAGCGCAGGGGGTGCCCCTAGTGCACTGCGAATTTGTACGGTATTTCGTCCACATAATACATCTGCTTTTGCTCTTTGATCATATGAGAGAAATGGATATGTCTTAAGACCGCAGCTTGGACATTGTTTCTTTTTTAAAGACGTAACGGATCGAATATCAGATCGCTCGTTTGTCCATAAATCAAACGATCTTAATACCGGTGTGATGTGGTGTCCTGTTAAAAGCTTCAGTGCATCCGCCACTTGATAGGCCGCAACCTGCTGCACTACTGGACTAATAATTCCTGCTGTATCACATGTCATGCCTTGTGCAGGCAAATGCTCAAGCAGGCAGTGTAAACATGGTGTTTCACCAGGAATCACTGTGAATTGAATACCATAGCTTGCTACACAGGCCCCGTAAAGGAACGGAATTTGATGTTTGACGGCCGCATCGTTCGCAATCATTCTCACCTCAAAATTATCCGCTGCATCCACGATGATGGATGCCCCGCTGACGTACTCATCAATATTTTGAGCGGTCACGTCAATGACGATGCCTCTCACATGAACGTCACTGTTCACCTGCTTGAGTCTTTTCTCAGCAGCCACAGCCTTTGGCAGCCGATCAAGAACATCTTGTTCTGTGTAAAGCTGCTGACGCTGCAGGTTGCTCCATTCAATATAATCTCTATCCAAAATGGTGACAGATCCTACGCCGGCACGGACGAGCATTTCAGCACTCGCTGTTCCAAGTGCCCCAGCCCCAATAATGACGGCATTTGAGGCATTTAGCCGTTTTTGTCCTTCTGTACCGATCGGCCTAAAAAGCTCTTGGCGTGAATAACGTGTGCTCAAAATGCTGGCATTCCTTCTTGCGGACTGCTGGCTGTTCCATAGTTTTTGAGTGGAATACGGCCTGCCTCGAAACCGAGTCTTCCAGATTCAATCGCCAGCTTCATCGCTTTAGCCATTTTCACAGGGTCCTTTGCGCCAGACACGGCTGTATTCAGTAATACAGCATCAGCGCCCAATTCCATCGCATAAGCAGCATCCTTCGGCGAACCTACACCCGCATCAATAATAACTGGCACCTTTGCCTGTTCGATAATAAACGATAGATTCAGAGGGTTTAAAAGCCCTTGACCTGAACCGATTGGAGAAGCACCTGGCATAATGGCATGAACACCAAGTTCTTCTAATTTCCTTGCCAGCACCACATCATCTGACGTATATGGCAACACGATAAAGCCTTCTTCTAATAGCATTTCAGATGCTTTTAACGTTTCGACTGGATCTGGCAGAAGAGATCTTGAACAGCCAATGACTTCTACTTTGATCATGTCACACAGTCCAGAAGCTTTCGCTAAACGAGCAATCCGCACCGCTTCTTCCGCTGTACTTGCCCCTGCAGTATTTGGCAGCAATGTATAGGCTGATAAATCAAGCTGCTCTAAAAAATTGGGCTGTGATGGTTCAAATATGTTCATTCTTCGCACAGCAAAGGTCAAAATTTCAGCTTCTGATACGTTGACCGCCTCTTTTTGAACTTCAAATGATGGATACTTTCCTGTCCCTAGTAATAGTCTTGATGTAAATGTTTTTCCGCCAATGCGCAGCATGGTGTCATCCTCCTCCTACAAAGTGAACGATTTCAATCGTGTCATTTGGTTGAATTTTTACCTGTTGAAAGGCTTCTTTATCTATAATTTCTTGATTTTTTTCAACGATCACCACTCGGTTTTCAAGTTGATAGGCTGACAGCAGATCAAAAATCGTGCCATTTTCCTTATCGAAATCAACCATTCTTCCATTCAATTGAATTTTCATACGAACAATGCCTCCTTTCGCCCAATACGAAACGCATGAAGCCATTCCTTGTGAACAGACTCGCCTACTATCAAGCCGCGAATGATTTCCCCCGTAATTGGCGCAAGTAAGATGCCATTTCGGTAATGTCCCGTTGCAAAAAGAATACGCTCGTCTTCTGGATGTTTTCCGATATAGGGGTGCCGGTCGCTTGTCGCTGGCCGAAGACCTGCCCAGCATTGATCAATCGGCATCTCTCGAATAGAAGGCATGAGCTGAGATGCTTTGTGAATAACTGCTTCAATACCGCCAAGTGTCGGAATGGCCTGCCAGTCATTCGGCTTCATCGTTGCACCAATCACTAGCTTACCGCTATCCCTTTGAACGATATAACAATGATCATGATAGATGGTGTGTGCAAGCGCTGGACCGTTATTCCAAACAGACACGCATTCTCCTTTTACGGGATAGAGAGAATGTGATAAACCCAGTTCTTCTAAAAAACGGCCTGACCATACACCACTTGCTACAGTCAGATGATCACATGTGAAGATGCCTTTAGCTGTACTGACTGTCAATGTTTCTTTTCCCCTCTTCACATCGATAACGGGGGTAAACTCCTTCACATCCGCTCCGTGCCGAACAGCCGCCTGCCAAAAAGCCCTGCATACCGCATATGGCTCGACATGTACATCATCTGCTATCAAGCCTGCTCCTAAGATGTCATCTGCAATTTGAGGCAAACGTTCTTTTACGCTGCTTGCTTCAAGCCATTCAAATGTGGGCAAATGCTGCATCCGGCAAAGCGCACGCTTTTCTTGTTCTGTAAAAGCCACCTTCATAATCCCACCCACTGATGTCCGAATATCAACGCCCGATTCATGCTGAAGGTCGACCGTTAATTTTTCATATAAAGCCTGACTTTGTCTGCCTACTTGAAAGAAAATATCTTCATCACCTTCTCCTTCAGCATGTGCACCCAGCATGCCAGCAGCCGCACTCGTCGTTTGCTTCCCGATCTCATTTGCCTCAAATAAGACAATCTGCTTTCCTGCTTTTGCAAGGTGATAAGCGATCGACATCCCTATGATTCCACCACCAATGATTGCCACATCATAATGCTTGTTCATAAGGATTCTCCTTTCGCTTTTTAGAAAATGTTTGCGCCATTTTGCGCGGCTGAGGATGAGCAAAAATCCCCGACATGATGGCTATTCCCTTTAAATCAACATGCATCAATTCTGGCAATCGTTCTGGTGTGATTCCACCAATGACAACGACTGGAATGGACAGCTCAGAAGTCATTTCCTCCACAACCTTTATGCCTCTCGCCTGAAGTCCGGGTTTGCATGCGGTATCATACACGTGCCCAAACATGACATACTCTGCCCCGTTCTTCTCTGCTGCTTTGGCTTCTTCTATCGAATGAACCGATACCCCCGCATGGAGGTGAGGAAATTTTTGTCTTAATTCCTTTGGCGAAAAGCTGTGTCCTGGAAGATGAACCCGGTGAATATTGGTCAGCAGCGCAACGTCAACTCGGTCATTGATAATCAGCTTTTCTTTCGGAACACCTTCTGCTAGGAGTTGTTTCACGAGGTGAACCAGCTCACCTGCTGCCTTCGATCGTTCACGAATATGAATAAAGTCTACTTCAGACGCAATGTCTTTTATTTGCTTGATGAGCTCCCTGACAGGAAGCGTATCATTTGTCACTGCATGGAGTTCCATTTGCACCAACCCCATCTAAGCATGCTGTCTGCCACATTTCTTTTTCATACGCCATCTCCCAGAAATGGTATTCGTAATAGCTCGAAATCACGAAATTTTCTTTCATATTAGCCCGCACATGTTCTGGCGCTTTTTCTGCAAGTTCATCAAAACGGTTCACCTGTTCAAAAACAAGCTCTTTAAACCAATCCCCGCCATATGTCAAAATCCATTCTTGATAAATCGGATGGTCAGGTGTTGTTTGTTTCAGTTTTTCTCCTACCTCATAATAAAGCCAGTAGCACGGCAATAATGCGGCTAAAATTTCTTCAAAACGACCGCTTTTCACAGATCGGTACATATGCGAGGTATATGCATACGCAGTTGGAGAAGGTTTAAAGTTTGCCAGCGCTTCATCAGAGATCTGGAGCAGTTCTGTGAACTTTCTATGCAGTGATAGCTCTGCTTCATACGTACCCTGCGCATGATATGCCATTCTGCCTGTCGTATGTAAGTCCTCACTAATGGCAGCTCCATACGACTGTACTTTTGCAAAATGAGTTAAATAGTACGAATCCTGCATCACATAATAAGTGAAACGATCGAGTGAAAGTGTGCCATCACCAATCCCTTTCACAAAAGGGTGTGTAAAGCTCCCATTCCACCATCTAGCTGCTGCTTCTTTACATTCGTTCGAAAATGTCATGTTCCTCTCCTCCTGTTTTTCCATATAAAAAAACCACTTTCCGCGTGGAAAGTGGTTTGGAATTTGTAAAAAGCATAGTCAAACACCGCACCACTTCCCTACGCAGGTATGAACCTGTTCAGGTAATGAGGGTCTAAAAGTCTATACTTTTATCTCAGCCCTTTTAAAGGACTCCCCTAGTGGATCAAACATATATTGTTGTACCTCTATCTTAATCAGGATTTGTTCATCGGTCAAGGGTTCATTGCAACTCTAATTGGGCTCTTAGTCCTGCCACATACTCCCGGGAGCCAGACACAAGCACGCGGTCACCGCTTCTAAGCGTCGTATCCCCATGCGGTACTAAGCTGTCAATTCCTCTAAAAATACGGACAAACACCAAATCGCCGGTAAATGGAAATTCCCTCAGCATGACGTTATGATACCGATGATTGTTCATTTGAATTTGATACAAAGAAGAATCCTCATTTGTTAACAAGCGAATCGCATCAGGTGCTTCAATCAATGCCCTCAGCACCGTTTTAGATGATAAGAAGTTAGAAAAGGTATCGATCCCTGCTTCCTTTAAAGTCAGCTCGGCTTCCGCTTTGTTGACACTTGCAATGACTTGTTTAGACCCTTCTTCTTTTGCAAATAAAGCAATTTCCTTATTTTTCGTTTCACTGCCTGTAGCCACAACGAGCACATCCTCTTGCCCGATGCCAGCCTGCCTGAGCGTATCATCGTCATATTGTTCAATCGCTTCAACTTCAAAGATGGAGTCAGCAAGCAAGGCTTCTTTATTTTCCTGAAAGACGTGTAAAATACGGATGTCATATTCATCCTGATGTAAATCAAGCGTCACAGGTAACGTCAGCTGATTCGCTCCAATAAACGTCACACGCTTTTTATGATTGGTTTCACGTTCTTGTTTAAATAACGCCTTAAACCAAACAGGCGTTAAAACACTCGTGAGCACAGCGACTAGAATAAGGGCTCCTGACATTTTATGATCAATGACACCAAGCCGCTCACCAATCGTTGCAGCAGCAATGACAAGGGATAACGTCGAGGTTAATAAAAAACCCGAACCGATGACTTTTTTCATGTCATACCATTTTTTTAAATAAAGAATCGGAACGAGTTTACTAAGCAATAATGCAATAAACAGTAGCGGAATCATGATCATGATGGTTGGATCTTTAAAGAGTGACCATATATTCAGGTCCACACCGACCATCACAAAAAAGATCGGAATTAAAAATCCATAGCCAAATGAGTCCAGCTGCTGTACGAGCTCTTTATTAGGCGAAAGAAGAGACACAAGCACACCTGCTAAAAAAGCCCCAAGAATATTTTCAGCACCGAGTGATTCAGATAAGGCAACTAAGACTATAATGAGAGTAAAGATGGCTCTTGTCCCAATTTGCACCGTTCCTTTTGACATGGACTGAAAAATGGACTTTGTCTTAAATACCCGGCCAAATAAATAAAGAAGAATACCTGCCGCAAATAATAATAAGAGCAACCACATGTTCCCTGTTCCATCGCCATAAATGGAGGAAAACACAGCAAGTAAAATCATTGTCACCAAATCAGCAATAACGGCTACAAGCAAAATGATTTGACCAATATTCGTTTGCATCAACTTTTCCTCTTTTAAGGTAGGAACTACCACACCCAATGAGATGGTGGAAATAATAAGCGTCATTAAAAAGGCATTTTGAATAAACCCTGCAAGAACAAACGCATAAGACAGGATAAAGGACATACAAAATACGCCAACAAAAATAATGGTCGCTGTTTTAAATGTATTCGGTTCTTTTAAACCATTTGGCAGTTCTCGCGCTTTCTTCTTTGATTCAAAAGAAGAAAAATCTATTTCAAGTCCACTTAAAAACATAAGAAAAATAAAACCTAGCATGGATAACGTATCTAGCCATGCGTCGTGTTCAACAACTAGTTGAAGACCGCTTTTTCCAATGATGAGCCCCATGATGATTTCAGCGACAACGACCGGGATGGTCAGCTTAAATCGGTGCAATAAAATGGGGGTGAAAAAGGCTACAATAATAACGACAACGAGTGATGAAACAGATGTATGCTCCATTGGCTAAAGCCTCCTAACATTCATGTTTAATTTTTAAGTTTTACGTTAAAGCATTGATTCTAACAATTGCCCAAATGAAATGAAAGCCATTCGTTATATTTTCTAAAATTCAAACTTCTTTATATCCGATAAATGGATGAAAAAATCAGGAGGAACCTTTATGAAATTCGATATCATCGGCGATATCCACGGCTGCTACGAAGAGCTGCTTACCCTCATACACAAACTAGGATACGAACTCAAACACGGACTACCTGTCCACCCTGATAAGAGAACACTGGCCCTTGTTGGTGATTTAACAGACCGCGGCCCTCGATCAGTTGCCGTGATGCAATTTGTCATACACGCCTATTCTAAGGGTGCCATCCGCTATGTGCCTGGCAACCATTGTTTTAAGCTGTATCGCTATTTGAAAGGAAATCCCGTAAAATTACTGCACGGTATTGAAACAACGGTGAACGAAATCAAAAACCTGCCGCATGATGAACAAACCATTTTATCACGTGAATTTAAACATTTATTTGAAAAGGCACCGCTTTATGATGTACTGATTCCGAATGAACTGATCATTGCACACGCAGCAATGAAGGAAAAGGATATTGGCAAAAAACCGAACAAACAGATGAGGTCTTATCTATTATTTGGAGCAGTCACCGGAGAAACATGGCCAGACGGTCGACCTGTCAGGAAGGACTGGGCAAAGGAATATCACGGAAAACCATGGATTGTGTACGGGCATACACCCGTAAAAGAACCAAGATTTATCGGTAGAACGGTTAACATTGATACAGGCTGCGTCTTTGGCCACAAGCTCTCTGCCCTTAGATATCCAGAGCTTGAGACAGTATCTGTTCCTTCATCTATGCCATATGATGATTCAAGATTTCAGCATTTCACGCAATAAAAAACCCGGTCCACCATGACAGGTGACCGGGTTTACTTGTTTACTGAAGCAATAATGTCATATCATCCGGCAAAGGAGCCGAAAAGGTCATGGACTCCCCTGTTATCGGATGCGGAAAAACAAGGGTTTCACTATGAAGTGCCTGCCTGCCTATTCTCTCGCTTGTTCCACCATATAGCGTATCTCCAACAAGCGGATGACCAAGGAATTGCATGTGAACACGAATTTGATGAGTTCTTCCCGTTTCAAGGATAAGGGACACATCAGACATATCTAAATGAGTATGTACCGCCCGCACCGTATAATGTGTTACGGCTTCCTGACCAGATTCATTCACCATTCGTTCAATAATGCTGTCCCCTTTTCGAGCAATTTTTGCTCTAATTGTTCCTTCCTTTTGCGTGATCATGCCGTGTGTCATGGCTCTATACGTTCGCTTGACTTCCCCTTTTTTCTGCGCCTTTGATAAAAGGCTGTGTGCAAAGCGATGTTTAGCGACTAACATGACACCAGAAGTATCACGATCAAGACGGTTCACCAAGTGGACAGTCAGTCGAACGGACTGCTTAGCATAATGGTGAAGCAACCCATTTGCAATACTATGCTCAGGGTGCTCTCGAGAAGGAATCGATGGAATATATGGCTTTTTATTCAGCACAAGCACGTGCTCGTCCTCAAATAAAATATCAAGCGGAATGGCCGCAGGTTTTAGCCCTTCACTCACTTTTTCCTCGGGAAATAAAATGGTGAGCCTGTCTCCCTCGCGCAGCTCATATCTCACGGTCACATGCTCTCCATTAATCAGAAGGTCACCGCCATCAAATTTAATATCTGTCAGCATTCGTTTTGAAATGCCAAGATCGATTAAGTAGTCCTTCAGCAGCCTGCCTTCTTCTTTGGCTGATATGGTTTTGTTTATCTTAAAGTATTCCAGCGAGAACAACCTCTTTCTTATTCTCCTTTGCCGATAAAGGAATCTTGCACCCTTTTCCAAAACGGAAATGGTCTAAATCGGGCAAACCGGACATTCTCGTCTGCCACTCGGCATTGAATGGATTTCACATCTTTATGCAGCAGCGACAAATGATCTATCGTCACCTGAAAATCCACATCATTAATCGGTTTGATCACACACGTATGGTGGTCCGGCAAAATGAGCGGCGAACCGACCGTTCTAAACACTCTGTTGTTGATTGAAGCCATTTCTGCCAGCTGGATCGCCCTAATGGATGGGTGAATAATAGCCCCGCCAAGTGCCTTATTATAGGCTGTACTGCCAGATGGTGTAGACAAACAAAGACCGTCTCCTCTGAATGTTTCAAAAAGCTGACCCCTAATCTCAACATCTGCCACAAGTGTACCTTCCATACTTTTAATCGTACATTCATTCATTGCTAAATATTTTTCTTCCCTGCCCCCATCGTTGTACCTGACGATGACTTCAAGAATCGGATATTCCACAATATGATAAGGCGTTTTGGCAATGGCTAACACAAGCTTTTCAATTTCACTCGGGACCCAGTCCGCATAAAAACCAAGATGGCCTGTATGTACGCCGACAAAAGCGGTTTCGTTCAGACGGTTGCTATACCGGTGAAAAGCGTATAAAAGGGTTCCGTCTCCGCCAACTGTAATGACGAGATCGGGTTCCTCTTCATTTAATTCCATTCCAAAATCCAATAAGTAGGTCTGTATTTTATTTTTAAGTGTGTCAGATACAGAATTCCCTTTCGAAGAAACTGCAAATTTCATGAATTCTTCTCCTTTTCCACCTTGCTGCGACGAGAAAGCAGCATCATATTTGATCAAGCTTAGGCTCAGCTATCGTTTTTCTTTTTCCGGGAAAAAGCCACTTGTGCTTCTTGAATTTCGCCTCTTATTTCAGACATCTCATCATCAAGAAGAGATGCTGCCTCAGAAGCTCTTTGAAGGCGCTGCTTGACCTTCTCCGGGATATTCCCGCTATATTTATAATTCAGAGAATGCTCGATGGTCGCCCAAAAGTTCATGGCTAATGTACGGATTTGGATTTCGACGAGGAGCTGCTTCTCTCCATTGATCGTTTGCAGCGGATATAACACAACAAGGTGGTACGAGCGGTATCCACTTTCTTTATGTTCTGCAATATAGTCGCGTTTATCTACAACCACGAAATCTTTTCGTGACTGGAGCATTTTCTTGACGACTTGTATATCTTCTACAAATTGGCACATAATGCGAAGCCCTGCAATATCCTGCATCGTTTCAATCTCATGCATCGGGATGTTTTTACGCTTTGCCTTTTCCAATATGCTGGCAACGGGTTTCACTCGGCCAGTGACAAATTCTACTGGTGAATGGTCATCCTCAAATTCATACAGTTTTCGAATGCCTTTTAGTTTCACTTTTAATTCTTCGACTGCTTGCTTATATGGTGCGAGGAATTGATCCCATTGTTTTTTGTCCATGAAACTTCCCCCAATTCCAAATACCTAATTATTTCAGAGGAATGTGCTCTTCACTTTCTCTTCCATATCTCCGTAATTGGCATTGTCTTTAATATTGTCGATTAAATAGTTTAATTCCTGATGAAGTTGAATGAGTTCTAGCGTTTGCTCTTCCGCCGCCAAATAGACAGGGATTTCACGATTCATTGCTTCTTTTAATGGAGCCCATGTATGTTCTCCTAAAATAAGATACGTAAAAGACTCCTCAGTCTCAAGTATGTAAACGAACGCAAAGTGATCAGAATCAACAAGCATTTGTCCTGATGCTTTTGCTTTTTGAATTTGCTCATCTGACTGGACCGTCAAGATCAGCCTGTCTTCTTTTAAAGTTGCTTCTGTGATTTCAATTCTGTTTTGCATCATGATCTCCTTTACAACAAAGTACAGCTTTATTTTATCATATCAAGTTCAATATTGATAAACCGAACTTTTTGAGAAAATTTGATTTCTCCATTTCGTTGTTCATTTTGCCTCATTTAGCATCTATATACGTCTCTTTTTAAGGAATAAATAAGAAAAAAAGAAGCTTTTCATGTACAATAATCATATTCCCTCTAAATGAAAGGTTGATGTCAAAATGGCACAGGAAATTGAGATAGAACTAAAACAATTATTAATGAAAGAAGAATTTGAACAGCTAAAAGAATACTTTCAATTAAAGGACGAGGACTTCCACACTCAAACCAACTATTATTTTGATACACCTCAATTTGATATAAAATCCAAATTCGCTGCATTACGAATGAGAGAAAAAAGCGGGCAATGGGTCCTCACATTAAAGGAACCGCACGAGATCGGCCTTTTGGAAACTCACCAAACGATCGATCCTCCCGAAAGTCTTGAACATTTCCACCTGCCAGAAGGTGAAGTAGCAGACAGATTAGTACACCTTCACATTCAAAAGGATCAAATCGTGTATTTTGGTTCACTGGAAACGTCAAGAGCAGAAAAAATGATCAAAGAAGGCTTAATTGTTTTGGATCACAGCCGATATTTAACAGTAGAGGACTATGAACTTGAATTTGAAGTGAGCGATTTAGACATTGGACAAGCCGCTTTCACAGCATTGCTTCAGCAATTTCAGATCCCACCAAGACACACGAAAAACAAAGTCGTACGTTTTTATGAAGAAAAAATGAAAACAAAAGAATAGATGAATTCCTTGAAGGAGGAACATGATGAACGTCAATCAACTTCAATCCTTTATGCAGCTTCAAGCACTCAAAACGTTACAATCTGATAATGGACAAACACAACTCACAGCTGGACAAGAATCAAGCGCTGAGACTTCATTCCAGTCGCTGTTGCAAGATTTTTTAGGCGGATCAGAATTATCTCGTCTCCCGCTTTCCATTTCTGCTTTCATGGGATCGGACCCATCAACGTCTCCGAACACGCAATATGCACGCATGAATCCATATTTATCTGCGATAGCGGGCAGTGAACAGCTTCAATCTCAGTCTCTTTATGCAAATGACAGCCAATTGAATACCGCAAATGGTATTGGAAATGTCTTAAATAACAGCTACACACCGCCGCTTCAAAAAGCTGTTTCAGGCTCTTCATCAAAAGAGATTAATCAGATCGTCTCACAAATGGCTCAAAAGCACGGAGTTCCAGAAAAGCTGATCCACGCAGTGATCAAGCAAGAATCCGGTTATCGCACGAATGCTGTCAGCCATGCTGGTGCACTTGGACTGATGCAGCTTATGCCGTCTACTGCTAAATCACTTGGCGTGAACAATGCCTTTGATGCAGCCCAAAACATTGAAGGCGGAACGAAGTATTTAAAACAAATGCTGCAAAAATATAATGGAAATGTCTCACTTGCCTTAGCCGCTTATAACGCAGGCTCAGGGAATGTAGATAAGTACGGAGGCATTCCTCCATTTAAAGAAACACAAAATTATGTAAAGAAAATCACAGCTCAATATTTCGCCTAAACCGAAGAGAATAACCTCTTCGGTTTTTTGTATGTCGCTTTTCACCCTTTTTTGACTGAATGTGTTATGATATGGTCAATTGAACACGGAACCTGTCTCCCTCACTATTCCCAAAGGACCAAAGCGGTTTGTTTGTGGAATTGAGTAGAGGTTGTTAAAATAAGTATACAAGAATAGAAACAACAAAATAGAACAAACTGAATATCACTTTTGAAATACATGAAATTCGCAATAGGGTGAGCCATCCTATTAGCTACGAGTTAAAGGAGTAGTCAACATGGTACAATCGTTTAACGCACCTTACGAAGCGGTTGGAGAGGAACTTCTATCGCAACTTGTTGATACTTTTTATGAAAATGTAAAGTGTCATCCTTTGCTTCATCCTATTTTCCCGGATGACTTAAAAGAAACAGCAAGAAAACAAAAACAGTTCTTAACTCAATATTTAGGCGGACCGCCGCTTTATACTGAGGAGCATGGTCACCCAATGCTACGGGCGAGACATCTCCCTTTTCCGATTACTGAGGAGCGAGCGGACGCATGGCTTGAATGCATGGAGGATGCAATGGATCAAGTAGGACTAACCGGCGATATTCGTGACTTTTTATTTGAGCGACTGTCTTTGACGGCTCGTCACATGGTCAACCAAATACCTGAAAAGGACGGACGATCTTGAGCTGCAATCCGCATGAGCAATATTTCTCACATTGTCACGGACATCCTCAAAAGCCGATTGAAATCTATGTATTCATTGATCCTCTCAGCCCGGACTGCTGGTTATTAGAGCCATCAATTAAAAAGTTGAAAATGAAATATGGCCGTTTCTTCACTTTACGAACGGTTACAAGTTCTAGTATTAATGCTTTGAACCGGAAACGAAAAAAACATTTACTAACCGAAGCGTGGGGGAAATTTGCCACGAAAACTCAGACCAAAAAAGAACAAATGCTGTCTGAACAAATTGTGACATCACCTTATCTCGCCTCTCTTGCATTAAAAGCAGCTGAACTTCAGGGCAGAAAATGCGGAATGAAATTTTTACGACTCATTCAAGAATCGCTTTTTTGCCATCAGCAGGACGTCACCAGTGAACAAGTCTTGCTAGAAAATGCAAAAACGGCTGGACTGGACATTGAAGAGTTCCAGCGAGATATCCATTCTCAAAGTGCTGTCAAAGCGCTACAATGTGATATGAAAATCGCAGCTGAAATGGATGTGTCTGAGCTTCCCACTTTCGCCTTTTTTAATACGATAAATGGTGAAGAAGGATTAAAGATTTCAGGTGCATATTCTTATGATATTTACGAGGAAATTCTCTTTGAAATGATTGGCGAAAAACCAACACCTTCAGAACGACCGCCAATTGAATGGTTTATCGCTTACTTTCAATTTGCATCAGCAAAAGAAATTGCCGTTGTATATGACCTGACCCTTGAAGAAGTTGAACGCGAGATGAAAAAGCTCGCATTCGCTAAAAAGGTAGAACGTGTACAAGTACATCAAGAAATGTTTTGGCGTTATACAGAAGGAGACAATCATTCAGATCTTGATGTCTACCGCTGTGAGAATGAACATGGGTGCTGACCCATGTTTTTTTTCTTCACCTCCAAAAGAACACTTGTTCTATTTATAAGTACGAAGAAACCGCGCCGGGATAAGCGCGGTTTCACTATGTCTTAACGACAACAAAGGGGATGGGAGAAATTTTTCACGGTCAAACAAAGGGGTAATGTTTGTATGTGATTAATTTCACATCTGTAGTATATCAAATTTTGTCGACTTATGACAACCGATATACTATATGTTCATATTTTTGTCACAAAACATAAGAGGACTGTCACTTTCATATAGTGAAAGTAACAAAAAAATGGGGGGATCTGCATGCGCAGCACAACCATTGGACTTGTTGCCATTGGCTTATGTTTCTGTTTAAATATATTAGGCTTAATGAAGATGCTGCCTCTTTACCTAACGTCTCCACTCCTATTCGCTTCCATTCTCTTTACACTCTATCGAATGAATCACCGAAAAACCTTCAAAGGATTTAAAGCGTAATCATTGAATGTACAAACCTCGTTCATATAGACGAGGTCTAGCGTGTAGGCAAACCCTCGCATTCGGTGTCAGTCCTGCGTGCTGGTGCTCACGAATGTCAAATTCGCTCCGCTCCAGTACTCGGCCTTTCTAGCCTGCAAAGGTTTTCTATCACGCTAAAAAGAAGTCAAAGGGCTAAAATCAAGTTCATTTTAGCCCTTTGTCAACAATCTGGTCTTTTTATTTCAAGAAAAAACTCCTGCCAAAAGGTGAGTTTGCACTCACACATCTGACAGAAGTCTTCTCGTTACTCACCAGTCTTTGAGATGAGCTCTTCCATTTCCTTTAATTTTTCTTCAAACAATTGACATGCTGCCTCAATTGGCTCTTTCGATGCCATATCTACACCAGCTTTTTTCAGCACGTTGATTGGATAGTCAGAGCTTCCTGCTTTAAGGAAGTCTGTATAGCGCTCCACCGCAGGTTTCCCTTCTTCTAAAATTTGTTTACTTAATGCCTGAGCCGCACTATAGCCTGTCGCATATTGATACACATAATAGTTGTAATAGAAATGCGGAATTCGCGTCCATTCTAATCCGATTTCCTTATCCACAACCATACCTTCGCCAAAATACTTCTTATTCAGGTCGTAATACAGGTTCGTCATAAACTCTGGCGTTAATGCCTCCCCTTCTTGCGCTTTCACATGAATCAGGTGCTCGAACTCTGCAAACATCGTTTGTCTGAATACCGTCCCTCTAAATCCTTCTAACAAATGATTGAGCACATACAAGCGCTGCTTTTTGTCCTCTAAATGATTCAGTAAGTATTCACCTAGTAATGCTTCATTTGTTGTAGAAGCTACTTCCGCTACAAAAATGCTGTAGTTTCCGTACGGATATGGCTGATGCTTTCTTGTATAGTAGCTATGAACAGAATGACCAAATTCATGAGCCAGTGTAAATAAATTATCAATATTATTTTGCCAGTTCATTAAGATATAAGGATTCGTACCATAGCTTCCAGAAGAATACGCGCCGCTTCGTTTCCCTTTATTCTCATAAACGTCTACCCAGCGATTTTCGAGTCCCTCTTTTAATACCGAAACATATTCTTCTCCTAATGGCGCTAATCCTTTCAGCATATAATCCTTTGCTTCATCATAGGTCAGCTTCATGCCAGCATCTTTTACTAATGGTGTATACAAGTCATAATTGTGCACTTCATCAAGCTTTAATACCTTTTTACGCAATTCAATGTAGCGGTGTAATAACGGTAAATATTGATGAACTGTATCAATTAGATTGTCATACACTTCTTCAGGAATACTGTTGCGTGATAACGCTGCTTCTCTTGCAGATTTGTAATGACGTACTTTCGCATAAAAATTATCCTTTTTAATCGAGCCGCTGAGTGTAGACGCCAAAGTATTCTTATATTGATCATACGTTTTATAAACGGCTTTAAAAGCATTTTTTCTCACTTCACGATCATCACTGTTTAAAAAGGTAATGAAGTTGCCATGAGTAATTTTCTTTTCTTCTCCATTTTCATCCTTAACAGAAGGGAACGAAATATCTGCATTATTAAACATACTAAACGTAGTGGATGATGTTGATAAAGGTTCAGAGGCTTCAGCTAATAAAGCTTCTTGCTCCTCACTTAAAATATGCGGACGCTCTTTGTTAATTTCTTCGAGAGCGTGAGAATAAAGTTTTAATTCTTCTTTTTCCAAAATAAATTGCTGCAGCTTATCTTCTTGAATAGATAAAATCTCCGGAACAATATAGGCAGATGTACTAGACAGCTGTGTAAATAAATTGGATGCTTTATCATTTAAAGCCTGAAATGATGAATTTGTTGTATCTTCATCGTATTTCATGTGCGCATATGTATAAAGCTTGCCAAGCTTTTCAGAAAGTTGATCCTGAAATGTTAGGGCTTCATACAAGACATCAGCAGAATGGGCCAGCTTGCCTTTAAATTGGGCGAGCTTCGGAATTTCTTTTTTTACAGCTTCGAATTCCTTATTCCAAGAATCGACACTTTCAAAAATATCTTCAAGGCGCCATTTGTTTTCTTCTTTTACTTCGCTTCTGTCTGGTAAATGATTGTTGTTATTTTGTGAAGTCATATGAATCCCCCTTGCATGAGTTGTGTTGAACCAACCTTTCGGAAAGTGAAAGAAATTGGTGTTGTATTTATCTTCTTTGTTTTGAACTATATTTGTCAAATCATATGCAGAAATAAATACCAAACAAACTAAAAAAATGAGAAAAAAGCGTTTCTTTCTATTCAATAGCAGCACCACCTTTTTCTTATCATGATCAAAGTGGGCATGAAACATGCTAATGAAATAAGAAAGCATCTCGTTTTATCGCTTCATCTGCTGTTTGTATAGGCTTTTGATTCGACGTTACTTGATAATTACCCTCTTTCGTCATGTATAAAAACCCTAGATTCACAAGCGCCCGTACATATGAAATGATCACCCCTTTGATTTCTTCTATTGTGACATTGGTATATCGGAGCTTCACTTCTTTATTCTGGACACATCGCTTAATTTCTTTTAAAAGTAGATGAATGGTCACTTGTTCTTTTCCCTTTCTAACCATCCAATCATAAAGACATCCTTGCCACACATAAACAGGGCTTGAAAAGATATATGCTTCTGTCAGGGGGATAAATAATTCTGTCGGTAGAAATGGCCATGCTGTTTGATGATGCTCATAAAAAATGGTTCTTAAACGCTTGCTTTCATTTGCTAAAATGCGGGGTGGCCGCTCCCTAAATTGCCGAATACACTTGAGCCACTCTTTATACAATTGATGATTGCTCGAGGAAACAGATAAGAGTGCTGGTAGTTGGCGATAAGCTGAAGGCGGTCTAACGGTCATTGAGGCACATATTTTCGTTGGCTGAAACACGAGAAGTTGATCCAGGTGGATGAATCTATTTTGGATCGGACAATAAAAAATGAGTCTCCTATTCTTTGACTGCCTTAAAATTCCCCAATGAATGGAGGAGAATGAAAAGAGCTGGCCAGCCATTCGTTTTAAACGATTCGCCCCTATGATCCATATAGGATAGAGCCCCGCAGCTTGGAGACCTTCCGTTCGTTTATGTAGCTCTTTCCACGAAATATTTGCACATTGAAATTCGATGGCATAGCTTTTATTTTCGATAGCAACGGTCACATCAGGGCGCTGCTGAATGTTTGAAACATATTTCTCTAGTAACGGCTCATATCCAAGCTGCGTGAGCCAATCCTTAAGAGCCATTTTCCCTGCCTGATGATAAGCTGTTTCACCGGTGGACGCTAATGGACATGCCGAGAGCTGTTTATGTGCAAAATGATGGACACGATGCTCACCTAGCTTTAATAGAACCTCCTGCCTACATTCAGGACAGTAAAATTTGCACGTAGCTCTTACATGCTCTAGCCGCCTTTTAGTCAGATGTTGTGTGATGCGAACCAGCTTGCCATTCTCCATGATCGCTGCATTCATATATTTCGCCCCTTGCTCTTTGATGACCGTATTATAGCTTTTTCTCTCACAAGAAAGCGAATATGGAAAATGAACTTTTAACGTGTCAAAACACGATTTCAACCTGCTTTCCCTTAGTAAAATCAAAAATCCCCCTTTTAGAAAAGGGGGAAATACAATTTTTATAAAAGTGGTGATAATAATCTTGCTGTTGATTCAAACAGCCTCACCCTCAAAGGTCTCTTCGCAAATTCTTCTGGAACAATTTCATGTGACTGCTCTAAATCACCTAAGAAATCGTTGACCAGCTTCTCTGTGCTTTTTGTTTTATAGAGGAAAGCATTCACTTCAAAGTTCAGATGAAAACTTCTCATATCCATATTTGCTGTACCAATTGATGCTAGCTCACTATCCACAATGATAAACTTGCTATGCATAAAGCCTTGATCATATTCGTATACCTTCGCACCTGCTTCTAAAAGTTCGGGGAAGTATGAACGGGACGCATGAAATACGATGCGTTTATCTGGATTTTTCGGCGCAATGATTCGCACATCGACTCCGCTCAACGCAGCAATTTTCAGTGCGGACAAAATATCATCATCAGGTACAAAATATGGTGAAGCAATCCAAATTGATTTTTTGGCGGAGATAATCATGGAGAAAAAAAGATTTTTAATGACTTCCCACTGTTTATCAGGACCACCCGCAATCATTTGTACGCCTTCTGCTCGACTCTCCATATGGCTGAAATCTTTAAAATAATCCACACCCGAGCACCTTTCGTTGGTCATGTAATACCAATCCTGCATAAAAATCTGCTGCAAATCACGAACGGCCTCACCTTTAATCATCAGGTGGGTATCACGCCAAAATCCATATTGTCTGCTTCTACCCATATATTCGTCCCCAATGTTAAGTCCTCCGACAAATCCTACTTCTCCATCAATCACCACGATTTTCCGGTGATTTCGGAAATTGATTTTATTATTTAATAAGGGCAGTCTCACTGGTAAAAACGGAACGATCTGCACGCCAGCCTTTTCTAAGTCAGCAATATATTGACGGGAGAGTTTTAGGCTGCCTACATCATCATATAAAAAGCGGACAATCACACCACTTTTTGCTTTCTCGATTAAAATGTCCTTTAATTCTTGTCCCAGATCATCATGACGGAGAATATAATATTCTAGATGAATGTGATGTGTTGCTTTTTTGATCTCTTCAAAAATATGAGAGAACGTTTCTTCTCCATTGGTCAGAACTTTAGAGGATGTGCGATACGTAATAGGGGTATGTCCAAGTCTGTGGGCCAGCTTAAATAAGAGCTGCTGATGGTCACCCATATGAGTCATTTTTTCAATCGCTTCTCTGTGGATACGTTCATCTTCCTGGACAAGCTGTTCGTCTAGTACCGCTTTCTTTTCAAAAAGTCTGCGCTTTTTAATATTGCGTCCAAAGAAAATATAAAACAAAAACCCGAAAAGCGGAAAGCTCCCAAGCAGCACAAGCCACGTAATCGTTTGAGAGGGGTTTCTGTTTTCTAAGAAAATGACAAACCCGATGAAAATAATCGATAAAGTGAATAGAACACTGACGGAACTTAATACACTTACCGCTAGATCACCGGCAAAAATTTGGATAATCAAATAAGCACCTATCGTAATGATAAGAAAAAATAGAACTTTGACTACATTTCTCATTTCATTTTCTCCTTGCCGATCACTTTGTTTACTTTTTCATTCAGATAAAAAAGTCGATTCCTCTATAGAAATCGACTTTTGGTTGTTACGAGAAGTGCTGTTGAATCGTTTCAAGCGCATTCTCTTTGACAATCAGCTGACCGTATTCTTGCAGTCTGTAGATGCTGACCACTGATTCATGAGCATATTCAAGCAGAATACTAAGCTTATTCTCCACCTGCTCATCTGACAAATCCTCGTGGAAGTCAACATATAGATAATAACGGTTTTCAAACGAATATAAACTTGTCGTAAAATCCTGCATATTTAATTGAGAAAGTGCAATCAAATCTTCAAAGTCATCCATTTTCAATACGAACTGAAGTTGAAGTTTTTTGTCCTTCTCATTATGATCTTCTTGATCTTGCTCTTCTTTATGAAAATCATCAAGCAGAGCATCTAAACTTTCTTCATCTGTTTGATCTTTTTTATCTTCTGGAATCGGCAATTCGAGCTTTTGTCCATCTTTAGAAAGTTGGGCTTTTGTCACGACAATTTCAAGACCTTTATCAAGTGCCTGTACTTGAATCCAAAGTGGTCCCTCTACTGCAAATTCTTCTTCTTCGTGCACTTCGTCCATCACTTCCCAGAACAGCTCTTCACTGCGCTCACGATTATACCAAATCTCTTCACGGTCAAAACCGCGATCTTCAATATCACCGTAGGAAATATAAAATTTGACTGTATGTTCATTTATTCTTTCGATTTCCATTTTGCCAACCTTCCCTTCTATATAAGATGTTGAAGGGACATACAAGCTCCCAATTAATAGTACTTTACTACACTTTACCCGTTCCGTCTACATGTTAACCATTTAAAGAAATGAGGTATTGCTGTGTACTGTCTATTTTATGATAAAACATGAATAAAAGAAATAAAAACGCATTTTTTGCAGAGAAAACTTGCAGAAACATATATTTGAATTGTCTTCATATATTGGTTGTACGAGCTATTTTAGTGAAATGAGGTGAACTGGATGGAAACAGAGTGGATCGTATCCTTACTGATGATTATTGGCATAGACCTCATATTAGGCGGAGATAATGCATTAATCATTGCGATGGCCAGTCGAAGCTTATCAAATGAAAAACGAAACAAAGCCATATGGATCGGCACACTTTTGGCAGTGCTGATGAGAATTACCATGACTGGTGCTGCCGTTTATTTATTGACCATCCCCTATTTGCAATTTATCGGCGGTCTCTTTCTCCTTTATATAGGATACAATTTGTTAATTGAACAAAAGAAAGAATCCATTCGGATTAAAAGCAGCGGCTCGCTTTGGCGTGCTGTTCAGACCATCGTGATTGCAGATCTTTTTATGTCACTTGATAATGTGATTGCTGTTGCAGGGGCAGCTAAAGGGAACATGGTGCTCACTGCCTTTGGCTTAATGATTTCAGTTCCGATTATTATTTGGGGGAGTAAGCTGATTCATGCAGCACTAACCAAGTTTCCGATTCTTTTATACGGAGGGAGTGCCCTTTTAGCTTTTACTGGCGGAGAAATGATTGTCCGTGATGTAAAACTGAATGAATTTATGGCGCAGCATACAACACTTGAATTGTTGCTTCCTTTTTTAACCGTCGCAACCGTTATTTTAGCCAGTCTCTTTTACGAACAAACGGCTGAAAATAAATAAAAAAAGCTGCCAAATGATCGGCAGCTTTTCGTGTTGTCTATTAGTTAGCAAGTCGCTGAGCTTCTCGAAGTTGGAATGTACGAACCGTTCTAGGAAGGAAACGTCTAATTTCATCTTCGTTGTACCCAACTTGCAGTCTTTTTTCATCCAAAATAATTGGACGTCTTAGAAGACCAGGGTGCTCATTGATTAGTTTATACAATTGTTGAAGCGGCATTGTCTCAACATTTACATTTAGTTTTTGGAATACTTTAGAACGTGTTGAGATAATTTCATCTGTACCATCTTCCGTCATACGAAGAATCTCTTTGATTTCATCGATTGAAAGAGGCTCAGAAAAGATATTTCTCTCTTGGTATGGAATATTGTGCTCTTCTAACCACGCTCTTGCTTTTCTACATGATGTACAGCTTGGTGATGTGTATAATGTTACCATAAATCTTCACTCCTCAATTTGTAGAATGAATATTGATCTGTATTCTTAAATTAAAATTGTTCTAAATAAGTAATCTTTATAGTGATTATACTATAAAAAAGTAAGTGTGAACAGATTTTCTTGCAATTTTTGTGACAAAAACTAGACAATTTCATTCTTTTTGTGCAGATGTTTGAAGTCTGAACATTCTCATTTAGTCGAGATGATCGAAAATATTTTTTTGTTTTCTATTTTCAACGAGCTTCAGCACATCATCAACATCCTCATACGATTGTCCATACCATTCTTCGTCTTTATACGTATGGATTCCTTCGTACGTCTTTCTCATGGCCTCCATCATTTCTTCCTCATTATCTGTACGAGGCGACCAATAAAGAATTTCCATGCGGTTCACTTCATTTGTTGCAAGTGACCTGCGTTTATAACCAATTGATTCAGCATGCTTGAAGTGCTCTCTCTGATAAAACTTTAGGCGTTTTGCAGTATCTGCATCATCTTCATCTACAGGCTCGACCTCAAGCAAGATCGGTTTTCTTTTTTCCTTCAGCTTATGAATGAGCTTTGAGCCGAGGCCTTCACCTCTTGCATCCTTGGAAACAAATAAATAATCAATAAAGATGAAAGAATCAAATTCAGCGTACATCATCACATGATGAGGCCCTTCTTCTTTATGATAAATATCACTTCTTTCCTTTAATAAAGCTTCCATATGCTCTTTTGACTTCATTTCTTCTATCGGGAAGTATTCACTGAGCTTTTCATACCAATTCATGGATCCGCTCCTTATGATGTAGTTAAGAACCACTTCCTTATCTATTCCCGATTTCCTGCTATTTAAACGCCTGTACTAGTAAGACGCAGCAATGCCATTGGTGGTTTCACTTTTTTTCAAGAGAAAGCAAAAAAGTTTTATATCGAACGATTCATGAGCATTTGAAAGCAAGCAAACAAAAGAAGTGTCATGGCGATCTGAAACATGATGAAATAAAGGTACTTCATACGCCGGACTTCTTCCTTCTGTTTATTCGTGCGCCGATACACAGCAAATTCAACCGAAAACGAAATGATGCAAATGAGCACTAAAAATGCGATCATCCACTTTCCTCCGTTTGGTTCCGTTAAAAAAGATATTGAAAAAAGCATCGTGACGATAAAAAAGTGAAGACATGAATAGCGAAACGTCTTCCATAACAACATTTGATTTCCTCCTGGTTTACTCATTTTACATAAAAATTACCATCAACTTGTTTTTTTGTAAAATAAAAAAAGAAGCACTGATATCGCAGTGCTTCTTCTCTGTTCTTATTGTTTTGCTTTGATCTCTTTGAATTCTTCCTCAGTACAGCTGACAAAGTGACCTGGCTTCACTTCACGAAATTCCGTATTTGTTCCTTTATGAACAGATGGATCGTATTTAATCCGTTTGCGGTTACGCTCATAATCAGGATCTGGAAGCGGAATCGCAGATAGTAATGATTTTGTATATGGGTGAAGCGGGTTTTCATATAATTCATTCGCTGGTGCCAGCTCAACCAATTTCCCAAAATACATCACGCCGATACGATCGCTGATATATTTCACCATGGAAAGGTCATGGGCAATGAATAAATACGTTAAGCCCTTTTCTTCTTGCAGTTCTTTCATTAAGTTGACGACCTGCGCTTGGATCGACACATCTAGTGCAGAGATTGGCTCATCGGCAATGATGAAATCCGGCTCAACAGCTAACGCACGAGCAATCCCAATACGCTGCCTTTGACCGCCTGAAAATTCATGCGGGTATCTATTCGCATGCTCTTTATTCAAGCCAACCGTTTCAAGCAATTGATATACACGCTCTTTACGTGCTTGTGCTGATTTTGCAAGACCATGAATATCGATACCCTCTGCAATAATATCCACAACTTTCATTCGTGGATTGAGGGAGGCATATGGATCCTGAAAGATCATTTGCATTTTTCGGTTAAATTGTTTAAGATCTGTTGTTGATTTTTTATCATGCACATTCTGCCCGTTAAAAATAACTTCGCCACCTGTTGCATTGTATAGACGAATGATGGTTCTACCAGTAGTGGATTTCCCGCAACCAGATTCACCTACAAGGCCCAATGTTTCACCTCTATAAATGTCAAAGCTGACATCATCAACAGCTTTTACTTCATTAGGTTTACCCACATTAAAATATTGCTTAAGATTTTTCACTTGTAAAATAACATCTTTTTCACTCAATGTGATCCCCCCCTTTTTGCGCATTAAATTGTCGCATTCTTTGCTTAATTGATTCAGGAGGTTCTACTTTTGGTGCGTTAGGATGTAAAAGCCATGTAGCTGCAAAATGAGTTTCTGATACTTGATATAAAGGCGGCTGCTGTTCAAAATCAATTTTCATTGCAAATTGATTTCTAGCCGCAAATGGGTCTCCTTTTGGAGGATTCAACAAATCAGGCGGCGTGCCTGGAATGGCAAACAATTTCTCCTCTTTTGCATCAAGACTTGGCATAGAGCTCAGTAATCCCCAAGTATATGGATGTTTTGGGTTATAGAAGATCTCATCTACGGTGCCAATTTCAACAATTTGACCACCATACATTACCGCTACACGATCTGCTACATTCGCAACGACCCCTAAATCATGTGTGATAAAGATGATAGATGTTTCAATCTTCTTTTGAAGATCTTTCATCAGTTCTAAGATTTGGGCTTGAATGGTTACATCTAAAGCAGTAGTTGGCTCATCTGCAATTAAAATTTTCGGATTACAAGCAAGAGCTATTGCAACGACAACCCTTTGTCGCATCCCACCAGAAAATTGATGAGGGTATTGCTTGAACCTCTGTTCTGGTTTCGGAATACCTACAAGACTCAAAAGCTCAAGTGCTCTTTTTTTAGCTTCTTCTTTACTTGCATTTTGATGTTTTAAGATGGGTTCTATAATTTGCTTACCAATTGTCATAGTCGGATTCAAAGATGTCATTGGATCTTGAAAGACCATGGCAATATCTTTCCCTCTTATTTTCTGCATCTGTTTGTCAGAAAGTTTTGTTAGGTTTTTACCTTGAAACAAAATCTCTCCTTTTTTCACTTCGGAGTTAGATTTAGGAAGCAGACCCATGATTGATTTAGAAGTTACCGATTTACCAGAGCCTGATTCTCCAACAATGGCAAGCGTCTCACCTTTTTTCAATTCAAAATTCACACCTCGAATTGCCTTAACTTCGCCAGCAAATGTGTGGAATGAAATATTTAAGTCATTTACTTTTAAAATCGTTTCTTGTTTATTCATCAACATCACCGCCCCGTACTAATCTTTCATTTTTGGATCAAGTGCATCTCTCACACCGTCGGCAACAAGGTTAAAGACGATCATGATAACACTAATGATAATTGCTGGATAAACCATCTGATATGGGAAAGCGATCATTGATTTAAACCCATCTTCAATTAATGTCCCTAGTGAAGCTTGCGGCTCTTGCAGACCTAATCCAATAAAGCTTAAGAAAGCTTCAAAGAAGATCGCACTAGGAATAGTGAACATTGTATTAATAATCATCACACCTGTTAAGTTTGGCAACATGTGCTTAAAGATAATTTTAAAGTTACTTAATCCCAAAGTTCTAGCGGCTAGTACATATTCCTGTTCTTTCAGCTTCATGACTTGAGCACGCACGACCCTAGCCATACTGATCCACCCGGTAATACTTAGTGCAATAATAATTGGAATAATCCCTGGTTTTAAGACGAGAATCATTAATATGACAACGATTAAGTTTGGAATCCCCATTAGAACTTCCAAAATACGCTGCATCGCATTATCAATTTTCCCACCGAAATAACCAGAAATAGCGCCGTAGGCAACACCAATAATTAAATCGATCACAGCTGCAACAACAGCAATAAGCAGTGAGATTTGAGTTCCTTTCCACACACGTGTAAATAGATCTCTCCCAAGATTATCGGTACCGAACCAGTAGTAATGTTCAATCCCTTTTTGTTCATATGGATTGACCACATCACCATTTTTTAATGTTCTTTCACCAGTAAAAGGTAAGAAACTAACATGCTCTAACCCTTGGATTCGCGGCGGTAAGTTCGCTTCAGACGTTGTTTGAGTACTAAAGTCTTTGCCACTAATTAATGGTCCAACGAGCGCCATGAATACAATTAAAAATAAAATCACCATACTAACAACAGCGGCTTTATTCTTTTTAATTCTAAGCCATGCATCTTGCCAATAATTTAGACTTGGTTTTTCAATTTTTTCAGCAGATAATGTATCAACACCAGCGGGTTCAAACAGACTTTTATCAATATTTTCTTCTTGCTGTTTCATTATTTGTTACCTCCCGCTACACGAATTCTAGGATCGATAATTCCATATAGAATATCGACAATAAATACAACCACTACAAAAAGAACGGCAAATAAGATAGTTGTACCCATGATGACTGGGTAGTCGTTTACTGTAATGGCTTTAACAAACTGCTCACCAATTCCAGGAATTGAGAAGATTTTTTCTATTACTAGTGATCCCGTCATTAAACTAACAGTCAATGGACCAAGTACTGTGACAACAGGTATTAAAGCATTTCTCATTGCATGTTTAAATGCGATCTCAAAATAGCCTGCTCCTTTTGCTTTTGCAAGTAAAATGTAATCTGTCTCAAGTACTTCAACCATTTCTGTTCTCATAAAACGAGCACAAATGGAGATAGGGAACATTGCTAACGCTATAGTAGGTAAAATTGTATATTCAAACCCATTCCAAAATTGAGTTGGTAATAACCCCAATTTCACCGCAATATAGTACTGAAGTAATCCAGCGAATACAAAACTCGGAATTGATTTACCGATAACTGCCAAGAAAGTAGCAGAGTAATCCACCCATGTGTTCTGTCTTAAAGCTCCAACTACTCCCAAAAAGATACCAACAATCGTTCCTAAAATAATCGCTTGAAGGCCTAGGACAGCAGATGGTCCTACTCGATATGAAAGAAGTTCTGTTACGGAGGTATTGTTGAATTGGAATGAAACACCTAAATCCCCAGTGAATGTATTAATCATGTAATGAAAATATTGAACAGGAATTGGCTGATCTAGTCCATATTTTGCATTAAGTACAGCTTGTTGAGCTTCTGACAACTTTTGCGCATTAACAAAAGGAGAACCCGGAATAAGTTTCATTAAGAAAAAAGTGATTGAAACAATGATGAAGAGGGTAACAACCATGTAGGCAACCCGTCTAATTAAGTATTTCAGCATACTTGCACCTCCTGATAAAACTGACTTTTCTGTATATTTCGACATATTTCTCTCAGTGAAAAAGAGAGTATATTCAGAGAATACACTCTCTTTTCTATAAGATTGTTAATTATCCTTCAATTTTCATCCATTTGTAGCTGAATTCAGGTCCAACTTTGTGAATGACAAATCCTTTTACTTTGTTATTAATCAGATAGTTAGTTGCTCTCTGATAAATTGGTGAAAGTGCTGCGTCATCTTGTAATAATACTTTTTCAGCTTCTTGTAAAGCTTTCCAGCGTTCTTCAGGTTTTGCAGCTAATTTGCCAGATGCATCTTTTAACAACTGATCATATTTTTTATCTGAGTAACCCATGTGGTTGTTTCCGCCACCTGTGATGAACAAGTCAGAGAACGTGATCGGATCAAGGTAATCTGGACCCCATCCAGCCATCTGAAGATCGTAATCCTCTTTCTTATCACGATCAATACGAGTAGCGAAAGGAACACTTTGAATATTGATATCTAAGCCAGGTAAAGTTTTCTCGAGCTGATCTTTAATGAAAGCACCGATTGTTTTAGCTGTCTCAGAATCATCACCTAAGTAATTAAGCGTTACTTTAGACGTTCCTAATTCTTTCAACCCTTTTTCAAAAAGCTTTTTCGCTTCATCTTTATTAGTTTCTAAGTATTTAGGCATTCCATCACGGAAGTCTTTTCCGCTTTCATCATGTACGAAATCTTTTGGAATTTGATAGTATGCAGCAACTGAACCATTCTGCAACACATCATTTACAAACGCTTCTTTATCAATTGCCGTTGCAATTGCGCGACGAACGTTTTCATTCTTTAAAGATTTATTTCCTTGGTTCATTTTCAACCAGAACACAGTAGGTTCTAGTAATCTTTTCATCCGCTTATCACCTTCGTATTGAGAGATGATGGCAGGTGTTGATAATTTAGGTGTAATATCAGCTTCTCCCGCTTCAAATGCGTTAACAGCTGCTTGTGGATCTTTAGATACTTTAAAAGTAAGTTTTGTCATAGAGACGTTCTTTTTGTCCCAATATTCTTCATTCTTTTTGTATTCCCAAGTAGTTGCTTGTGGGCCATCCCAAGAAGAAAGTTCAAATGGTCCGTTGTATACAAGGTTCTTTGCAGTCTTCGCATATTTGTCACCTTGTTCTTTAACGAACTTTTCATTCACTGGGTAGAATGTTGGGAATGAAAGCAGAGATTGGAAGTAAGGAATTGGTTTTTCAAGTGTAATTTGCAGTTCTTTATCGCTTACAGCTTTAATTCCTAGTTCCTCAGGCTTTGCTTTTTTGTTGTATACTTTATCAGCATTCTTAATTTTACCAACCATCATATATGGGCCATACTCAGACTTTTGTTCTGGATCTAAAGCACGTTGCCATGCATATACGAAGTCTTGAGCTTTAACTGGGTCACCATTAGACCATTTTGCATCTTTAATTTTGATGTTGTAAACTGTTTTATCTTTGTTAGCAACTGGTTCCCCATCAGCCATACCAGGCACTAATTCTTCTTTATCGTTGAAACGATACAAACCTTCAAACACGTTATTCATAGTCGTAAAACTGATTGTATCACTCGCTTGGATTGTATCCATTGCAGGCATTTCCTGTGATTCTAAAATTGTAGCCTCTTGTTTTGAATCTTTGGATGCAGTGCCCTTGTCGCTACTTTGTTTACCTGAACATGCAGATACAAAAATAGTCAGCACCAATAAAAAAACTAAAAGCAGTGAAAATTTAGACTTTTTCATCTAGTTGTTGACCTCCCCTTCATAAATGAACTACAGGAACTATTATACTAGCAAATAAGTAATTGTGCATTCATTTTTTTAAGAAAATTTTCATATTTCCACTGTTTTTTAATATTTTTATTAAAAAATTGAAATAATTTGGTTATTTTTCTGAGATTTTGTGATCTTAAATACCTAATCAGAGGTAATCCTGTCTATACAATTGGCAATCTTCATGATTCATTGTAAACTGATATCAAGAAATTGATTAAAACAACAGCTTCGTTCCTTGTTTCGTTTTTCTTATATAGTGAAAGTCTTGAATTAAATGTTTTTATTGCTATTTTAGTACAGTAAAGTTTTAATGCGCAGGAGTGATTGTTATTAGATTTTTTATTCTTTTACTTAGTTCTAATGGCCTTGTTTTCATTTTAAGCTTCCTCTTTTATGGGCACATATCTTTCTTAAGCATGATTAACATCACATTTTATTTAGCTTCTGGCACTTTGCTAGTGTGGTTATCGTTCATCACTTTAAAAAGTGGATTTTTTGATCAAATATCTTACAGCTTCCGAAAGGTGTTTGATTCTTTAAATAAGCAAAAGGACCATGTTGATGACAGTTTAAACAAACATTTATCATCATCTTTTCAAAGTAACTTTTCAACCTTAAGAACATTAGGTTTGAGTTTACTCATTGAAATGTTAATATTGCTCTTGATTTATTATATGTAGGTTTTGACTTTTGATTTTTGCTTATTTATAATGAATGAAATTACATTTTTGCGATGAAAAAGAAGAGTACATATATTCACCATTTACAGAGAGTCTGCGGTTGGTGCAAGCAGATAATGGCATGTATGGAATGGGCTTTGGAGCAGCTAACCGAACACTTGACAGAGTCAGTAGGCTTAGACGGAGCAGTCTCCGATATCAACGTCTTGAGTGATTTCGGATTGAAATAACAAGGGTGGTACCACGGTTCATTCGTCCCTTTTCTGTTGAAAAGTGATGGGTGGGCCTTTTTATATTGAAGAAAAGAGGTTTTAGTATGACAAAAAAGACGATTTTCTCAGGCATTCAGCCTAGCGGTTCTGTGACATTGGGGAACTACATTGGAGCGATGAAGCAATTTGTCGATCTTCAGCATGATTACAACGGCTACTTTTGTGTGGTCGATCAGCATGCCATTACGGTGAGTCAGGATCGTTTAGCCCTTCGACAAAATATTAGAAGCTTAGCCGCTCTTTATTTGGCAGTGGGGCTTGATCCAGAGAAGGCAACATTGTTTATCCAATCAGAGGTACCTGCCCACGCCCAGGCAGGATGGATGCTGCAATGTGTCGCTTATATTGGGGAATTAGAAAGAATGACTCAATTTAAGGACAAATCTGCTGGTAAGGAAGCAGTCGTTTCAGGACTATTAACGTATCCGCCATTAATGGCTGGCGATATTTTGTTATACGGTACGGACTTAGTTCCTGTAGGAGAAGATCAAAAGCAGCATCTTGAATTAACGAGAACGCTTGCTGAACGCTTTAACCGAAAGTACAATGACATCTTCACTGTACCTGAAGTCAAAATTCCAAAAGAAGGCGCTCGGATTATGTCTTTAACTGACCCAACGAAAAAGATGAGCAAATCTGATCCGAACCAAAAATCCTTCATTACCTTATTAGATGAGCCAAAGCAGCTTGAAAAGAAAATCAAAAGTGCTGTGACTGATTCAGAAGGCATCGTCAAATATGACAAAGAAAACAAACCTGGAATTGCCAACTTGCTGACGATTTATTCTGTATTAGGGAACGTATCGATTGCAGAGCTTGAACAAAAATACGAAGGCAAAGGTTATGGTGAATTTAAGGGAGATCTTGCGAACGTTGTTGTGGATGCATTAAAACCGATTCAAGATCGCTATTATGAACTCATTGAATCAGAAGAGCTTGACCGCATTTTAGATGAAGGTGCTGAAAAAGCGAACCGTACGGCAAACAAAATGCTGAAAAAAATGGAGAATGCGATGGGTCTTGGCCGGAAACGCAAATAAAACAAGCTTGCAGCATATTCAGCTGCAAGCTTTTTCTAATTGACTTTCGATTCGTTTTCCATTTCCCAAAGTTTTTCAAAAAATGGCTGTCCTTTAATCATTTTTTCACAAAAGGCTAAATGGTTTTCTGACCATCCATCAATGGTTTCGTTATAAAGCATGTTCCAAATTTCCTCGAAAGACATTCGTTTGATCTGGTTGTACATGCGCGGATTCCATTCTGTATACCAATAGGCAATTTCTGCCCGGTTTTGAAGCCCCTTTAGTTGATCTAACGCCATAAACATCAGCTGCTTCAGCTGTCTTTCTTTTCTCGTTAATCCGCTGATATGCTGCGGTGGTAATGATAGGATGTGATATTCTTTCGTCGATTCAAGGCTATCTGTTGTGAATTCATACTCCTCTGCCTTCACATCTTTCACCATTTCATACACCAATTGCTCCTGTCTTGGAATCAATCGGCTCTTTCTCACAGGGATGGAATAACCAATCGTATCCACAGCAATGATTCTAATCCCGTCCGTGACCACAAAGCAATACTCTAATTTACGGCGTTCATGATTTTTTCGAATATATGATTTCTCAAATACAGACTCTAGCAGCGTCTTCGGCAGCTCTGATAGATCATTCTCTATGTAATCAAACAAAGGACTCTGCACCTTGAGTAAAGGTACTTGATCTAACAGCTCCACGCTGTCCTCCTTGCGCCACTCATGAAAATGGCACACATTATAGCCATTCTCTTCCCCTTCAAACCAATTCACCCATACGTCATGAAGAAATAACATAACCAATCCCTCACTTTTTAAAAACTGTTGTCCACAGTATGGGCAAGGGATAGAGAAATTATTCCAACTTTATTAAAACTTCGCCCTGACGGAAGGACGGCTTTATTTCCTGGGAAAAGGAGGACGTCTCGCAGAGTCCTCTCACGATCCTCTATAAGCAGAACCTTATTTTAGCTTTTTAGGATCAAGGGCATCTCTCAGTCCATCACCTAAGAAGTTAAAGCATAAAACGGTCAGTAGAATCAGTAAACCTGGGAACAGTGGATACCACCATGCTTGCACCATTATGGAGAAATTTTGTGCATCTTGAAGCATGTTTCCCCAGCTCGCCGTTGGAGGCTGGATGCCGAACCCTAGATAGCTAAGTGTCGACTCAGCTAAAATAACAGAACCGACTTTCAATGTAGCAGACACAATGATAGGGCCGATACAGTTTGGTAAAATATGCGAAAAGATGATGACATGGTTTTTCGTTCCGATCGTTCTTGCTGCGAGTACGAATTCTCTGGTGCGAAGTGACAAGAATTCACTGCGGATCAGCCTGGCGGTTGTTGTCCAGCCAGTCAGCGCAAAGATTAAAATCAATTTATCAATACCCGGTTTAAAAATTGTCACTAGCGTGATCAAGAGAAAAATATCTGGAATAGACAATACGACATCCACCATTCTCATGAGCACAGAATCAACAAAACCTTTAAAGTATCCCGCTACCGCCCCAATGACGGTACCAATGGTGATGGCTCCGACTACTGAGACAAAGCCAACTAATAGAGACACCCTCGCTCCGTATAGCACCCTTGAAAAAATATCTCGACCAAACTTGTCGGTTCCCATAAAATGCTCTGCACTTGGAGGCTGTAGCCGTTTCAATAAGTCTTGCTGTTCCGGTGCGTAAGGTGCGATCACCGGGGCGAAAATAGCGGAAAAGATAATGACCAATAAAATAGCGGAGCCGGCAACCGCCAATTTATTTTTGAAAAATTTCTCGCAAAATAAACGAAGCATCGTCTCTGGTTTTGACGGAAGGCCTTCTTTTAATTTGAGATCAACTGGAGGTGTTCCCATATTAGGTTGTGCCAATTGTGCTTCAGCTCCCTTCTAATATTCAATACGCGGATCAACGATCGCATAAAGAATATCCGCTATTAAGTTTCCAACGACCACGAGCACAGCAGAGATAACAGTCATCGCCATAATGACGGGATAATCTCTTGAAAAAGCAGAATCGATAAACAGTTTCCCAAGCCCTGGCCATGTGAAGATTTGTTCCACCACGACTGCGCCGCCAATAAAGGATGGAATCATGAGTCCAAAGATCGTAATAACAGGCATCAGACCGTTTCTCAATCCATGTTTGAAGATGACTTTGTTCTCTCTAAAACCTTTCGCTCGCGCCGTGCGAATGTAATCCTGCCGCATCACATCGAGCATACTTGACCTTGTATAACGTGTAAGGCCGGCCATATCAGCCGTTGCTAAAACAAAGGCCGGTAAAATAATATGATGAAGCCGGTCAAATAGATTAAAATCTGCATTTAAGGTAGAGACACCCCCGGTCGGAAACCATCCTAAATTCACTGATAACACCATAATAAGGATCAAACCAAACCAAAAATTCGGAATAGCCAGTCCGATAAATGATGTAACCGTAATACCATAGTCAAGTTTTGTATACGGACGTTTTGCTGAAAGAACACCAAATGGGATGGCAATGATCAGGGCAACTAATGTAGAAAAGATCATGAGGATGAGGGTATTTGGCAGCCGGGCAAAAATCAAATCCGACACGGGCGTTCCTTTTTTTACAATGGATGTGCCAAAGTCACCTTGAAGCATATTACCGAGCCATTTCATATATTGCACATATTCAGGATCGTTCAAGCCGTACTTATCAATAAAGGCTTCCCGGTCTGCGGCACTAATGGTCGGGTCCATCATGAGTGACATCGGATCGCCTGGTGCTGCTTTCATAATCGCAAAGGACAAAATCGTAATACCAAACAAAATCGGGATAGAAAGAAGTGTCCTTCTAATGATATATGTAACCATGTGCACAACTCCTTTTTCATCGGATGGCCATACTATGATGAAAAAAGGGGAGACCCCTCCCCTTCTTCACTAGCAGACTACTGTTCAATCCACCATTTTTCGATTTTGTAATATTCATCTTTCGGGTGGTAAGAGTAGCCTTGTAGATTAGATGGCATCGCACGATGTGAGTTGGCATAATAAAGGAACGTATACGGCTGGTCTTCTGCAATCAGCTCATAAATTTTTTCATACGCCTTTGAATACTCTTTACGATCACTCAAGTTTTTGGCATCAACTAGCAGTTTATCGACTTCTTCATTTTTATACCAAATGTTATTTAAACCTTTTTCAGACTGACTTGAATGGAAAATGCTGTATTGGTCAGGGAATGTCGCTAAGCTCCAGCCGAGTAATAACGCATCATAATCCCATTTTGGCGGGGTTGTTTGCTCGATTAATGCACTAAATTCTACAATTTGCGGTTTTGCTTCAATGCCAATTTCTTTGAGCTGCTGCTGGACAACGACAGCAATATCTTCACGGACTTTGTTTCCTTGGTTCGTCTTCAAGACGAAGGAGAACTTCTTACCGTCCTTATCCAGATAACCATCTCCATCTGTATCCTCCCAGCCTTCTTCTTTCAGCATCTTTTTCGCTTTTTCTTGATCAAATTCAAATACTGGGACATTTTCATTTTTAGGGTAGTTCCATGACAGCGGGCTTTCTGGGATGTTGGCTACTTTCCCGTCTCCATTTAACACTTGATCGACAATCGTTTGACGATCAATAGCATGGGTAAGAGCTTGACGGACTTTTTTACTTTTGAACAGTTCGTTTTTCTGATTCCAGCCAATATATGAATAATTTAGCCCTAGATCAGATTCAATTTTGATGTTACTAACTTTTTCAGCTGTTTGCAGTTCTGCTCCAGGCACTGCAAAGAAATCAATATCACCTGCGGATAGCTGAGCCATGGCTGCATTTTGATCAGGAATCGTTTTAATGGTGACTGTATCAAGGTATGGCCGTCCATCCCAATAGTCATCAAATGCTTCGAGTTTGACATAGTCTCCTTCTTTCCACTCGGCAAATTTAAATGGACCGGAGCCGATTGGATTTTTTCGGTTAAATTCATTTTCGCCAAGATCCTTTATAGGGACATCACCTAAAATATGCTTTGGTAAAATCCCATAGCTTCCTAGCGTGACATTATAAAAATATGGATCTTTTTTATTCAGCTTAAATTCGACCGAATAGTCCCCTGTTTTTTTGACAGACTCTAATACTTCAAAGCCTGATCCACGCTCACCATTGTAATCCTTATTAATCGGAATGCTGTATGTAAACACAACATCATCAGCAGTCAGTTCTTCTCCATCATGAAACTTAACGCCTTTTCTAATGGTCACATCAAACTGTTTGCCGTCATCGGATTCTTTAATATCTTCTGCCAACGCCAGCTGTGGGTTTAACTTTCCATCTGTTTGTAGTAAAAAGCTATAGATTCTTTCTTCAATATCAGAACTTGCCACGTCTGTTGAGTAAAGTGAGTTAAATAATGTAGGCTCTGCAATCGAACCAATGACAAGATCGCCGCCTTGTACAGGTTTACCTGTGGATTTCTTTTCACTGTCTCCAGACGTTTTATTTCCACCAGAACAAGCAGCAAGGATCAATGTAAAGATCAGCAGCAAACTGACCAAAATGGACTTTCTCTTTCTATCTTTCATAGACAATTCCCCCTATCTTTTTTAAAAAATGATGACAGAAGCCCGTTTTATCCCCCCTCTCAAAGATGAGATCATACAAGCGTGATCAAGCGTCGTAGAGGTGGCAGGCCACAAAGTGGTTCGTTTTTAATTCTTGAAATTGTGGTACTTTTTCTTTACAGACTTCTTTCGCATGCGGGCATCTTGTATGAAACACACAGCCTTTTGGCGGATTTGCAGGGCTTGGTAAATCCCCTTGCAGCATAATCCGTTCCCTTTTCATCTGACCTTTTTTACGGGTGACTGGAACGGAAGATAAAAGCGCCTGTGTATACGGATGAAGCGGATCATCGTACAGGCTATGCTTATCCGCAAGTTCCATCATTTTGCCAAGATACATGACGCCCACTCGATCACTAATGTGGCGGACCACACTGAGATCGTGAGAGATAAAGAGATAGGTGAGGTCAAACTCTTCTTGAAGCTCTTCCATCAAATTGATGACCTGCGCCTGAATGGAGACGTCAAGCGCTGAAACAGGCTCATCTGCTATGATCATTTCAGGATTCATGGCAAGTGCACGAGCGATACCGATCCGCTGCCTTTGTCCGCCAGAGAATTCGTGCGGGTATCGATTCGCAAAACTTGGGTGAAGGCCGACTTTGGATAAAAGCTGTTCTACTTTTTCATTTCTTTCTTTTAAGGAATATAAGTGATGTGTTTTGTAGGGTTCTTTGATGATACTTCGAAGTGTTTTTCTAGGGTTGAGTGATGCAAAGGGATCTTGAAAAACCATTTGGATGTTTTTCCTTGTTGATTGTCTTAGTTTTGATTCAGATACATGAGAGATATCTTGCCCTTTAAATAGAATTTGTCCTTCTGTTGGTTCATATAAACGAATCATCGTCCGTCCTAATGTGGATTTACCGCATCCAGACTCTCCAACGATGCCTAACGTTTCGCCTTTATAAATGTTTAAGTCGATGCCGTCAACCGCTTTGACTGCTCCTACTTTCTTTTGCAGCACCCCAGCTTTAATCGGAAAGTGTTTTCGTATATTTTTTAATTCCAGGATGGTTTCTTTCTCAGATCGATCTGTCATGTATGGTTGATTTTCAGCAAGTGTCATGTTTGGCTTGCCTCCTCATATAAGAAACACCTGACGCTTCTACCATTTTCAAAGGTTGTCAGTTTGGGCAATTCACCTATGCAGCGTTCCATTACTTTAGGGCATCTAGGCGCAAAACGGCATCCTGCCGGAAGCTGATCTGGCGCAGGGACATTTCCTTTTATCGCCGTTAATGGCTGAATGTCTCCGTCAATGACTGGAATGGATTCAAGCAGTCCTTCTGTGTATGGGTGAAGCGGCTCATCAAACAACTCTTCAACGGTTCCATTTTCAACAACCTGTCCGCAGTACATGACAATGACGCGGTCTGCTACTTCCGACACAACACCTAAATCATGCGTAATGAGAAGTATAGATGTACCAAAGGTCGAACATAAATCTTTCATTAAGGTCAGCACCTGGGCTTGTATGGTCACATCGAGAGCAGTAGTCGGCTCATCCGCAATGAGGAGCTTCGGATCACAGCTTAGCGCAATGGCGATCATGACTCGTTGACGCATACCGCCGGATAAACGGTGCGGGTAATCTTTGATGATTTGTTCTGGCCTGGAAAAGCCTACAAGCTTTAGCAAATCAATCGCTTTTTTGGTCGCTTCTTTTTTTGAAAGTTTTTTGTGGTAAATGAGGATTTCTGTTATTTGTTCCCCGATGGTTAAGACGGGATTAAGTGAGGTCATGGGTTCCTGAAAGATCATGGATACATCATTACCGCGAATATTGCACAATTCCTTTTCACTATATGTAACAAGGTCTTTTCCATCAAGCTTAATGGAACCATCCATAATCTTCCCACCAGTCCCATTAATCAGACCCATGATGGATAAAGACGTAATACTTTTACCAGACCCAGACTCACCGACTAATGCGACTGTTTCCCCTGTTTTGATACTAAAATCAACGCCATCAACAGCAGGTATTGGTTCCTTTTTTCGAAAAAAATAGGTTTTTAAGTTTTGCACTTCAAGCAGTGTGCTCATGCATTCGCCCCTTTCTCCATAGATTAAATGAACCGAATCAAAAAATTCTGTCTTTTTAGAATAAAAAGAATTATCAAAATTTATATTTGTATATTATTACATCAGCATGACGAAATCAAGAAGTATTTAGTAAAATTGTAATATGTCACTTTTTTTGTGAATGTTTGTCTTTATGATTCTATCGCCTTTAAAAACGTTTCCGCTGGCTCCGCAATCATAGACTCCTCGCTGATTCGGTGCTCATCGAAATACTTTTTCACGATATAAAATCCAGTGGCATAGCCAAGCATTTTGGGGTAGTTCCCCTTTCCATAAAGGAGATTCTGTATCAGCCTTTCGTCGTCCTGCACTTTTTGATAAAGGTGACTGGATACCCATTTCTTGTACATGCGCTGCAGCTGCGATTCGTCATATAAAGTCGTCCACTTTGCTGTATAGCTTTCTCCATATCTATGATACACAGCATATTCAGCGAGCCCCTCCATCATGATTGTATCAAGGAATGTAAAATCTTTTTCTTCTTTCGTGAGAAAATGCAACCTGCATACATGATGATATTCATGCGTCAGCAACGTACCGATTCGATCCTTCGGTGTATGCGGGGATAAAAAAAGAAAGATTTTGTCATCAAATGCCATGCCGGATTGAAAGTAAAATTGTTCTCTGATCTCTTTGCTGCTCTCATTAACAGGCAAAATAAAGACGGGGACATCAGGACCTCCCCACTTTTTTTGCAGCGCTTTGTATTCTTTCATCACAAGCTTGAAATACCCTTTTTCTTTGAGCTTGTCGATCATTTCCTGGCAGGCGTTCCATGATCGCACCATTCCGTGATGTTGTAAATGGGCGAGAATAGATGATCCTTCTTTTTTCTCCGCTCCTTTAAAATAAGGGACAAAACGTGCCGCCAGCTCCTGAAATGATGATGATTGTTGGATGAGATATTGTGTATTGATCAGACCCATACCGCTGAACACCTCCATTTTCATCATATGCAAAAAGGCGGCGATCTGTTTATAGATCGCCGCCTTCTTAAGACATATTACGCTTCGTATTTTTTGAAGATAATTGTCGCATTGTGCCCGCCAAAACCAAGTGAGTTGCTCAAAGCAACTTGTACTTCTTTTGAACGTGCTTCATTTGCTACATAATCAAGATCACATTCTTCATCTGGTGTTTCAAGGTTAATCGTTGGCGGAATGACACTGTCTTTAATCGCCAGAACAGAGAAAATCGCTTCTACTCCGCCTGCTGCACCAAGTAAATGACCTGTCATTGATTTTGTCGAACTGATCGCAAGCTGATTCGCATGCTCTCCGAACACTTCTTTAATCGCCATTGTTTCAAACTTATCATTATACGGTGTGCTTGTTCCGTGGGCATTGATATAATCAATTTCTTCCACTGTTAAACCTGCATCACGAATTGCTTCTTTCATTGCACGTACGCCGCCTTCTCCGTTTGGAGCAGGTGCTGTGATATGGTATGCATCTCCAGTTGAACCGTAGCCAACGATTTCTGCATAAATGGTCGCACCACGTTTTAACGCATGCTCTAATTCTTCAAGAACAACAATTCCCGCTCCCTCACCCATAACAAATCCGTCACGGTTTTTATCAAATGGACGACTTGCTGTATCTGGATCAGGATTTGTCGAAAGGGCTTTGTTTGCACAGAAACCAGCAAACGACATTTTCGTTAATGGTGCTTCTGTTCCACCTGTAATCATCGCATCTGCATCTCCGCGCTGAATCACTTTAAAGGCATCACCAATGGAGTTTGTTCCTGTCGCACATGCTGTCACTGTACAAGAGTTAACCCCTTTTGCGCCAAGTGCAATCGAAATTTGACCTGTCGCCATATCTGGAATCATCATTGGAACGAAGAACGGGCTTACGCGTCTAGCTCCTTTATTTGAATACACTTCGAATTGCTCTTCGAATGTTTCAAGTCCGCCAATACCAGATCCAACCCATACCCCAACACGAGGTGCGTTTTCATCTGTAATTTCGAGGCGTGAATCTTCTAAAGCCTTTTGAGCAGCAACGACTGCATATTGTGTGAAGCGTGCCATCTTTCTCGCTTCTTTTTTCTCCATGTAATCTTCGATGTTAAAATCTTTTAGTTCTGCTGCTACTTTTGCTGTATATTCACTTGAATCAACACGTGTGATCGGGCCAACACCTGATACACCTGCTACAGCATTTTTCCATGTTGTCTCTACATCGTTGCCAAGAGGTGTCAAAGCACCTAATCCTGTAACAACTACTCGTTTCTTATCCATTAATTTGTGCACCCCACTCTTTTATCGGCCCCATCGCATAGCGATTGCGCCCCACGTTAATCCGCCACCAAAACCAACCATTACAATCACATCGCCGTCATGAATTTTTCCGGCTTCGATTTCTTCACATAGTGAAATTGGAATGGATGCTGCTGATGTGTTTCCATATTTATGGACTGTTTTCGACATTTTTTCAACTGGCAGCTCTAAGCGTTCGCGTGCTGCTTCCATAATGCGAATGTTTGCTTGATGCGGAATCAAGAAGTCTACGTCTTCTTTTGATAGTCCAGCTTTTTCTATCACGTTTACGCTTGACTCGCCCATTTGTCTCACAGCAAATTTAAATACTTCTCTTCCATTCATGATTGTATGATCTTTTTCATCTAAGTACAAGTGCTTCCCGCCTCTTCCATCGGCTCCAAGCTCAAATGATAGAATTCCCTTGCCTTCGCTGACTGTTCCTAGTACAGCAGCACCTGCTCCATCTCCAAACAAAACAGCTGTGTTGCGGTCATCCCAGTCGGTAATGCGAGAAAGCTTTTCTACACCAACGACAAGCACATGTTTATAAGTGCCAGATTCGATAAATTGTTTTCCAGTAACAAGCCCATACATAAAGCCAGCGCAGGCAGCGCTAATATCCATTGCACATGCTTTATGTGCACCGAGCTGCTCTTGAATCATACAAGCGACTGTCGGAAATGCTTGATCTGGCGTAACTGTCGCTACAAGAATCATATCAATATCTTCTGCAGCCACATCTGCGTCAGCTAATGCTTTTTTTGCAGCAGCAAGCGCCATATGAGATGTATTGACATCATCAGATGCAATTCTTCTTTCTTCTATACCTGTTCTAGTACGAATCCACTCGTCAGAAGTTTCAACCATTTTTTCTAAATCACGATTTGTTAATACTTTTTCAGGTATATAGCGGCCAAGGCCAATAATTCCAGCATTCATTGAATAAGACTCCTTTTACTCATACGAGCATGTGATATTGTGATCTTATATTAGTATCTGGTACTAATTTTACCTTATTTTTTTCTCCTTGGCAATACAAACGTCTAACCTTTCCTCTCACTTTTTTCATAGATTAATGATATACCAATAGTAGAAAGGAACATGTGATATGGCGCAAAAGGATATTTTCTCAGCAATGATGTTTGGTCAGCCACTTGAAAAGGAGAAAAGCAAGACAGAAAAAAAGGAGGAGCGTGCAGAGACTTCTTCAAGTGATGACTCCATTGACTACATGCATGTCATGAATCAAATTGGAAACATTATGAACTCCATCGATGAGCTGAAGCCTGTGTTTAAAGATGTCGGCCCTATGATTAGTGCCTTCAAGAAAAAATTATCATAAAAAAAAGCCACTATTCTGTGGCTTTTTCTGATGCTGCATCTGCTTTTCCAAGCTCATATGCCTCTTGCATGACAGATGTAAACAATGAGAGAAGCGGCTGAAGTGCTTGTGGATCAAGCTGAATCCCTGCTTTATCTAATTCTTCTTTTGCTTGTGGAAAATACTTCATCGCAATTTGTAAAAACTCCATCGATTTTTCGTGTTGCATGTTCAACGTCCTCACTTTTCATTTGGCAATTTGCCTGTTTTTTTGTAATTCGCAATATCCTTCTCAATGTCTTTCACAAAAGCGCGGTCTATGGTTGAGCTAAATTTCCCCATTTCGATCACTCCTTCTTTAAAGTCAAAGGAGTACTCACCTTGTTCGTTTAGCTTGCCTTCATTAAACTTCTTCGCAATGATACTGTACGCTTTATCGACATGCTGTACAGTGCTAGTTAACACCGTATGGCTTCCAAGGTTGGATTGATCAGTGACATATCCGATCGCAGATAAATTGTCGGTTTTGATTTGTTCAATGACAGGGATATTATAACCATCACCTGCTGGATACACAACATCTACACCTTGTTTTTTCAATTTTTGATAGAGGTTCACGGCTTTGTCAGCATCATCCCAGTTTTCGACAAATTCCGCTAGGACTTGCACATGTTCGTCCTGATATTTTGCACCTTTGATAAAACCGTCTACTTCACTTTGCCAATCATATGTAGCCAGAATACCAATCTTTTTTGTTTTGGACATATGTGCTGCTGTCATGCCTCCGAAAAAGCCCATTGCTTCTCCTTTAAACGTGACGTTTGTGACATTATCAGCTTGAGGCTTGCCTCCATTGACCGTGATAAATTGTGTTTTCGGATAATCTTCACTGATCAAGTTGAAAATTTCGCTGTATTCATTGCCATGGCCAATAATTAAATTGACTCCTTTTTTATGAAATTCTTCAATAGCATCAACGATTTTCTCCTTGTCGACCATCCCTTCCTTATAATAAACATCTACACCAAATGTTGATTGGATATTTAATAAGCCTTTATAACCTTTCGTTCCCCAAACTTGATCATTAATCGTATCGGGGACGAGTAAACCCACCTTCTCAATATGTCCTTTTAACGGCGCCTGCGAGCAGGCAGATAGCATAAGAAGAAGGAACGAAAAGATCATGACAAGCCGCTGGTACTTCATGCCATGTTCAACTCCCTTTGCAACACGCAGGCATGAACCTGTATGTTAAATATAGGTTTATTTTATACTGAAAAAAGATAAGATGGAAGATCATTCTTGCTTTTTGTCGAAAAATGTTGAGTTTTGTCTTTTCCATTCTGCTATGATTTCTTCTGCTTGTTTGTCACCTGTTTGTCTTTCTACCTTTAATTGATGGATCATTTCCTGCCTTTGATCGGTGCGTGCCCACTTTAAAAGCTCCTTTGCGACATCTTCTACAAAAAATGTGTGATCATCCTTTATTCGTCTCTCTTCATGGAGTGTCCACGGACCAAACATGCGTGGAAGGATAACAGTCGAAACGCTTTGTTCATGCGAATGGCTTTCGGGTTCTTCGTAAAACAAGCGGAATATGCCATGCTTCGCTTCGAGGATTGTCTCTCTGTTCATTGAATCATCTGATTGAAAAAAGATCAGGTCATATGCCTCTTTCCTATCTTGACCATCAATAACGCGGACAAGATCATTGCGGCCGAGCCACATCATCCGCTCTTCTAATAACATTTTTTGCTCCTCTGACTGCTCCTTAGGATATGTGATATCCACTTGTATGCCCTCTTTCATCATATATTCACAAAGTGTCAGTCCAAAAAATTCATCTGCACCTATGATCAGTCCTGTTTCCATGTTCATGTCCCCTTTTTTAGCATATCGAATAAAAAGAAGAGCCCTTTCCATGAAGGGCTGTTATCATCCTATTCATTACAATTCTCTTTCATGCGATTTATAAAACTTGTGAATGGACTGAAAGATTCTTCTTGGATGATCAAACATATGCAAGGTAAGGTCCATCTGACAATGGTCTGGATTCATCATATGTTGATCAATAAAAGGCTTTGCATGTAGTTCATAGGCATACGGTGCGCCGTTTAGTCTCTGCCATATATGAATCGGTACATGAGCTGAATGAACGGGGCAAGACGGAAGTGGATACGTTTCTGCTTCCTTTGCAGAGCACCCATAGCTCTGTGCGAGTTCTTTCATGAACTGTTTGTAGAAGAATTTGTGTTCCTTTTCTCTTTCTCTTTGTGCTTGCAGGTGTAAACATGGATTCATCATGGCTATAGACCTTAGCACTTCTGGCATTTCTTCGGCAAGACTCATGGCGACAAGTGCGCCCATTCCCTCTGCCAGCACATGAATTTCCCGGTTTAATATTTCTTGTTTTAATGTGTGATGAACAAGCTGTTTCGCACTAAAAACAGCATCTTCACATCCCCAGTGATTCCCATGAAGATGACTATTAAACAATGTATATCCTTCATCCTTTAAAGCAGTTAATAGCTGGTTTCTTCCGTAATGCTGAAGCCAGAATGATGTATTTTCCTGCACAAAGTGATTTCGGTCACCGAGGATTAGAATGCCAAAGCCATTTGGTTTTTGAGGAAGGTGAATGACGTTCCACTGGGAACCAAGCTGGAAAAAACGTTCGCTTACACCCATATGGCCAGCCTCCTTTCAGTGATTCTGCTTTCTATGATATGAACAACAACTCTTGTAGGAATAAGGAAATCCCCTAAAGACAGAAGAATTCTTTTTATTTTTATAGTAGAAGGTCTCAAAATGATCACATAAAGGCGGAAAACAGTCTTTTCTCTGAACTCGTATCTATGGTATGATAGTCAATAGATTGTTACATAAAGGACGGTGGAATAATGCATTACATTATCACCCTCATTTGGACTTTTCTGCTGACACATATGGCTGGTTACATCGTTTCATCTATGAATGGAGCTGCTTATGATTTTACGTTAACTTCCATTCTTGCCATAGTGTTTACGGTTATTTTATTCATCTTTGCTGAAGTAAGTCCAATGAAAGAAACAGAAAGTTCAACAGAACATTCTTAATATTGCTGGAAAAGAGCTAATGATTTGAGATTAGCTCTTTTTCTTTTTTTCAGAATGATGACTAGAAGTTGAGAGCGCACGCTAAAACCCCCTGCCGTCAATTACAGGGGGTTTTTGAGTTACACCTCAACCGTTTCGGACTTCTGTTTGTCTGCTGACAAATGGCTTTTCGCAAGCCCTGTGAACAGGAAGATCGCGATGCCCGATAAAATTTCAAGCACACCACCCCCCGCAATGACAGGTCCTGCTCCAAAGCGTTCTGCCAGGACGCCCGATATGACGGCTGCAAGCGGGAGAAAGACATTTGATGACGCGTTGATCACGGCATATACTTGCGGCTGATCTTCTTGGTCAACAGACGTTTGAATAATGACCATCTCTGGGACATTGATCGCACTGACGGCTGCACCAAAAATAAAGGAAGCTAGAAGAACGACTGGAAGCCATGTACTCATTCCAGTGATAAAGAATGCAGCTCCTTCAATCATGCCTGCGACAATAAAGAACAAGCCGAATCTTTTGATTTTCACCTTCGCCAGTGCAAAGCCCATCATAAACGCACCGACTGCAGCGACACCTCTTAAAATGGAATACACCATTGAATCACTTTGCAGCGCTTCTGCTACATATACAGCGGATAATGCCTGCCACGGAGCTGCGGCGACATTCATTAAAATACAATAAAGGGTCAGTGCAAATAAAATATGATGATTTTTAACGACTAGAAAGCCTCTTTTTAAGTTATACAGATATGTATTCTTTGCTTGTTTAATGCCTGCTGCTTTTTCTTCGTCAGACTTCTTCAGTTTAACGCCAATAATAAACATGCCCGATATGATGAATAAAGCAGTGGTGATCAGGAGCGTATCTGCAGGTCCAATTAATTTGACCAAAAGACCAGCGACCATCACCGCAGCAAGTGCGACAATTTCAAAAGATGATTGCAGGATCGCATTTGCTTTTTGAATGAGATGCTTTGGAACAATCTGCGGAAGGATAGCCACAGAAGCCGGGTTATAGGCTGCACCTGTTGCCGATTGAATAACCATTAATGAGATCAATAACCATAGAGGCAATATGTGCGAAAAATGCAGTAGTGGAATAATGAGTACAATGGTTGCTCGAATGACATCTGAAGCAAACATCCATTTAGATAAATGATGTCTTTTCATAAGAGGTCCTAGTATTGGGGCCAACAATGATGAAGGAAGAACTGTCACTGCTAGAAGAAGTCCGGTACCGAGCGCTCCATCCCCTCTTAAAATCAATAACCAAAGAACGGATGTAAAAGCAAAACTTTCTCCTGTATTTTTTATGAGTCTTGATATGAACAATGAGGTGAAGCGTTTATTCCAAACACTTTCACTGAGATTCATCTTTTCCATCACACAAATCCTTTCAACCTTATACTATTCTTACATATTTTACCTTAAACTTTCTTTTTTTCATACTATTTATTTGAAAATTGGAACTTAATTGTTTTTTATTATAAAGAAAAAAGAGGCATGACACATGCCTCTAAAGACTTATTCATATGGACTCTTAGTCAATTGCTTAAGGCTTTCTTTGGTAAGTCCAAACACGGTTATGGTTCGAGTTATCCGGAAAGACGTCTCCTGCTTTAAGCTTTATCTTTAAAGGATCTTTCACCATACTACCGGTCTCACCGATTTCGATATAAACACCATTATTAGGTGCCTTATTACCAGATTTAAACTGATGCTGTTGACCCATTTCCATCCTCCTTTCTCGATTGATGTTATTATGTCCCGTCCATTGCCTCTCCAATCCAATATGTAAAAAGTCCCTGCTCAGCCGAGACAGGGACACTTGTGATTTATTTAGGTTGTTGATACATGAGCTCTTTGATTAACGCTTTTTGCACATGCAAGCGATTTTCTGCTTGCTGGAATACTTTAGAGTGTGGTCCATCAATGATATCAGCCGTCACTTCTTCTCCTCGGTGTGCCGGCAGACAATGAAGGAAGATATAATCTGCTGCTGCATGTTGCATGAGTTCCTCATTGACTTGATATTCTTTAAATTCAGCTAGACGTTTCTCTGTTTCAGCTTCCTGTCCCATGCTTGTAAATACGTCTGAATAAATGACACCTGCATCCTGAACAGCAGCTACTGGATCTGTTGTGACGATGACTTCTGCGCCTGATTGTTTTGCAAACGCCTGGGCAGTGTCTGTCACCTCTTGAAGAGGTTCATAGCCTTTTGGTGATGCAACGGCAATGTCACAGCCTAACTGCGCGCAGCCAACCATTAAGGAATGAGCCACATTATTCCCATCACCGATGTACGCCACTTTCACACCTTTTAGTGTGCCTTTTGCTTCTTTAATCGTCAGTAAATCAGCCAGTGCCTGACATGGATGAGAATAGTCCGTTAGTCCGTTGATCACTGGAATAGAGGCGTATTTTGCAAGTTCTTCTACCTTCTCATGTTCAAAGGTTCGAATCATGATGCCATCTACATACCCAGACAGCACCTGCGCTGTATCACCAATCGTTTCTCCTCTACCAATTTGCAGATCATTTGAGCTGAGGAAGAGCGCATGTCCGCCTAGCTGCGTCATGCCCGCTTCAAACGAGACACGGGTTCTAGTTGAAGATTTTTCAAAGATCATCGCTAATGTTTTTCCTTTGAATAAATCTTGATATGGATGTTGTTTCATTTCTTCTGCTTTTTCAATTAAGTACGCAATGTCATTGATCGAAAAGTCTTTTAACGATAAAAAGTCTTTTCCGTATAATGCCGGTTGCACGTCGACTTGGCTCATGCCGTCACTTCCTTTTTATATAATTCGTGGAGAGATACTGGTGATACATCTCCATCTTTTCCTTGCAGGAACGCTTGCGCTGTTTCATATTCGGTTAGAACTTGAACACCATGTGTGAGTGCTTTTACACGCTGTTCTTTTGCCTCTTCATCATCACCTAAATGAATGTGAAGCGATTTATCGTCTTGTTGCAGCCACGATTCAAAGCTGCCAGTCCAGACGTCAAAGCCTGCTCGTTTTGCTTCATCTACGAATAATTCACTGCCTTGTATAAAGAGGCTTCCTTTCTGTTTCCAGATCGGTGCAAACACTTTTTTCAACGCGCTTTCGACGTTCTTTCCAACACACATTCCTTCACCCGTCGCTTTCATTTCAGGTGTCAGCTTTAAATCGATATCTTGAATGGCATGTGAGGAGAAGACTGGGAATTTAACAGCTGTGCCCCCCTTATTCTTCGTTTCCGGTTTCAATTCTTCAAGCGTTGCACCAGCTAACAGCTGAGTCGCCATTGGGATCATGTCAACACCCATGACTTTACTTACAACTGGAACAGTCCGGCTTGCCCGAGGATTCACCTCTAATACGAGCGCCTGGTTCCCTTTTATCACAAATTGAATATTCATAATGCCTTTAAAAGCTAATTTCTTTGCGATTTGTTCAGAAGCGTTATACACCTGCTCTTTGATGTCTTCACTAATAGAGACACTTGGTAAGATGGCAAAGCTGTCACCTGAGTGTACGCCCGCTTTTTCAATATGCTCAACGATTGTTGGAATGAATGTCGTTTGTCCGTCTGAAACGAGATCCACTTCCACTTCTTTTCCAGTGACATACTCATCAATTAAGATCGGATAAGGTAAATGATCTGGCTGATCAAGTAGTTCTGCCAATTGAGCTTCTGTATGAACAACGATCATGCCCATTCCACCAATGACATATGATGGACGAATAAGAACAGGGTACCCGATGCTTGCAGCATGCCCCAGTGCTTCTTCTTTTGAATGAGCTGTATCTCCTTTTGCATGAGGAAGATTCAGTTCATCAAGAAGCTGATAGAATAAATCGCGATCTTCTAATGCATCTAGTGTGTCAAAGGACGTGCCTAACAAGGTAACGCCGGCTTTTTCTAAACCTTCCGCCACATTGATTGCTGTCTGCCCGCCAAATTGAACGATGACAAAATCAATTTGCTCCGCTTCAACTACGTTTAAAATATGTTCTAACGTGATCGGCTCAAAGTATAAACGATCTGCAATCTCATAATCGGTACTAACCGTTTCTGGATTATTGTTCATCATGATGGTTTCAAATCCAAGCTTTTGTAAAGTAAGAACGCCGTGAACGGCACTATAATCAAACTCGACTCCCTGCCCAATTCGAATCGGACCGGAGCCAATGATGAGTGCACGCTGCTTTGTTTTCTCTTGATGCTCTCCATCACTTTTGCCAAAGTACGTAGAATAGAAGTAATTCGTTTTTGCATCGAATTCAGCCGCACATGTATCGACAATTTTAAATGAAGCGGAAATGCCATACTCTTGGCGAAGCTGTCTGATATCTTGTTCACTGCGATCCGTCAGAGAAGCGATTGTTTCATCAAGGAAACCTTTTTCTTTTACCTTTCTTAAGGTGTCTTTGGATAGCGTCCCCTGATGGTTCTTCAATTCTTGTTCGAGTGTGATCATATTCTTGAAAACATGTAAGAAAAACAGATCAATCTTCGTCGTTTCATGAATCGTTTCAACGGTTTCTTGTCTGAAAAGAAGCTCCATGACTGCGAAGAAACGGCGATCGTCCGGTGTTTTGATTAATTCAAATAACTGTTCAGTCGTATGTTCTTTCAGTTCAGGCAAGTGGAAGCCCTTTGTTTTGATTTCAAGTGATGCGACGGCTTTTTGAATGGCAGATTCTAAATTACGGTCAATCGCCATGACTTCACCAGTCGCCTTCATTTTTGTGCCTAATTTCCGGTCTGCCTGTTTAAATTTATCGAACGGCCAGCGCGGGAATTTCACCACGACATAATCGAGTGCCGGCTCAAAGCTAGCATACGTTGTTCCTGTAAGCGGATTTTTCAATTCATCTAGTGTATAACCGACCGCAAGTTTTGCCGCCATTTTGGCAATCGGATAGCCTGTTGCTTTCGATGCAAGAGCAGAAGACCGGCTGACCCGAGGGTTGACCTCAATGACAAAGTATTCTTTGCTAAGTGGATCAAGAGCGAACTGGATATTACAGCCGCCAACGACATCAAGCGCTGAAATAATTTTTAAGCTTGCTGAGCGGAGCATTTGATAATCCTGATCCGTTAATGTCTGTGACGGTGCAACGACAATCGAGTCACCTGTATGCACACCAACTGGATCGATATTTTCCATGTTACATACAGTGATACACGTATTTTGACGATCTCTCATGACCTCATACTCGACTTCTTTAAAGCCAGCAATGCTTTTTTCAACTAAGCACTGATGAATCGGACTCGCTAGAAGAGCACCTTCAATCAGCGGTTTAAAAGCCTCTTCAGTTAAAGCGATGCCTCCCCCTTTACCACCAAGTGTGTAGGCTGGTCGAAGAATGACAGGAAAGCCCACTTCTTTTGCAAATTGAAGGGCGTCTTTCGCATTATCCACAATTTCACTTTCTGGTACAGGTTCATTCAAATGCTTCATGAGAGCACGGAATTTCTCACGATCTTCACCGTTTTCAATTGTTTCAACTGACGTTCCGAGCAGTTTTACCCCATGCTTTTTCAGCACACCGGCTTTTTCTAGCTCGACAGCAAGGTTTAAAGCTGTCTGTCCGCCAAGATTGGCTAAAAGACCATCTGGTTTCTCTTTTTCAATGATTCTTGTCACTGAATCAACTGAAAGCGGTTCAAAATAAATTTCATCAGCAAATGACTCGTCTGTCATAATAGTTGCTGGGTTGTTATTCACTAAGATGACGTTGTAGCCTTCTTCTTTTAAGGCCATACAACCTTGTGTTCCTGAGTAATCAAATTCTGCTGCCTGACCAATGATGATTGGACCAGACCCGATGACTAGAATGGTTTGTATGCTTTGATCTTTAGGCATGTGCGACTTCTCTCCTTGCTTGTTTCACTTTCTCAATAAAATCATCGAATACCCATTCACTTTCTGCAGGGCCTGGGTGTGCTTCTGGATGAAATTGAACGGACATAATCAGCTTCTCTTTATGAATGAATCCTTCAACAGATCCGTCATTCACGTGGAGGAATTTGACGTCCACTTCTTTGTCATTCATGCTTTTTTCATTGACCACATAGCTATGATTTTGGCTTGTCATAAAGACACGTTTTGATTCTGTATCTTGTACAGGATGATTCGCCCCGCGGTGGCCAAAAGGAAGCTTATACGTATCCCCGCCAAGCGCAAGAGCAATTAATTGATGACCTAAGCAAATGCCTAGTGTCGGGAAGGTCATCATGATGTCATGAATGGTTTTTAAATATGGCTTCATTGTTTTTGGATCTCCAGGTCCATTTGACAAAAGGATCGCATCTGGCTTGATATCAAATACCTTTTCCATTTGTTTGTACGGAATCACTGTGACTTTACAGCCGCGCGCTTCGAGTGAGTCCGCAATTGATTTTTTAAAGCCAAAATCAATGAGCGCTACATGTTCCTCACCGCTGCCTTGTGTGTATACTTCATCTTCTGTAACCTGCTCAACCACATTGTCTTGCTTCATTGCAGGCGGCGTTTCATTTTCGTCTAAACTAAGCACTGCGTTCATCGTTCCATTTGCTCGAATGTTCTGCACGACTGCGCGAGTATCTGTATGTGTAAGAAGCGGAATGTTCCACTTCTGTAAATAATCTTTTAAGCTTACGGCTGCAAGGTGATGAGAAAAATGCTCAGCTGCCTCATAGACAACGACCGCTTTTACTTGTGGTTTTTTGCTCTCAAAGTCTTCATGATTGATCCCGTAGTTTCCGATGAGTGGATATGTGAAAACAATGATTTGTCCTTTATAAGAAGGATCTGTGAGCACCTCTTGATAACCTGTCATCCCTGTAAAAAAGACCACTTCACCTGTTATGCCAGCTTCTCCTGTCAGATCTCCTTCAAAAGAGGCTCCATCTTCTAAATTTAAATAACCTTTCATGCTTGTGTCACCCCGTATTGAATAATTAATAATATAAATGCATGTTTATACGTTTCGATGCAAAAAAATTTAGACCGTTACTGTTTCATTTGCTAACACTTGAATGACCGCTTCTATTGCTTGATCCAATTCAACTTTTTTGACATTCAGTGGAGGTAATAAACGAATGACATTCGGACCAGCTGGAAGCACCAGCAAACCTTGCTCTCGAAGAGCTGTGATGTAATCACCTACTGGCTGGTGACACTCAATCCCTGCCATTAATCCTTTGCCCCGTACTTCTTTCACGATATTCAGCTGTTTGACTTCTTGCAGTCTCTTTAAGAGATACGCACCCTTTTCTTTCACTTCTGAAAGAAAGTCTTCTTTGAATATCACATCAAGAGTTGCGTTCACAGCTGACATAGCGAGCATGTTGCCACCAAATGTTGTGCCATGAGAGCCTGGAGAAAATGCATCCCCTAAAGCTTTTTTCCCTATCACTGCACCGACTGGAAACCCATTTCCTAAACCTTTTGCGGCTGAAATAATATCAGGATCAAGTCCCGATTGCTCATAGGCAAATGCTGTCCCTGTGCGCCCAATACCCGTTTGGATTTCATCTACAATCAGCAGCGCTTGATGTTTTTTGCAAAACGTTTGAACAGCTTCTAGAAATTCAGCTGTAGCTGGATTCACTCCACCTTCACCTTGCACCACTTCCAGCATGACCGCTGCGACATCATCGATTTCACACGCTGTGATCGCTTCAGGGTCATTAAACGGTACATAATGAAAGCCTTCCAGCATCGGTCCAAAACCAGTTTTGATTTTATCTTGACCTGTGGCAGCCATACCAGCATACGTGCGCCCATGGAAAGAGTGCAAAAACGTCACAATATTTGTTTTCCCTGTTGCTTTTCGGGCCAATTTGATAGCCCCTTCATTCGCTTCAGCCCCGCTGTTGCAGAAAAATACGAGATCTCCTGAACTGTTTGCTGCCAGCTTTTCCGCTGCTTTTTCTTGCAGTCCATTTTCAAATAGATTTGATACGTGCCAGACCTCGTCAAGCTGCTTCTTGATGGCTTGATTGACCTTTGGATGATTGTGACCTAAATTCGTGACCGCAATGCCTTGTATAAAGTCTAAATATTTTTTCCCAGTTGTATCAACTGCCCAAGAACCTTCTGCCTCTTTAATTTCAACATTCCACCGTCCGTACGTTTGAAAGAGATGACTCACAGGACCGCCTCCTTTTGTTTTACAATTCGAGTTCCTTTAAAGGTATCTCCTGTAAAAATACTGCCTTTTCCATTCACAATCATGACTTCATCCACATCTCCTGATAAAGCACTGAGCGCAGATTGCACTTTTGGAATCATTCCCCCGGAAATAATGCCTTCATCGATGAGCTTGAGAGCTTCTTGTTCGGTGACAACGTCTAACAGCTCACCATTTTTTAAAATTCCTTCCACATCTGTGACAAACATGAGCTTATCAGCTTTCATAGCTCCTGCGACTGCTGATGCTGCAAGATCAGCATTTACATTTAACGTTTGGCATTCTTCGGTCATAGATAGCGGCGCAATGACGGGAATGAATTGTTTCTCCATTAGTGCTTCTGCCATCTCTGGATTGACTTCTTTGATTTCGCCAACGTACCCATATACATCTTGATCGAGAAAATCGGCGACAAGCATCTGTCCATCTTTACCAGATACACCGACAGATGATATATCATGCTTTGCCAGTTCTGAAACAAAGTATTTATTCACCGTTCCTGAAAGGACCATTTCGGCTACCTCTAACACCGGCTTTGTTGTTTTGCGCTGTCCATCTACAAATTCCGTTTTCACTTCTAATTTTTGCAGCATGCTCGTGATTTCAGGACCTCCGCCATGTACGATAGCCAGTTTAAATCCAGCAGCTTGAAGTGAGCGGACATTTTCATAAAAGGTATCGGAAAGTTCTCGAATGACACTGCCTCCACACTTGAACACGATCGTTTTATCCATGTCTATCTCCTTCATTATGTGCGATAGCTCGCGTTAATTTTCACATAATCATAGGTAAGGTCACAGCCCCATGCTGCCGCTTCACCATTTCCTTCATTCATTTGAATGAAAATCGTAATCTCATCCTGCTCTAGATACGCTTTTGCTTCCTCTTCTGAGAAAGACTGAGGTTCGTTATGTTTAAACAGACACTGCCCGCCTAAGTAAACTTCCACCTCTTCTGGCGTGACAGAAGCTGCGCTATGACCGATTGCTCCGATAATCCGTCCCCAGTTGGCGTCCGTACCGTATACGGCTGTTTTCACAAGACTTGAACCTACGATTTTTTTTGCAATAATTCCCGCTTCTAAGTTGTTTTTAGCACCAACAACTTTCGCTTCGATTAATTTAGTTGCGCCTTCTCCGTCTCTTGCAATCTCTTTTGCTAGATCTTCGCAGGCTAGTTTTAATCCTTCTTTAAACAATGGCCATTCTGGATGTTCTTCATTCAGTGCCTGGTTTTCTGCCATTCCATTTGCCATCACAAGCACCATATCGTTAGTTGATGTTTCTCCATCGACGGTAATTTGATTAAACGTCACATCTGTAATGTCACGAAGAGCATTTTGCAAAGCTTCTTGTTCGACATTTGCATCGGTTGTGACAAACCCGAGCATTGTTGCCATGTTCGGATGAATCATACCAGAGCCCTTTGCTGCACCAGAAATGAGAATCTCTTTCCCGTCTATCGTCAAGGAGTATGTCGTATTTTTAATGACTGTATCTGTTGTTAGAATCGCTTCTTCAAAGTGGCCATTTCCTGCTTTTGCTTCTTTTAGCTGAGCGATGCCTGTTTTGATTTTATCCATATCCAGACACTCTCCAATGACACCAGTAGAAGAAACAGCAATGTAATCAGGCTCTGTCCCTAACATGTCTGCACAGGCTGCCTGCATGTCGTATGCATCTTTTAATCCCTGCTCACCTGTACATGCGTTGGCGATCGCACTATTGACAATGACACCTTTTAGTTTGCCCGTCTTTTTCAAGCTTTTTTGTGTGACTTGAAGAGGCGCAGCTTGAAAGTGACTTTGAGTGTATACCGCTGCACTCGCTGCTGGTACTTCACTGATGATCAAGCCAAGGTCTTTTTTTGAATAGCGTAATCCTATATGAATCCCCTTTGCTTCAAAACCTTTTGGTGATGATACGTCCCCGTCTATTTTGACAATACTTTTTTCATTCAATTCGATCATGTTTGTTGTCTCCCCTGTTCTTATGGATAGAGAGGTGTCATTGTGAGGCCCGCCTCTTCATGTAAGCCTTTGATGATATTGAAGTTTTGAACCGCTTGGCCGGCTGCGCCTTTCATGAGATTATCTATGACAGATACAATCGTCAGTCTGCCTGTTCGCTCATCTAAATGAAAACCAATGTCACAGAAGTTACTGCCGTATACTTCTTTTGTTTGCGGATATATCCCATGATCTCTCACTCTTACAAAATAGGAATCTTCATAAAAGTCCTTCATCCGTTTCATTAATTCTACTTTTGTGACATCTGCTTTCAATTGTGTATACATCGTCGCCATAATCCCTCTTGTCATCGGGACAAGATGTGTTGAAAATGTGATGTTCGCCGTTTGCGGGTTCCATTCTCTAAGTACTTGTTCTATTTCAGGTGTGTGCTGATGTTCATTCACCTTATAAATTTTAAAGTTATCGTTCAGCTCTGAAAAATGTGTGCCAAGTGAGGCTGATCGTCCTGCACCGGACACCCCGGTTTTTGCATCTATTATGATCATAGATTCATCGATTAAATTCTGTTTCATCAGCGGTGCTAAACCTAGAAGAACTGCAGTAGGAAAGCAGCCTGGGTTTGCAATGACTTCCGCTTGCTTAATGGTATCACGATTCAATTCAGATAATCCGTATACAGCTTGTTGAACCGATGCATCATCCGCTGCCCTTCGTTTATACCACGCTTCATAAACGGCCCCATCTTGAATGCGCAAGTCACCTGATAAATCAATAATTGGCACCCCTTGATTCATGAGCTTCGGTGTGAGTTCACTTGAAACGCCTGCTGGTGTCGCTAAAAACACAGCATCTGTTTCTTGCACAATGGCAGCCGGATCAATGGCTTTTAATGTTTGGTCAGTAATCGTTGTCAGATGCGGATAAGATTGACTGTATAATTGCCCATCACCACTTGATGAATACAATATACATTCCTCCACATGTGGATGCTGCTTAAAGATACGAACTAATTCCGCACCACCGTACCCTGTAGCACCTATAATACCTATTTTCAACGTCAATACACCCTCTTGATCTTTGTGAAATTATTTAACATTATAACATGTATAAAAATTAATTCAATTGTATATTTAATATTTGTTTTCATTTTTTTTCATAAAAAAATCCACATATCTTCGTGAGACATGCGGATTTTATCTATTGTTCTTCATATTGAGAACCAAAAGCGCACTGCATAAATATAATAGGGAACTTGCATAAAAAATCAAATGAATGGTGAAAAAATCAGCAAACAGGCCGCCAAGCATGATGGCGATAGATGAAAAAAGCGCTGTCCAAAAATGATAGTGCCCAACTTCTTTCATTCGCTTCTTCTCATTTGTGAGTTCGGTGACGAGCAGTTTCTCTCCGTGCTTCTGAACACCACCTAGCACACCTAAGGCAATCTGAATCATATAAACTTGCTCTACTTCTGTGATATGTGGAAAAAGGAGAAGAAGAAACGCCATACCAAACGAATGAATGATTAAAAAGAGACGCCTGTCGGTCGTTTCAGGAAGTTTTCCTAATAATAAATGAATGAACGCACCGCTCAAACCAAACAGACCATAAGCAAGACCAAATTGAGAATAGCTCGACCCAACATTTTTAATAAAAAGAATATAAAAAGGGAAAATGAGACTACTGGCGAAAAACAGTAGACTTTGTGAATAGACGAACCATTTCATTGCTTTAGCATTCATTGTGTATTGTACCTTTCATAAAAGTAGTTGATAAATCTGCCATCTGGATCTGCTTGCTTTTTCTTTTGAAAGAATAGATCGGTTTTTGGATACGCTTGTTTCATTTGTGCTTTCGTTTGATAAGGCATGTATGGTAAGTAATAGCTTCCATGGTGCCGCAAGGTGATATCTGTCATTTGCCGGATGACCCGCTCTGCTTCTGCCTTCTCTTCTTTCTCAAAACCATAATTCACTAACAAAACAAGTGCAAACATATCTTCTTTCGCATATGAGAGATCCGCTTTTTCATTTTTTTGTACGTAGCGGATCGTGATGTTCATTAAATTCAATTCTTCCTGTTGTAAAAACCCTCTCATGTCATCGATATACGCACGAAAACGATCAACTGGAACAAAGTATTCTTGAAGCACATCGGTATCTGACTCATTTTCATATTCTAAAAAAGCAGAATCAGACCGCATCACGTTATTTCTTGTGATCAGCTGGTCATTTTGACTTTGAAAATACTTCTTTTGCAAGTTCCATAGCAAATCTTTCCTATCAAATCTTCTCGAAAGGCCGAGCATAAATTTTAAAGGGATGACGAGCTGATCTTCTTTGAGCTCGCGGTATGGATCGATCTGTTGATCAGAAGTAAGTGAATAATTCGTCACATACATCTCTTTCAAAAAATTTGTTTTCGCTGTAGAGATTCTTGCGAGATGCATGCGCACTTCTTTATTGTTCTTTACATGCTTTTGAAAATAATCAGTGTATTCATCGAAGTGTAGAGAGGTTGTCTCCATTTTATATAATTCATCCTTTGTTAAGGAAAGCTCAACATCTAAAATGACACCGAATAAGCCGTATCCTCCAATCACGGCAGTAAATAAATCATCGCTAGGCTTTACTGTGATGATCTCTCCATCTGCTTTTAACAGTGTGAAAGAGCGCACAGTGTCAATAAGTGAGCCGTAGCGAATGTCACGTCCATGTGCATTTGCACTTAACGAGCCACCAATCGTAAAGATGTTTTGAGATTGCATCACCTTTACTGCAAGACCATATGGGTTCACATATGTTTGAATATCATCCCATGTGGCGCCGCTCTGGACCCGAATGGTCTTCTTTTTTTCATTAAATGATACGATTCGGCGAAATTTCGTCATGTCTAGTACAATGCCATTTTCATAATACGTGTGGCCGCCCATACTATGCTGCTTTCCGGCGATTGAAATGGGCAGATTCTTCTCTTTTGCTTCTTCTAATACTTCTTTTAAAGATTCTATTTCTTTTCCTTGCACGACTTTTTTTATTTTGACCGGCATGAGGTGACTCACATCTGTAAACGCCTCAAGTCCTTGTCTTTTGTGTGCTTGATCTTCACGTATAGAGACTGATGCAAAAAAGGCAGCACCATATCCCATCAAAAGGACGATCCATATCCACTTTCGTTTCATTATAGGTACTCCGTTCTATAAAATTACATCCATTATATCAAGCCATACTCCTCCTCTACCTTAATTTTTCATAAAAAAACCTGGTACGAGTTCTACTCATACCAGGTCGTATTTACTTATTGAATACCAAGCGCAATTTTAGCGTATCTTGACATTTTGTCACGTGTCCAAGGTGGATTCCATACGATGTGAACTTCTGTTTCTTTCACTTCAGGCAAGTCGCTTAATGCTTTTTTGACTTCATCGACGATAACTGGTGCAAGGGGACAGCCCATTGATGTTAAAGTCATTGTGATATCCGCTTTTCCATTCTCATCAAGATCGACATCATAGACAAGTCCAAGGTTGACGATGTCTACGTTTAACTCAGGGTCAATCACCTGTTCTAGGGCGCCTAAAATATTTTCTTTCAATGCTTCATCCATGATATCCACTCCTTTTTCAACTAGTATAACGTACTTTTCCTTTTGGCTAAACGTTTGTGCTTTTCAGGTGTGTCACAAACCAGTCAATGGTTTCAAACATCGCTTGTCTTGAGACCTTATGGCCAGCCTGTCCATCTGTAATAAAACGAATCAGGTGCGGATCTTCTTTATATTGGGTTTCTGCTAACTCGTCATAAAGAGCTTTTGCATGTCTGTAAGGGACAACTGGATCGTTTTCTGCATGCCAGAATAACAGCGGTCTTTTGTTTAATCGATCTGTTTGTAGCGTTAAATCATAAGGACGCAGCGCGTCTAATTGCTGATGAACCTCTTCATCTGTAATCTCTTTCATCAACCCTTTGTGCCGCATGTCCATAATTTGTGCTTGTAGGAATGTCGTATATTTCGGACTGCCCATCAAGCTGACTGCCGCTTTAATCCAATCATGTTTTGCGAGTGCACCAAAGGTCGTGATGCCTCCCATGGAAGTACCTGCAACACCTATTAGATCGGCTTCAATCAATTGTTTTTCTTGAAAATATGTTTTTAAGATATCGATTTCACGTATTTCGTTCAGGACGATTTCCCAAAACTTTGATGCCAGCTCCTCTAAGCTGAGGTTTTCTGATCTTACACCATGATAAGCACAGTCAGGCAAAATGACTCTCATGCCTTTTTCCGCCAAATGAAAGGCGAAGTGTAAGTTGTGCTCGCGTGCACTTGTAAATCCATGTATAAAAAATACAAGTGGCATCGGTTTATCTTTATTTTCAGCTTTTACGATATGTAAAAATGGAATATCGTGTGTCATTTGCTCATCAATGGTGATCACAGCCTATGAATCCTCCTTTATCATTCCCGTCTTTGTTTATTTTAACATGTAGACAACGAAGATGTGATAAAGATACACTATAGGTGGAGGCACCCGCACCAGCTGCCTCCTATTACTTACAGATCAAAGGAGATTTTATGGAGACTAAACCTTATCTAATCGCACTTGACCTGGATGGCACGTTATTAAAAGACGATAAAACGATTTCTGCACACACACTTGATGTCATTCAAAAAGTGAAAGACAGCGGGCATCATGTCTGTATTTCAACTGGCCGGCCATTTCGTTCCAGCTCTCCTTATTATCAGCAATTGCAGCTCGATTCACCGATTGTGAACTTTAATGGAGCGTTTGTCCATCATCCTCTTGATGAAAAATGGGGCAGATTTCACACATCACTTGATCTTCAAGTCGTGAAACAGCTTGTGGATATTAGTGAGGAATATAAAGTACACAATGTGTTAGCTGAAGTGCTAGACGATTTGTATTTCCATTATCATGATGAAAAGCTCATTGATATATTTAATATGAATGCAAACAAAGTGACCGTTGGAGACCTTCGGAACAATCTTGGAGAGAATGTCACAAGCGTCTTAATTCACGCAAAAGAAGAAGACGTCGGAGCGATTCGGAGCTATTTGACAGATGTTCATGCAGAAGTGATTGACCACAGACGCTGGGCTGCTCCGTGGCACGTCATTGAAATCATTAAAACAGGTATGAACAAAGCCGTTGGACTGCAAAAGATCAGTGATTATTACGGTGTGCCTCAGGAGCGGATTGTGGCATTCGGAGATGAAGACAATGATTTAGAGATGCTTGAATTTGCTGGATGCGGGGTTGCAATGGGCAACGGGATTGATGCAGTGAAACGCGTCTCTAATGAAGTGACAGATACGAATGAACAAGATGGGATTGCAAAATTCCTAACGAATTACTTCTCGCTTTAATTTTTCCATTCATACATAGCAGGTCGAAGCGGGCATACTACCGTTAGACAGGTTGTCCTGTCAGCTTGTGTAAAGGGGCGGATTCCGAATGGGTAAAAGAAGCAAATCGAAACGCTTTATACAACAAGGTAAAGATTCAGTCAGTCTACATGACGCACGTTTTCCGTATCGTTCCACACTTGAAGAAGCTACGGAGGACAGGGGAAATATGAAGACTGATGCTTCTGGAGGTTCATTGTGAGAAACGAACTTTTTGATCAAGCCAAATCATTTACTGAGGAAGCCCTTACTTCTTCATTTCCATCTGGTTTAGAGCGTCAACAAGCAGTTCAGCGAGCTAAAAACGCCGTATCATCTGCATTTGCTAATTCGACAGATGCAGAAAGAAACCAGCTGCATACGTTCCAAGACCTGCTTGATGATCTTTAACGAAAAAAGCTGTCCGCTTTGTGGACAGCTTTTCTTATGCTTATTTCACTTGGAACGTTTTCTTCTCAGTGATTTGCTTTAGCCCTTCTGCTTTTCCTTTAAATGTGACGACCGCTTCATACGTTCCCGGCTCCACACCGTTTGACCACGTATCTTGGAAGTCATATGTTTCATCTGCTTTCAGCACAAAGGATTGGATGGCTTGTGTGAACATACGGTCTTTCGAGTAACGGTATTTTTCATTTCCGTCTTCATCGTACACACTCAATTCGAATTTTTGACTTGTGTTAAACGTGAATTCAATATCTCGATCTGATTCATTTTTGAGTGACATATGAAATTGAACCGAAGAACCTTTTTGGACGGGGTCTACTGTGAGTACAACGGTTTTTTCTCCCATTTGACCGGATACCTCCTTGTCTGGTTCATCCTTTTTTTGTTGTCCACAAGCTGTTAAAACCAATAGAACGAGAAAAAGCACTAACCCTTTTTTCATCTTCTACCCACCTTTTAATCTCGTCTGAAAAATCCAAGAATATTGGTTGTTTGAACAATATTTGTAAAGGCTTTTGGATCGACTTCCTTTATAATTTGTTCAAGTTCATACAGCTCATACCTTGTAATGACAATGACCATCATTTCTTTTTGTTCATTGGTAAATGCCCCTTTTGCCGGAACAGTCGTAATCCCTCTGACCATTTTTCCATAAATGGCTTCTTTGATTTCATCTGCTTTCTTTGTCACAATCATGGCAGTCAGCTTTTCATGTCTCGTATGGATAGCATCAATTACCCTAGTCGTCACATATAATGTGACAAGGGTATATAAAGCTTTCTCCCAACCTTGTAACAATCCTGCTGTAAAAATGATAATTCCGTTTAAAATGAAGAAATACGTGCCCACTGGTTTGTCTTTCCATTTCGCTAAAATCATCGCAATAATGTCAAGGCCGCCTGTAGATGCCCCATATTTCAGTGTAATCCCAATGCCAAGTGCAGAAATGACTCCGCCAAATACAGCATTTAATAAAATATCTTCAGAAACACTTGTCTCTGGTAAAATGCCGAGGAAAATCGTTGTCAGTGCCACACTAATAATGCTATACAAAGTAAAGGAACGACCAACCTTCATCCAGCCTAAAATGCCGACCGGAATGTTTAAAATAAATAATAGGATTCCTGTTGATAAATAAAACGGTGCATATTGATCGATTAAACTAGATAATAGCTGGGCAACCCCTGTAAAACCACTTGCATATACGTCAGCAGGGATTAAAAATAAATTCAGCCCAATCGCATTGAGTAAGGCACCAATGACGACGACGATGAATTTTTTTGCTTCTCCAATGAACATGTTGTCATTCCTCCACTTACCATTCTCTCTATGGTTTTCCCTAAAATTTAGAATTTGAACACGAAAAAATGATTTTCTATGATATAGTTAGGCTAAAAAGATGTAAAATATGGTTGATTTTTTTAGAAAGAAGGGATTTTGATGACTGTTCATATCATAGCAGACAGTGCTGCTGATCTGCCTCTTTCTTATTATGATGAACAAAACATGACACTCATTCCGCTTCGTGTATTACTCGGCGAGCAGGAATTTGAGGATTTGATCACCATTGAACCAAAACAAGTATTTGATGCGATGAGACAAGGCGCAAGTCCAAAAACATCACAAGCTTCACCGAACCGGATCAAAGAAGCCTTTGTTTCTGCAGCCCAAACCCATACATCCGCTATCTATGTTGCCTTTTCATCAGAGCTTTCAGGTACATACCAAACCGCTGTGATGATGGCAAACGAAGTGAAGGAAGAATACCCTGATTTCGATTTACGAATCATTGATTCTAAATGTGCTTCACTTGGTTATGGACTAGCTGTCAAACACGCTCAATCACTTGCCATTGACGGAAATACAATACAAGAAATTGAAACGTCTGTAAAGCATTTTTGTGAATCTTTACAACATATTTTTACTGTAGACGATTTATCGTATTTAGCAAGAGGCGGAAGAATCAGTAAAGCGTCCGCATTTGTTGGCGGATTGTTAAGTATTAAACCCATTTTACACGTTGAGGATGGAAAACTGATACCCCTTGAAAAAATTCGTGGCCGTAAAAAATTATTGAAACGCATTATCGAGCTGATGAAAGAACGCGGATCTGACTGGTCTAGTCAAACTGTTGGCATTAGTCATGGAGATGACCCTGCACTTGCAGAAGAAATGAGACAATTAATCGAAGCGGAATTTCACCCAAAAGAAATCGACATCCAGGTCATCGGCGCGGCTGTTGGGTCCCACTCAGGCCCTAGCACACTTGCCATCTTCTTTACAGGCAGCCCATCATAAAAAGCACCCTTCCCTGAAACATCACGGGAAGGGTGCTTTTCTTATGATAGCTTAAATCGGTGAACGGTTTCGTTTAACCTTGCTGTCATATTCATCAGTTCTTCTACTTGTTTGTTCATTTGATGGAAAGATTGCAGCTGTTCGTTTGCCGAGGCAGAAATTTCTTCGCTGCCCGCTGCCGTTTCTTCTACAACGGCACTAATATTTTCAATCGAGTGCAGCACTTGTCCACCAAGCTCTGTTGATTGAATGATTTGGTCATTTAAGACCGCCATTTCTTGCTTAATATGTTGTGCTTTTGTTTCTATATCTTCAAAGGAGTGTGAGGTTTTGTCCATTGCATCTTGCTGCTGAAGTGATAGCTTGACCCCTTCTTGTACAGTTTGGCTAATGGATTGAATGCCTTTTTCAATATGACTCACCATGTCAAAAATTTGTCTTGTTGCACGAGACGATTCATCTGCCAGCTTACGGATTTCGTCCGCTACGACGGCAAACCCTTTGCCAGCTTCTCCTGCTCTTGCCGCTTCAATCGCCGCATTAAGCGAGAGGAGGTTTGTCTGGTCCGCAATATCAGAAACCGTTTTGGCCATTGCGGAGATTCCGCTTGCGTACTGAGTGAATTCTCCTGCTGACTCTTCAATTTGTCTCGTCGCACGTGTATTTTTTTCAATGGCTGCTTTTGTTTCTGTTAACGTGTGCTTTCCGCTATCCACCGCTTCAATGGCATCCTCTGTACTACGGATGACTGTATGTGATCTTTCGGAATTCTTACGGCCATGTGAATCCATTTTCTCAATCAAACTAACGCCATGCTGAAGGTCTTCTGAAATCGCTTGTGAACCATTCGCCATTTCGTCTGTCGATACAGACACTTGATTGGCCGATTCCATAAGCTTTTTGTTTTCATCATCTAGCTGAATCGAGAATGATTCTACTTGGCTTGAGACATGGCTGATTTCTTGAATCAAGCTAATCAGCTGATCCGTCATTTGATTGAACGACTCATTTAATCCGCCGATTTCATCTTTCCGCTTGATGTTCATCCGCTCCACAGCGAGGTTTCCTTCGGCAATCTGTTTTGCCCGGTAAGAAAGGGATTTGATTGGCGTCACAATGGATCTCGTTAAACCAATATTTAAAAAGACGGCGATGACAATCAGCGTGAGGGCTGCGACAGATGCGCTTGTGATGATCCTTTGCACATTGTCTGCCGCCTCCTCTAAATGGTATTCATACGCTTCTTGTGCTCTTTTATTCATCGTATGCACGTCGTTTAAAACACCGTCAATTCTGGCAGCCACTCGTCTGGCATCAGAGGCATTTTTTTCACCAATGGCATTGTTTGCTTCTTGCGTCCATGTGTCAAACTTTGAATTTAACCGTGTTAGGGCTTCTTTGTTCATATTTCCTGCGTTTTTGTTTAACATTTGCAGCTGTTTTTTCGCTGTCGATATATCGTTTTGAACGACCTCTAGCTGTTCATCTGAAAGGGTCATGGAATAATTGGTCATGGCTTGTTCGACACTTTCAAAGCTGGCCTTCGTTTTTTGTACGTTCAGTAAGGTTTGAACTTCTGTTTCGCTTGATGACTGAATCTTTGTCATACTCACAATAATAAAGGCAATTACGCCAACCGCTAAAAGAAGTGAAATGAGTGAGTTGAGCAAAATTTTGATGCGTAAGCTCATGATGCTGCCCCCTCTTCTTTCAGAAGTGTCTGCTTCAGTCCATTTAATTTTTTGGTTAATTTCTCAGCATCTTTGAGCACCCGGATTCTTGCCATATCGATTCCGTCATTACTTAAGTCATAAACGATATGCCCGCTTTCGATTTTGCTGCTTTTGACGAGCTGTTCGCTGAATTGATAGACGACTTCATCGACTTTTTTGACCATAGACGAAATAACGGCTTTTTCAGCTGTATAATACTGATCGCTGTCCACACCGATTGCATATTTGCCTTGCGTTTGCGCTTCTTTTAATACACCAACACCCGTATAACCGGCTGCGGCATATAAAACATCTGCTTTCTTTTTGATCATGTCTTTCGCTATTTTACTGCCTTTGCCTGCATCACTAAATGTGCCAGCATACGTGGATACAATCTTGATGTTCGGATTCACTGATTTTGCACCTTTTTGATAGCCTTGTTCAAATCGGTGGATCACCTCTGCATCGACTCCGCCAACAAAACCAATGACATCACTTTTTGTTGTCATGGCAGCAAGTGCTCCCGCTAAATAGCTGCCCTGCTCTTCTTTAAAAGTCACTGATGTGACATTTTTCAGTTCAGACACAGCATCAATGAGTAAAAATTGCTTTTTCGGATATTTTTTCGCTACCTTTTCTAAGTCTTCTTGCATACTGAAACCTACACCGATGATCAGGTCATTTCCATCTTTCACAAGCTCGGTCAGCCCTTTTTCATATGTATCGGTTTCTGCAATTTCTCTATAATCGAATTCAATGCCAAGCTCATCACGTGCTTTTTCTAATCCTTTAAATGATGAATCGTTAAATGATTGATCACCAAGACCATCATCCGTCAGCATGACACCAATATGCTTCGCATTTGATACCGGTGGTCCTCCCTGCTGATTGCTGCATGAGGCGAGCACCATGATCATAGCTGCCATCAGAAGTAATGAAATCTTCACTTTCATCCAAAAACACACTCCTTTTATCATCCTTACCCCTTATTTATCGGATTTGAGAGTCATTGTTTCAATGATAAAGTGAAGGATTTTCAGCTTTTTTCATGACTTTTTTCACTGAAAAAAACCATTATTTATGACAAAAATAAAAAAAGTGAGCAAATGCTCACTTCAGATTGTTGACAAAGGGCTAAAATGTTGTTGATTTTAGCCCTTTGTCTTCTTTTCAGCGTGATAGAAAACCTTTGCAGTCTAGGAAGGACGAGTACTGGCGCGGAGCGAATTTGGCATTCGTGAGCACCAGCACGCAGGACTGACAAAGAATGCGAGGGTTTGTCTACACGCTGAAAGTGAGCAAATGCTCACTTTTTCTCGTATGTCCATCCTTCTTTTTGGTAAACAAGATCATTTTTCATCAGATGACCTAATGCTCGTTTGAAGGCTGCTTTGCTCATTTGAAATCTTTCCCGGATATCTTCTGGATCACTTTTATCCCCGTAAGGCATTGCACCGTTTCTCGTTCTCATGTAAGTTAAGATTTCTTCTGCATCGTCAGATAATGCATCCTGTTTTCTAGGAAGCAGAGAAACGTTCACGGTTCCGTCCTCTTTCACTGCAATGACGCGTCCTGTCACGGTCGATCCTAATCTAGGCTCTTCCTTTCGTTCCGTGCGGTGGATAAATCCACGCACGCCTGTATCTGTCAGCATAAAAGAACCTGTCGCAATTAAGCGATAGATTGTTCCAGTAATTTCTTTGTTCATTAACGTTTCTGGCGCTTCAGTAAACAATTCACTGATCACATCTTCAGTGGCTGGTTTTGCGAACATTCTCCCGTAACTTGTCACTTTGAGCATACAGTATAGTTTGTCGCCTTTTTTCGGCCACGCTTCCTCAAAAGGCGGGAGGTGTTCAGTTGCAACAAGTGCATCCTTTGACAAACCTATATCGACAAAAGCACCCATATCTTCTACAACGTCTACAACTTCTACCCAGTCGTATGTATGTGCATTGATTTTAGGAATTTTCATCGTCGCTGCCAGTCTTTCCTCATGATCTACATATAAGTAGACCTCTACTTCATCACGATCTCCAATATCCTCTGTCATCTCACTGCGATGTAGGAGGACAGAATCTTCGCCATCTGTTAAAAAGTAGCCGTATTCCATCTCGTTATCTATTTGCAAGGTCAGTTGCTCACCTGGTCTCATGTTCTCTTCCTTCCTATCTGCCCTTAAAAGAGCGTTCGTTCATCTTTTGATTCACTTTATTCTACTATACTTCTGTCATCATGAACATCTCTAGTTCTGTTAGCTAAAGTGGACAAACTGTACTTGAATTATACCGCATACATCTGAACTCTCTTCGATAAAGTTTCTTCTTCCCCTATGGGCATGATAAAATAGACGCAATATCTATAGTTGGAGGTCATATGTGATGGCAAAAGAAAGTTCATTTGATATTGTATCGAAGGTGGAGCTGCCAGAGGTGCAAAACGCCATTCAAGCAGCACTGAAAGAAATTAAAAACCGTTATGATTTTAAAGGAAGTAAAAGTGATATTTCACTAGAAAAAGAAGAACTCGTTCTCATTTCTGATGATGACTTCAAGCTGGAGCAGCTAAAGGATGTCCTTGTGACAAAACTGATTAAACGAAACGTACCGACTAAAAACATTGACTACGGAAAAACAGAACATGCCCTAGGTGGAACCGTTCGCCAGCGTGCAAAGCTGATTAGCGGGATTGATAAGGACAATGCCAAAAAGATCAATGCCTTGATCAAACAATCTGGTATAAAAGTAAAGTCGCAATTTCAAGATGACCAAGTACGTGTGACGGGAAAAAATAAAGATGATTTACAAGAAGTGATGGCGCTCATGAGCAAGGCAGATTTACCGATTGACGTCCAATTTATAAATTTTCGATAAATTTCAAATTTTCCATTGATTATTTCCGATTTTTTCGATACAGTTGATGGAAGTTCAATTCATTGACATGTTCATATCGCTTTCTTATCAAGAGAGGCAGAGGGACTGGCCCTGTGAAGCCTCAGCAACCGGTGTAGTAGAAATCTATTTTCTATGACCAAGGTGCTAAATCCAGCAAGCAACTGCTTGGAAGATAAGAAGAAGAATTTCAATACAGCCAAAAAGTCTTCTTCTTATCAGAAGGCTTTTTTTGTTACATAGAAATAAGGAGGAAACCAATGGGCCTATTACAAGACTTACAAAATCGCGTACTGATTGCTGATGGAGCAATGGGAACACTTTTATACTCTTATGGCATTGACCGCTGCTTTGAAGAATTAAATTTATCAAAAGAAGATGAAGTCAAAAGAGTGCACGAGGCATATGTGCAAGCTGGAGCGGACATTATTCAAACGAACACATACGGTGCGAATTATATTAAACTATCCCGCTACGGCTTAGAGGAAGAAACAAAACGCATTAACACAAAAGCTGTACAAATTGCCAAAGCAGCCGCTGGCTCAGCTTATGTCCTCGGAACGATCGGCGGCATTCGAACATTTAACAAAAATGCCTACTCTTTAGACGAGATTAAACGGAGCTTTAGAGAACAGCTCTATATCCTTTTAAATGAAGAGCCTGATGGATTACTGCTTGAAACATACTACGATATTGAAGAAGCAAAAGCCGTTCTTGAGATTGCTCGCAAAGAAACAGCGCTTCCGATTGTCATGAACGTCTCCATGCATGAGCAAGGTGTATTACAGGACGGTACACCGCTAAAAGACGGTTTATCTGAATTATCCTCACTTGGCGCTGATGTCGTCGGCATTAACTGCCGATTAGGCCCTTATCATATGATTCAGGCACTTGAAGGTGTTCCACTTTTGGAAAATTCTCATTTATCTGTCTATCCAAATAGCAGTCTCCCCTCCCTTGAAGAAGGCAGACTCGTCTATGATACAGATAATGATTATTTCCGAAAAAGTGCACTTGAGTTTAGAAATCAGGGCGCACGAATCATTGGAGGCTGCTGCGGAACAACCCCTCAGCATATTAGTGCTATGGCTGAGGCGGTCAAAGATTTAGCACCTATTACCGAAAAAGAAGTGAAAGTATTAAAAGAAGAAATCATTTCCATCCAAGATCAACGGACAGAACCAGGTCTTGACGAGCTGGCTGTGAAAAAACGTTCGATTATCGTCGAGCTGGATCCGCCGAAGAAGCTGAACTTTGAAAAATTCCTCGTCGCAGCGAACGAATTAAAAAGTGCAGGCATTGATGCCCTCACACTGGCCGATAACTCTCTAGCTACCCCGCGTATTAGCAATGTGGCATGCGGCGCTTTATTAAAACAGCAGCTTGATATGCGTTCACTTGTCCATATCACATGTCGTGATCGCAATTTAATTGGACTCCAATCCCACTTAATGGGGCTGGACACACTTGGACTAACCGATATTTTAGCCATCACAGGCGATCCGTCTAAAATTGGAGACTTCCCAGGTGCGACATCTGTGTATGATTTAACCTCCTTTGATTTGATCCGTCTGATCAAACAATTTAACGAGGGACTATCTTTCTCTGGGAAGCCACTCGGGAAAAAGACTAATTTTTCAGTGGCTGGCGCGTTTAATCCAAATGTCCGTCATATTGATAAAGCAGTCAAACGCCTCGAGAAGAAAATCGAATACGGGGCCGATTATTTTATTTCACAACCTGTTTACTCTGAGGAACAGCTTGTGAAAATTCATGAAGAAAGCCGACATTTGGATAAACCGATTTATATCGGCATTATGCCGCTAACAAGCAGCCGAAATGCTGAGTTTATTCATCATGAAATTCCCGGCATTAAATTGTCTGACTCGATTCGTGAGATTATGGCCAAGGCAGGCGAAGATAAAGAAAAGCAGCGGACAGAAGGGTTAGCGATTGCTCGCTCTTTGTTAGATACAGCTTGCGAATTGTTTAATGGTATCTATTTAATTACCCCTTTCCTTCGATCAGATTTAACAGCAGAACTGACAACTTACATCCATCAGAAAGAAAAGGAGCCAAACATCCATGCCAACTATCACTGAACAGCTCAAAAAACGCATCCTCGTCCTTGACGGTGCAATGGGCACAATGATTCAAAACGCCGATCTCACAGCAGAGGATTTCGGCGGAGAAGAGTATGAGGGCTGTAACGAATATTTGAACGTCACAGCCCCTCACATTATCTCCACGATTCACCGGCAATACCTAGAGGCAAGTGCTGACCTCATTGAAACGAATACATTCGGTGCGACAAAGCTCGTTCTCGATGAATATGGACTTGGCCATCTCGCCTATGAATTGAACGTAAAAGCAGCTCAGCTAGCAAAGCGTGAAGCAGACCGTTTGTCGACACCAGATTGGCCCCGCTTTGTAGTAGGCGCAATGGGGCCCACTACAAAAACATTATCCGTGACAGGCGGCACAACGTTTGAAGAGCTCGTTGCAAATTATGAAGAACAAGCCCGCGCCCTGATCGATGGGAAATGTGATGCTCTTCTTTTAGAAACGAGTCAAGACATGCTGAATGTCAAAGCTGGATTTAAAGGCATTCAAGAAGCCTTTCACGCAACCGGTATTGAGCTACCACTGATGGTGTCAGGGACGATCGAACCAATGGGCACCACCCTTGCCGGTCAAGATATTGAAGCCTTTTATATCTCACTTGAGCATATGAAACCAATCAGCGTCGGACTAAACTGTGCAACTGGTCCAGAATTTATGACAGACCATATCCGTACACTCTCCTCCATCTCAAAGTCGGCTGTCAGCTGCTATCCAAACGCTGGTCTCCCTGATGAAGAAGGACAATATCACGAATCCCCTGCTTCGCTTGCTAAAAAAATCGCCGCTTTTGCAAAAGAAGGCTGGTTAAATATCGTCGGCGGCTGCTGCGGTACAACGCCTGCACATATTCAGGCATTATCAGATGAAGTACGTCCGCTTCAGCCCCGCAGCATGTCGCATGAGTCATCACCGCATACCGTATCAGGAATCGAGCCCCTCATTTATGAAGAAGCGATGCGCCCCCTCTTTGTTGGCGAGCGCACAAATGTCATTGGTTCACGCAAATTCAAACGGCTCATCGCAGAACAAAAGTTTGAAGAGGCAGCAGAAATTGCTCGTGCTCAAGTGAAAAATGGCGCTCACGTCATTGATGTGTGTCTAGCAGACCCTGATCGTGATGAGATAGCAGACATGGAAGGCTTTTTAAAAGAAGCCATGAAAAAAGTGAAAGCTCCTTTTGTCATTGATTCAACCGATAAACATGTCATCGAAAAAGCACTCATGTATTCTCAAGGAAAAGCCATTATCAATTCTATTAATTTAGAGGATGGAGAAGAGCGCTTTGAAGAGATTCTTCCGCTTGTCAAGCTATATGGCGGCGCACTTGTTGTTGGAACAATCGATGAAACAGGGATGGCCGTCACAGCAGATCGAAAACTTGAAATTGCCGTAAGATCCCATGACCTGCTCACGAAAAAATATGGAATCCCTGCGAGTGATATCATTTTTGACCCGCTTGTCTTTCCAGTAGGTACTGGAGACGAACAGTATATTGGTGCTGCTGAAGAGACGATTAAAGGCATTGAGCGAATCAAAGCAGTACTGCCTGAATGTCTCACCATTTTAGGCATTAGTAACGTGTCTTTCGGACTCCCGCCAGTTGGTAGAGAAATATTGAATGCCGTTTATTTGTATCACTGCGTCAAAGCAGGGCTTGATTATGCGATCGTGAATACTGAAAAGCTTGAACGCTTCGCTTCAATTCCAAAGGAAGAAATCAAGCTGGCTGAAACTTTACTTTATGAAACAAATGATCAAACCCTTGCTGAGTTCACACAATTTTATCGCGGGAAAAAGAAAACAGAGAAAAAACCAAAGATCTCCTTATCGCTTGATGAAAGACTGGCACTCTATGTCGTCGAAGGGACGAAAGAAGGCCTGATTGATGACCTTGCCCTTGCTTTGGAGAAATTTGAATCACCTCTTCATATCATCAATGGACCATTAATGCAGGGAATGTCAGAGGTTGGGCGCCTTTTTAATCAAAACGAATTGATTGTAGCTGAAGTGCTTCAATCCGCTGAGGTCATGAAAGCATCTGTTTCATACCTTGAGCAATTTATGGAGAAAAAGGACGCAAGCGGCAAAGGGAAGATTCTCCTCGCCACCGTCAAAGGAGATGTCCATGATATAGGGAAAAACCTGGTCGACATCATTTTGAGCAATAATGGCTTTCACGTCGTCGATCTCGGAATCAAAGTAACCCCACAAACATTGATTGAAGCGGTGCAAAAAGAAAAGCCAGATATGATTGGACTATCAGGTTTACTTGTCAAATCAGCACAGCAAATGGTCTTGACCGCTCAAGATTTACAAAAAGCAAACATCTCTGTTCCCATTTTGGTGGGCGGCGCGGCGCTTTCACGGAAGTTTACGAAGATGAAAATTTCGCCTCAATATGATGGCCCCGTCCTTTACGCCAAAGATGCAATGGACGGTCTGTCTTTAGCGAATGAATTAAGAACGAACCCTCTTCAATTTCAAACAAAACCCTTAGAGGATCAAGAAACGCTCCATAAGGAAAAAGAAACAACGCAGCCAAAAGCTGTGATTGAATTACTAGAAAAACGCGCGACACTTCCGGAGGCAGCGATATTCACGCCAGAAAATACGAAACGCCATTATGTACGGGATATTGATTTGCACCACATAATGCCCTATGTCAATGAGCAAATGCTGATCGGCCATCACCTCGGTTTAAAAGGAAAGGTCAAAAAGCTCTTGGCTGAACAGCATCCAAAAGCATTGGAGTTAAAACAGCTGATCACAGATCTTCTTCAAGAAGGCAGAGAGAAAAACTGGTTTGCACCTGCATTCGTCTATCAATTCTTCCCTGCCAATTCAAATGGGAATGACCTGCATATCTATGATCCAGAAGCGCCTGACCGCGTCATTGAGACATTCCAATTTCCAAGACAGGAAAAACTTCCGTACCGGTCTATTTCTGATTATGTGCGGAAAACCGGAGAGAACGAGAAAGATTATATCGCCTTATTTGCAGTGACGGCTGGTGCCCGCATACGAGAAGTTGCGCAGCAATTTAAACAAGAGGGTGACTATTTGAAAATGCATGCTGTCCAAGCTTTAGCACTTGAGCTTGCAGAAGGATTGGCTGAACGAACGCACCAAGTAATTCGTGATAAATGGGGATTCCCAGACCCAGTCGATTTCACGATGGAGAAACGATTCCAAGCCAAATATCAAGGTCAGCGCTATTCCTTTGGTTATCCAGCGTGCCCTAATCTAGAAGACCAAGAAAAACTATTCCACCTGCTGCAGCCAGAAAAAATCGGGATTCATCTCACAGAAGGGTTTATGATGGAGCCTGAAGCATCCGTTTCAGCCATTGTCGTTTCTCATCCTGAAGCTCGATATTTTAACGTTCACTAAAAAAACCTCCTGAATTGGAGGTTCTTTTTATAAATAAAAATGGAATATATATGAAAAAATACGTTTATTTACCGATATTATAAATGAAAGTCATTTACTTAAAAGGAGATGTTTGTCATGTTCAAAAAGAAGATCGGGGTTTTATTGCTTACAGGCCTCTTTATCGCTAGCCCTCTTTTCCAATCACCTGCTCAAGCAAGTGAAACGTCTACGAAACAAACAAAATATTATACAGAAGAATTGGAGCATCTGTATCCAGACAGTGATTATGCAAACAATGATACGATGGACAAAGCTCAATTCTTACAGCACTCTCTTCATCTAAACAAGACCTATTTATATCACGAAGGTAGTATCTCTTCTATGAATGACATTGATTTTTATCGGTTCACCAGCTCTAAATTTGATGGAGCAGATGGCCGCTTTTCTATCAAACTCGTCAATGTGAAAGCTGGAAATGATTTCGATCTTTATCTTTACAATCAGAGCGGGTCACTCGTGTCTTCCTCTGTGCGGACAAACAACCAAAATGAAATCATCCATATGCCGAAAATTGCCGCCAGTACTGACTACTATTTAGCCGTCAAACCAAAGCAATTATTAAATGAAGAGGACAACATGTATCGTATTGTCTTTGATAAAAGTATTGAAAAAGGCACAACCAAACGATATGGATCACCTGCCACATTGAATAGTTTCAATGAAGCCGGATCTCCCAATTCTTCTTTTGATTTAAGCAGCTTGCCGCAGGATGCCGTTGTCACTGGCCTGTCATTAGAAGCTGAAAAAGGTAGTACAAATGCATATAATTATGTATTCACCGTCTCTTCCTTAAAAGGCGGAACAGTGAACGTACCTTGGAACGGTCAAAAAGTTGACATCTCTTCTTATAAAACAAGTCAAGTGCCAGCAAAAGACCGCTTTTTTGTTTCTTTTAATGCAACCGAGGTTCCTCAATTGATCGGTGGACGGTTAATCAAAGTAGGCGTTGTCTCAATTAAGAACTTACAGCTCACCTTTGAATATGAATACAACCGTGACCTCAATTATTAAACTAGACAAAAGGAAAAGGTATCCCCTTTTCCTTTTTCTTATGCGTTCTTATGGTACGATACATAGAGAGAAATCAGCTAAGAAGGAGTTGCGTGTATTGCCAAACGTTATTCAACGATCTTTAACCCTTGATGACATACCAGACCTTGTCGCATTGTCAAAAGAGGTCGATTGGCCTGATTACAATGCGGAAGAGCTCACATCTCTTTTAACAAATGGACATTTTACCGGTTTTACAACAACTGAAGGACAAGTCATTTCATGCGCTGGACTTTTTCAGTATGACAGTGTGGCATCAATTGGAGCGGTCATTGTATCTGAGACACATCGAGGCCTCGGTCTTGCCCGTCAAATGATTGACACACTGCTTCGTCATAGTGATCCAAGTGTCCCTGTCGTTTTAACGGCTACTGTACAAGGACAGCCAGTCTATGAAAAAATCGGCTTTCAGACAGCCGGTTATATTCATACATACAAAGCACAAAAAACAAACCCTAGTGCGCTTCACGTGTCACATCAGATTCATCTTTTTCCCGCTGATGAAACGCACCTCCCGTCTATTGAAAGACTGGATGAAAAAGGCGCAGGAACCAATCGATCAAACTTCTTAATAAAACGAATGGAGCGAGCAGCATTTAAACTGATCGCAAAGGATGAACACCACGAAATCACCGGCTTCGCGTTTGGTGTGGAAACACCAGCTAATCTGATGATTGGCCCGCTTGCAGCAAACGATGAACAAACGGCGCTAGCACTCATTCAATCACTTCTCACGTCTTATTCTGGCGCCTTTCGTATAGATATGCAGGAAGAAACAGCTGAACGCCTGCATGCATCACTTGTAGAAGCAGGATTTACGAAAACAAACGTCGCACATTTTATGGTGATTCGCGGGAACGAAAAGCAGAACGATCCGGCGCTTCTCTATTTCCTGGCCTCACAAGCATTTTCATAAAAAATCAAAAAGCTGTAGACAGATGTTGTCTACAGCTTTTCTTTTTTATTTTTCGCCTACGGATGAGAGAACTTGAGCGAGTGCATTTGTGACCTTGCCATGCTCTGATGCATGCGGCCGGTCATCTCCATCTCCATAGCCGTAATCAATCATGCGATTACGGTTTAAGCAAAGCTTTGTCAGCTGAGGCTGGAATAGATCAAATAAAGCAAAACGATCTTTTAGCTGTGGAAATTGCTTTTGATACTGCTGAATTTCTTCTGCAAGCAAGCGCCAAAGCGTCGTTTCATCTAACAGATTGTGATTGTCTAACACGTTTGACACGTAACGAAGATTGCAAATAAACAGGCCCGTAAAAATAAATTGTACAAGACCCTCAGGCGGCTCACTACGCAACACTTCCTTTAGATCTTCTTCTAATGAAGCCAATTCAGGCAGCGGTTGATCACTAATGTTCACATCATCAACAAAATCTTTGATCGCCAAACGATGCGGCTTGTGATCTTTTAATACAAGAATTGTATTTTGTCCGTGCGGTGAAAACACCGTGCCATATTGATACATAAAGTGCAGAAGCGGCGGCATGACAACATGGAAGAATGACGCCATCCATTCTTTTGCTGACAGACCCGATTTTTCAATGAGCTGCTTCAGATAAGGCTCGCCTTCATGATCTTCATACGTCAGTGCCGCCAGCGTAACAGGGCTCTCCCCTTCATCTAAATACGTATAAATGCTTTCTCTAAAAATGACCCCAAGCATTTCAAGGTATTGATATGGCGCACCAGGTAGCTTGCTGTAATAAGGATGATCAACATTGATACTCGCATTCTCACCTGGTAAAATCACGCGGCATACATCGGATAAAAAGGCGTCTTGATCGGCGATTCCTTTAATATGTGCTGTAATACGAGGAGCAATCACCGTACGTTCTGATGGGAGTCCCCGGTACACTAGCGTATTTAAAATACTCATTGGCAGTTTAATATGATGCTTGCCTTTATTTGAGATGTTTGTAAAGGTTCTGATCGATTGCTGTGGAATATATTGATCCAGCCCTTCTCCTAAATACACAATACGGCGCATGGCTAAATCTTCAGGGAAATGCTGGATGATCATATGCGTCCACTGCCATTTATGAACAGGCATCATATAATAATCAGCCGCATTTAGCCCTTCATCCTTTAACACACGTTGGAATTGACGAATCGTGACTTCGTCTAATTCCTTGGCAATGATGTGCTCATAGTTCTCATGATCGACCGCATGGAAAGTCGCAAGTTCTCGGTGAACAGCAATCCAAGACAGCTGCACACATTCCTGCCTTTCAGGTGCATAGGCTAAGTAATCATCGTAGCTGAACCCAATACGCCCTTTGTTATAGACGATCCACGGATGACCAGTCATCTCGCCTTCAATCCATGCATAATCTGTATCCGTCAGCTCATCTGCACGAAGTGCTTTTTTCGACAGCAAATGAACATCAGCTAACAAGGTATGGTGAAGCTCTTTGATCAGATGGCCAGTTGTTTCAGAAGACATTGGGATGATTGGCTGAATGTCTAGTAAAAACACAATGGCACTAACATCCTTTGTCCATGTTCCGTCTTGACAGCACTCGATCGATTCAGCAATCGTATCAAAACTATCAAACAAACGAGGTTTTGCGAGATAACGATATTTCTTCTGTTCGTGAATGATTAATTCATATTGGGCGATGCCATCCTGATGATCTAGCTGAACGGGATGAAGCATATCCTCATACATATATTCGGACAGCATTTTTGCCACCATTCGTTGGTTTGCTTTTTTCCAAGCAGCAGGATTGACCGCTTTTTTCAATTCATCTTGTACACTCATCGGTTCATCCTCCTTACCCTTTGATTTCTTCAAATGTATTTGCGTGTTTATGTGTACCGAATGTCTGGAAAACATGCTTTTGATAAAGTGGATACACAGGTCGACGAGCCAGTTCATTGATAATGACACAGTTTCGGTACGCCCCTAGCCCTAAATCTGGTGCGCCTACTCCATGTGTATGAAGCTCTGCATTTTGTACAAAAATATCATTTTCACCTAATGTGTTTGTTTTCAATCGATATTCACGTTCAACCTGGAAGCGTCCTTGATGATCCCACTGAATATGATGGGAAATCGGATCAATAAATGGCGGTAATACAGATTGATAGCCCGTTGCCAAGACGACAATGTCTGTCTCATGCGTAAAGGATTCCTCTTTGACCCATTGATTGCATGAAAGCGATAAGCCGTCCCTCGTTTCCTCAATCAAATTGACTTCCGTCATCGCCTGCAGCACGGTGTTCAGCTGCTCTCCGCAAGCAGAACGTTCATAAAGCAAGTGATAAATATCTCGGATCATCGCTGAGCTGATGCCTTTATACAGCAAATCTTGCTGCTTTAATAGCGCATCTTTTTTAGGCTGAGGAAGCTCATAAAAGAAATCAATATAGTCTGGAGAGAAATACTCAAGACCCAAATTTGAATATTCCATTGGGAAAAACCCTTTAGAGCGTGTAAACCAATGAATATCCTTCGCCTCATCGTCTGATAAAATGTCATAGAATACTTCTGCCGCACTTTGACCAGAACCGATGACCGTCACGGATTTTCCTTTAAAACAGCCTTCTTTCTTTCGTTTCAAGTAATCAGCAGAATGAAACACCCGATCCCCTAAAGCTGGCTGAAGAGATGCTGGTACCGCAGGCTGTGTACCGATACCTAAAACAAGATGCTTACTTTCAAACACCTCTACCGTTTGATCTTTCACATGACGGACATGCACTTCATATCGTTTTTCTCCAGCTTTTTCAACGATGGAGACAGATTCGACATTCATGCCAAATCGGCAAGAATCTAATTGATCCGCGACCCAGCGGCAATAATGGCTATATTCCTTGCGTGGGATATGGAAGTCTTCTAGAAAGTAAAATGAATACAAACGGTTTTGTTCCTGCAAATAGTTGAGAAAGCTATATTTACTTTTCACATCCGCCATACTGACAAGATCCGCTAAAAAGGGGACTTGAAGTGTTGTCCCTTCAATGAGCATACCTGGATGCCAGTGGAACGCTTCACTTCTTTCAAAAAACAAAGCGTCAATTTCATCTACTTCTTCAGATAATGCAGCAAGCCCTAGGTTAAATGGTCCAATACCAATCCCAATGACATCCACTACATTATTTTGCTTGTTGAACCGCGTCATGGTTATACTTCCTTTCAAATCGATCTCGATGACAAAACATCAAAAGACCTGTTTTATCTGGTAAAGTAACTGGTTTCACACGTTCGAATCCACACTTTTCAAAGACATGAATCATTTTTTCGTTCCGAATATCTGGCTCAGCCACGATTTTTTCTGTTCGTTTGTTCTGCTCAAACTGAAATGCTGTCATGGCTTGAAGCAGCGGAGCCGCAAATCCTTTCCCTACATAATCTGGCTCTCCAATTAACAGGTGAATGCCTTGATCATGCGGAGAAGGCTCATAGTACGATTCAATGATATCCCCTTTCACATTGTATGCTTCAAAATAGCTCATCGGCGTTCCATCAATGGTTCCTAAATAAAGGGTTTGATGCGGATCATGAATGGCCTGATAAAAGTGCTTTTCAAAAGCAGGAAATGGAATATTCAAATGCCAAAATGGGTGGACATACTCTTCTTGCATCCACTTGTGGACAAGCTGGACGTCCCGTTCATATTCAGCGCGAATGAACCCAATTCGATGCCTCATCCAATCAGCGCCTCCTTATGTAAAAAGAGCGGATTCAATACAGACGTGTACCTGGATTGAGTTTCTAAAGAACCGGTCAGCTCATCCATATCTTCAAATCGCGTGAGTAAGTTCGCTTTTGAAGGCAGTTCCTGTGACCGGAGAAGACTGTTCGTCAGCTCAGATGCACCATATGTCTCTTCATGCGCAATCAGTGTGTCTCTAATCAGGGCTAATAAATCTTCTTCTTTTGCAAGCCCCTCTGTACCAAAACCATTCACAAGACCAAACAAATGATTAAAGAAGAAATAGTAACGCAGTCTCTCAACCGCTACATCGTCTGCACAAATGGTTTCACTTCTGACGCTTAAGTTTTGAACAAGCTTCGCAAGCTGATCCTTTTTCGATTCGCTATAATAGTAGCCTTGGTTGTCACGATAATAGAATGTGTGCGGATATCCATTCTTTAGCTGTACGACAGCATTTTGCTGATGGGCTTCAAGGGCAAGTCCATACGTTTCAAACAGCCAAAGCATCGGCTCTAACGCAATCGATAAATATTGTGTGAACCAATCACGGCTGACATCTTCTGTTGATCTGCCTTCAGCGTCTGCTAATTCATGGATAATGCCTGAAAGCCTTGATTTTCCTCCGTATGCATGATCCTGACATAGCCCTGCAATTAAGCTTGCCCCTTTTTCATGATGCAAAAATGGATTTTGACGAATGACGACTTCAAAGCCAGATTCCGCCTCATCCCCTTGAATAGATAGATACGCAGGATCTTCAATCACACGGAATCCAGAGAATTTGTCATATAAAGAAACGCCTAATTCTGTTTTTAAGATACGTGACATCTCAACTCCACGATCAAGTTCCTTTTGTTTGTTAACGCGTAAAGAGTTTGTGATCTTTACAGGGACAGAGAATTTAAGCATGTACGCAGAGTCTTTTTGATAGACCGTTCTAAAGGAAGATGTCGCTGTGTATTCAGATCCTAGCGGCCCTAAATACGTCAGCATCCCGTCCTCTATATAACGCTTGACGAACGCTTTCCCCATGACCACTTGGACTTGTAGCGGATGAATCGGAATCAGGACATATTCACCGCCTTCTGTTAACGTCGTCAGTCTCTCTTTTTCTTCTGGCATCTGGCGCATGAGCTCCTCAAACATGAGACTTGCCGCAGATTGTGAAAGAGAAGAATCCTGAAGCACAATTGACGGATGTGCTTTAAAGTAATGAAGCTGGAAAGAGCCTTTCAGCTCAGGAGAATAAATCGCTTCCTCCTCTTCTGTCATTCCTTGTCTGCTTTTTGGTGTAGGATGCGTTAAATGCCCAAGAAGAAGTGACTGCTCCGCTTCGATATATTCAAAATCAGCTGAAGAAAGAGCTGCTCGATCACTTTCTCTCTCTCTGATGAATCGTTCAATATTCCGGCAGCTTAAAATGATGCGAAGCATGAACTCATCCTCTGCATCTGTGCGGCCGTATTCAATGAGAAGTTCCTTTGAACATAAAGCAACAAGTGTGGTGTAATCGACGATCGTTCCCTGTTGCTCACTGCCTTGCGGGCGAAAGCGAACGGGAAAATCAAAGAGATGACGGCCTACAGGCGAAAAATATCGAATCGGAATGACAAGCTCAAGATCTTGTTTTGCTAATGCTGCTACAAATACAAGTGAGCCGTCTGCTTTTGTCTCTTTCTTTGCAGATCGATCAATTCCTGTTTCACGTAAAAAACAGTTTAAAAAGCTTTGCATCGTTGCATTTTCAGCCATTTGTTTATATTGACTCAACGTAGTACCCTCCCGGATTGAATATGAGCGATCCCGATATCAACAATGTCAGAAAGGATTTCCTCAATATGTGTAATAGTCGTTCTCGGATTTAACAAAGTGAATTTTAAGCAAGTTTGACCATCGGCTACTGTTTTTGCTACGACAGCCGTTCCTGTTTGGAAAAGTGTGCGATGAATGATTTTATTGATGTCATCTGCTTGATGATCATCTATAAAACGGAACACGACTGCATTGATTTCTGGATCAGGATTGATCACCTCAAGATGCTCATTTTTCTCAATCAACGTAGCCACATCTTTCGAAAATTGGATGGTATGGTCAATGATACTTGCAAATCCTTCTTCTCCAATCATACGCAGAGAGAGAAGGAGTTTTAGCGCATCAAACCGGCGCGTCGTCTGAACAGATTTATTCACGAGATGCAGAATGCCTTCCAGTTCATCTTCCTTTGGATTGAGATAATCTGCATGGTAATCAATCAAACCAAAATATCTTTTATCCTTTAGTAGAAATGCCCCGCAGGAGATCGGCTGATAAAATTGCTTATGAAAGTCGATCGTGATCGAATCAGCAAGCTCGATGCCATCTAATTTTCCTCGGAACGTTTTGCTTAATACAAGCGCTCCTCCATAGGCAGCATCTGCATGAATCCACAAACCGAAAGGCTTCACCATGTCATATATGTCATGTACAGGATCAATACTGCCAAAATCAGTTGTCCCGCAAGTCGCCACGACTGCAAATGGAAGCAAATCCTGCTCTTTAAGCTCCATAAGCTTCTTCTGCAAATCATGCAGGTCCATTCGGTGATGTTCGTCCGTCTCAACTAACACAACAGCCTGTTCACCTAAACCTAACTGAGATGCTGATTTTTTCACAGTGAAGTGGGCATTCTTGGAGCAAAGAATCCGCATACGATTTGCCTCGCTCGGCAACCCTTTCTGCTGTACATTCCATTGCCAAGTGTTTTCGCAAAATGCATCTCTTGCTAAAAGCAGTCCCATGTAGTTAGATTGGGTTCCACCGCTCGTAAAGGTCCCATCTGCTCGTTCTCCATAAGAAAACTTTTCACATAACCACTTGAGGATTTCCTCCTCAACCAAAGATGCAATGCCGCTTTGATCAAAGGAATCCATTGATTGGTTAAAGGAACTTACGATCACCTCTGCTGCCAGAGCAGGGATAAGAGGTGGGCAATGCAAATGTGCCAGGCATTTAGGATGTGACACATCCACTAAATGCGGTAAAAGGTGATTTTTTATATCTTGAAAAACAGACTCAATGGATTCACCAGCCGGTTGAATCTGGAATAACGATTCGACATGAGTCGCTAATTTCCCAGGCAATATTCCGCTATACGGTCCTCTGCTTGTTTGCCACTCTGCCAGTAAGCTGTCGATGGATGTGTAGAGTGCCGCTTGGAAGGACTCCCTCCCAAGCTGGCTTTGTTGAATAAATAATGAATCGACAGATGGTTTAGTTGACTGCATCGTAAACTGCCTCTTTAAAAATCGTGATGACTTTTTCAAGCTGTTCTTCTGTCATGATCAAAGGTGGTAAGAATCGAATCACACTTCCAAAACGGCCTCCTGTCTCCACAATTAAGCCTTTATCGAAACAATTCTTTTGAATGAGACTGGCTAGCTCTGGATTTGCTGGATAACTGCCGTCCACATCCTGTTTCTCATCTGGATTCACAACTTCAACACCAATCATTAATCCTCTTCCTCGCACATCACCGAGAGCAGGCACTTGTTTTTGAATGTCTTTTAGATTCGCCTGCATACGCTGACCAAGCGCTTCTACATGATCAAGCAGATTGGTTTCTTTTATATATTTAAGCGTAGCAGTTCCAGCTGCCATCGCCATTTGATTTCCTCTAAACGTGCCAATGTGTGCACCTGGATTCCATTGATCTAAGTCTTTGTCATAAATCACAACGGATAGCGGAAGGCTTCCCCCAATTGCTTTTGATAACACAATGACATCTGGCACAATACCAGCATGTTCAAAGGCAAACATCTTACCCGTTCGGCCGATGCCTGATTGAACCTCATCAATAATAAGTGGAATTCCTTTTTCTTTTGTGATTCGTCTCATTTCTTGTATCCATTCAATTGATGCCGGGATGGAGCCGCCCTCCCCTTGGACCGCTTCAAAGATCATGCCTGCTGGCGGAAGAATTCCACTCTCAGGGTCATTTAATACACGCTCAATATAAGAGCTGGAAATGCGATGTGAATCTTTACCGCCAATTCCAAATGGGCAGCGGTATTCATATGGATAAGGCAGGAAGTGAACATCTGGCATTAATCCTTGTACTTTTTCCTTTGGCGATAAGTTGCCGCTTAATGACATCGTGCCATGCGTAGCACCATGATATGCTCCGTGGAATGATAGAATGGAACGATTTCCCGTCGCTGTCTTGACTAATTTAATTGCTGCTTCTATAGCATCACCACCAGTTGGTCCACAAAATTGAATTTTTGCTCTTTTTGCAAACTCTTCTGGCAAGTGAGAAAAAATCTCATTCACAAATTCTTCTTTAATCTCTGAAGTGATGTCCAGCGTATGCAACGGTCTTTTTTCATGAAGCATACGTTCAATAGCATCTATAACAACCGGGTGATTGTGACCAAGGGCAAGTGTTCCTGCACCTGCTAGGCAGTCATAAAATTCTCTACCATCTGCATCTGTCACGATCATACCTTCGGCTTTTTGCATGGCTAATGGGAACCGTCTCGGGTAAGACCTTGCATTAGATTCTCTTTGACTTTGTTGCTCTAAAAATTGCTGATTTTTAGAAACGGTTTTGATGGACATAATAAAACACTCCTCCAATTGATAAAGATTATCATTTTCATTTACTAGCCTAGAGGATGTAAGATACGAAAGTCAATTGTATTCAAAAAGATGATTCTAAAAGCATATGAATGCTATATTCTCTTTTTAACGAGTAATTTCGTGTATTTTTTACAAACATCTACAGCCATAAGGGCGATGTAACGTTTGAGTATGAAAAATATTGAAAAAAATTACAAAACAATTCTCCTGGTTCTTTTGCTCTATGCGTTGTAGCTCCCTTGCTTGATACGCGACGGCCGAATGAAATGAATGCAGTAAAACAAAAAATGAACGTTATTTTATCTTGATATAAATGGGTATGATGGTATAATTTCTCTGAAACGAAAGGGAATCGAGGGAGATCTGATGATTTTAACGAAGCATGACCTTCACCACTACTTGGCACAAGATCAGAAAGCACTTGCCATCAATCGAAAAAGACCAAAGTGGCTTGGGGATGATATTTGGAAATATCAAAGATATTTACGAAAATATGAGTACTATACGAATAGCGGTGCTACGTTACGCAAATGGTTTTATCGTTACTTACATAAAAAGAAAGGCATGCAGCTTGGCTTTGATATCCCAATTGGTGTATTTGGACCTGGGCTCAGAATCAACCATACTGGGCTGTTGATTGTGAACAAGCACGCCAAAATCGGATCGTTTTGTGATATTCATCAAGGCGTGAATATCGGTCAAAACCATCATGAAAAAGATGTGCCCGTCATTGGAGATCATGTATGGATCGGCCCTGGCGCTAAACTGTTTGGAAATATTTATATTGCGAATCATATTTCCATCGGAGCAAATGCAGTAGTGAATCGCTCCTTTCATGAAGAGCGGATTGTCATTGCAGGTGTCCCTGCTCAAAAAATAAAAGAAAAAAGCCCTTCTTTATGAAGGACTTACTTGACCAAAGCAGTGAGCCACATGAGATAAAATAAGATGGTTAAACATGAGGATCATCTTGACCGCGCCCCATCACCATTGATCCTAAGATGCTTTGGCGCAATCAAACCATCAATCGGTAGCAACTTGAAGTGAAACAAATCGCCACAGCCGTACTCTCTAATTTGCGTTGGAGTACCCGAAGATCAGCATGAGAAAGTACAAGACAAAGACGAGGATGGCAATCGCATAGATGAGAATGGACACAATCAGTACTGTCCAGCCCAACCCTTTTCTTCCTGTTTGAATGAGATATATTCCAAGTGTGAAGAGCCCGAGTAAAAGGCCTAAGATGGCCCATAACCATTTATTTTTCCCGTGTTTTGGTGCATCAACGAATAGGTAGATTGCGACTAATATGGATACAAACCAACCTGTAATCCATTTCACATTCATCCGCCACCCTTCTTTTTCAATTTATTGAATCTTACTATACTTTTTTCCTAATCTTAAAAACAACTATTCAAATGAATGGTGCGGAAGGCTTTGCCATTCTTCTCTTAGCATCCCATACCGCATCGAATCATAATAATCCCCTTGATAGTAACGAACCTTACGCAGTCTTCCCTCAAGGATAAACCCGCATTTCTCTGCGCAACGCATCATGCGTTCATTTCCAGACCAGGTGGTCAGACCGATGCGTGGGATATCGATGTGTGAAAAGAGTTCATCGATCCATAGACGCAATGCCTTTGTTCCAACGCCCCCATTCCAAAAACGTGAGTCATAAATAAGAATCCCGCACTCCAGCCAGCGTGTGCGTTCATTCTCCCAATAATAAGAAACTGTGCCCTTTAATTCACCTCCTACATCAATGCCAAATAGTTTTGGCAGGACAGATTCATCCTGTAAATAGCGTTTTTTAAATGCAGCAAGCGATATGTCATGTTCAATAAAATACGGTGCATTCCACTTTCGATAGGCCTGGTCTGGTGCTTTAAACCTTAAATGCCATACCACTTCTAAATCGGTTTCGTCTAATGGACGTATGCTCACAATCTCTTCTTTTTTTCCTTTCATCTGTTCACGTTCCTTTACTTTGTCGTTCTTTTAGCAAGATGACGATACTCGATAGGCGTCATGCCTTCATTTTGCCGAAACAGCTTTGAAAAATAAGTAGGGTCATCAATGCCTACATGTTCTGCAATGAGAGCTATTTTTTCATTCGTTGAAGCAAGTAGGCTTTTGGCTTTTTCAATTTTGAGTCGATTGATGTACTGGCTCGGCGTCAGTCCGTACACGGTCTGCATGCACCTTGTCATGTAATCAGGATGATAATGAAGAATCTCTGCCAGCTTCTCCATCTTTAATTTTTGCGTAAAATGACGTTCAAGATAGTAAACCACTTCTGAAGCGACAGTCTCCTTTGCACTTGGAATATGAAATGCTTCTTTTTGTAAATGGATGAGCATTTCCTCAAATTGAAGCTGCTTTTTGAGCTGAAGTTCAGACGCATCATCATTTAAAGCGCGCATCGCTAAAAGATGCTTCTGTAGCACGCTTCCCCCTTTCACTTTTCCTTTTCGGGGCAGACGAAATTCATAGCTTGCTGCTTTTTCAAAAGTGGCTTGATTTTGCTTCATGTCAAACCAGTGTTCTCTCGGCCGATCTGTAAACTCAAATGGATCAATTGAAAAATGCAGCCACTCATAAAGTGTTTCTTCTTTGCATGGCAGATGTCCACCATGGGCAAGTCCCGGTGATAAGATGATATATTCTCCCTCTTTTACGTGATGAGGCACCTCGTCTTCTGTGATCCACAGTTCACCTTTCGTGACATAAAGAAGATCAAACACGGTGAAAATTCTGGAGATATGTCGTTCTCCTGGATGGAATACACCTTTGCCTGAAGCAATATAGACTGGAAATGGCGGTACAGTAAATGTAATAAATGGACCCATATTCATCCCCTTATGAAGTCGGATTTCTCCAATAAGTTTCGGTTTCATCTCTTCTTATTATAGTCGATGCAAGGTACACTATAAATCGGATTTATACGAAAGAAGGTGATGTGATGAAACCACAAGCACTGACAATACAAAAGGTTCAAGCCAAAAGTGAAAAATCCCACCCTTCATTATTTGCATTAACTTGGCCTATTTTTATCGAAATCTCTTTATATATGCTGATGGGGAGCGCAGATACACTGATGCTCAGCCAGTATTCTGACAATAGTGTTGCCGCAGTAGGGGTAAGCAATCAGCTACTAAATCTATTGATTGTGATGTTCAGCTTCATTACGACTGGGACGACGATTGTCATTGCGCAGCTTTTAGGAGCGGGCCGCAATCAGGAAGCGACCCTAGTTGCCTATGTATCACTAGGCACCAACTTCCTCATTAGCTTTGCGATCAGTCTTCTTATGTTTGTGTTAGCTGTGCCCATCCTGCATATCATGGGATTATCAAGCGAGCTCATGCCAGATGCAACCGTCTTTTTACAGATTGTCGGCCTGCTGTCTTTTATACAGGCGCTCATTATGACCTATAGTGCTATTTTAAAAAGCTATGGATTCACGAGAGATACGATGTATGTCACCATCGGTATGAATCTGTTAAACGTTGCTGGTAATTATTTGGTCATCTTTGGACCATTTGGCTTCCCTGTATTAGGTGTCATGGGTGTTGCTCTTTCCACATCATTTGCACGGTTGATCGGTCTAACAGCCATGATCCTCATTGTTCGACACCGCATTGGATTGCGGTTTTCATTCAAGCGAATGTTTTACATCCAGCGAACGCATTTAAAAAAACTGCTAAAAATCGGCATTCCTTCTGCTGGAGAACAGCTTTCTTATAATGGCTCTCAAATGATTATTACGCTGTTTATCACATTTATGGGCACGCAAGCACTGGCAGCAAAAGTCTATACCCAGAATTTGATGATGTTCATTATGTTATTTGGTGCCGCCATTAGCCAAGGAACGCAAATCTTAATCGGGCGCCTGATCGGGGCGAAAGAATTTGATGCGGCCTATCGAAGATGCATGAAAAGCTTATACTGGGCCATTGCCATCTCGCTTCTTTCTTCTACTGCTTTATCTTTATCATCGACGCATTTACTTACTTTTTTCACTAGCAACAGTGAGATCATTCAAATCGCGAGCCTCCTCCTCATATTGACGATTGTTTTAGAGCCTGGACGTTCTTTTAATATGGTCATCATCAACTCCTTGCGGGCAGCTGGTGACGCGAAGTTTCCAGTCTATATGGCGATGATTTCAATGTGGGGCATCGGCCTTCCGATCGCTTATTTATTAGGCATTCAACTTGAGATGGGCCTTATCGGGGTTTGGATTTCTTTTATCGTGGATGAATGGGTAAGAGGTATCTTCATGTATAGGCGGTGGCGTTCAAGGGTGTGGACGGAGTATCGGTTTACTTCCACATAAAAAGGACTGCGGGTGCAGTCCTTTCAGATTGTTGACAAAGGGCTAAAATGAACTTTATTTTAGCCCTTTGTCTTCTTTTCATTACGTAATATCTTCTAAAATAAGTGCTTTTTCTTGTGTTGAAATATATGACCGCTTCGTAAAGACGCGGTATTCGTTTTCTCTAGTTTTATCTAAAATAGCCTTATAAAAGTGAGCAGCTGCTTTCACTGGTATCCTTGAATAAAGTGGGAATTCATGGAGATGGTCAAAAAATTCCTCATAGTACGCCTCTGCCTCAAAAGCAATATATTCCCATACGTGCTGGAAGGCTTGATTGACGATCCCTTCTTGTAATTCTTGCTCTGTATACCCAAATTGATCCATGACTTGTTTTGGCAAATAAATGCGGTTCCTTTCCGCCTTATCCTCACCAATGTCTCGAAGAATATTGGTCAACTGCATGCCAATCCCAAGGGAAATCGCAGCTTCTTTTAGCTGTTCTTTTTTACGCGGTGCAATGATCGGAAGCAGCATTAATCCAACTGTACTTGCGACATGATAGGAATAGATGAGCAGTTCATCTAACGTTTCATATCGATGTTGCTCTAAATCCATCTCCTGTCCTCGCAGCAGGTCACGGAATGGGGATTCATCCATACGAAACTGTTGAAATGTATACTCCAGCGCCACCCACATTGGATCATCACGATCTACTTCTCCTTGCAAGAAACGTTCAAATGCCTCCTGAAAAGACGCCAGTTCTTCCTTTGGTGAAGGAGACTCATCTACAATGTCATCCGCTCTCCTACAAAAAGAATATACGGCCCAAACAGCCTGTCTTTTCTTTTTAGGCAGCATGGAAAAGGCACGATAAAACGTTTTTGAATGGGTTTGAATGGTCTCTTCACATATTTTCAATGCTGTTTGCACATCAACCACTTAGCTTCACTTCCTTTCTGTTGTTCAGCTCTTTAAGCAGTACAGAAGCCATGAGCTTTGCACTTTGCATCACGATCGGTACCCCGCCGCCGGGATGGATGGAAGCACCTACCGCATATAGATTGTCTACATCTGCAACCTTTACTTGCGGGCGAAACACACCTGATTGAAACAAATTAGGAGCGAGTCCAAAGCTGCCGCCTTCAAACAATCCTTCTCGCATTGAATCATTCGGTGTTCTCACCTTTTGCCAGACAACCGCCTCTCGCAGCTGTGGAAAGCCTCTTTTCTCAAGACGCTCCACCATTTTATCCACAAAGTCTGTCTCTTGTTCCCAATCGATGTGATCTCCTGATGGAACAGGAATGAGCATATATAGGACACTGCTGCCTTCTGGGGCAAGGGATGGATCGATGGTCGATGGATTAAACGTATAAAATGATGGATCTTGAGGTATCGTTTTCGTTTGGAACACCTCTCTCATATGCTGATCAAAGTGTTCTCCCATGAAAAATTGATGAACAGGTGCTTCATCGTATACTTTGTTTAACCCTAGATACACCATCACGCAGCCGGAGGATGGAACGTATTTACGCCGGTCTTGTTCACCTAAACCAAGCTGTTTTAACGCCGCTGGATAATCTCCGTTCATCACAAATGCATCAGCTGCTATGTGCTCATCATTTATTGTTGCCTTGACCACACGTTTCCCCTCAAACTCAAATTGTGCGACTTCTTCACTTTTTCTTATGTGTACACCCGTCTTTAAGAGCTGTCTCTCCAATATATCTACTAAACTCGCATATCCGCCTTTTAAATAGTAAATTCCGTGTGCGTGCTCACTATATGAAACAAGCGAATAAATGGCAGATGCTTCATACGGATTTCCTCCGACATAGAGGGTTTGAAGTGCATATGCATCTCGGAGGCGCTCATCTGAAAAATATTTTTTGAGAGAACTTTGAACGGTTCGATATGCTTTTAATTTCATTAAAATCTTCATGTTCGCTTTTGTAAAAAAGGTTCGTTTTTCATGAAATGATTTTTCTAGAAAAGCTTCCTGCCCTTCTTGAAACCGATCCGTCATTTCTTGCATAAATGTTAAATATCCCTGTTCTTCCTTTGGAAATACACGTTTGATTTCTTCTAGTTGTCGCAGTGTATCAGAGTATTTCGTATAGGAGGTTCCATCTTGATAGTGGATCGTATACAGCGGATCGAGCTGCAAGAGATCAAGAGATGTTTCATCAATGCCTACGTCATGTAAAATGCCTTTTAACATATCAGGAAGTAGGACAATGGTCGGACCTTCATCTACTTTATATCCTTTCTCACGTACAAAAGCAAGTCTCCCGCCGAGCCGTTCATTTTTTTCAACAAGGGTGACATCATGTCCAGCTTTTTTTAAATAGAGGGCTGAGATCATACCGCCAATACCGCCGCCAGCAATCAATATATGTTTTTTCATGAGGCGCTCCCCTTTTCTTGATGTGGCACTCTTTTGTGCGTATGTTTCTCTTTTGACAGAATCGCATTTGTCGTAATACGCGCTGATTCTAAAATGGTTGGCAATCCGCTGCCCGGGTGGGTTCCTCCACCAACGAGCCAGCAGTGTTTCAACTCATCAAATTCATTATGCGGCCTGAGTACCATCATCTGCGTCAACTGGTGACCCAGATTAAATGTAGCTCCTTCATACACGTACAGCTCTTCTTCCCAGTGCTTCGGCGTGATCATCCGCTCGACTTCAATATGCTGCCTGATATTCTTAAAGCCTGTTTTCCGCTCCAGCGTATCCAGCACAAGCTCTCTAAATTCTTCTTGATACACTTCCCAGTCAATACCGCTTTGATTATTGGCAACAGGTGCTAACACATAAAGAGCGGACTTGCCTTTTGGCGCAAGCGAATCATCTGTCACACTTGCATTTTGAATATAAATGGACGGATCATCCGGCAGCTCAAAGGTTTTCGTAATCTCTTTGACGAACTTCGCATAGTCATCGGAAAAAACGATGGTATGATGTGGCTCATCATATATCGTATCTAAACCTAGGTACAGCATGAAGGTGGAGCATGAGAATTTTTTCTTTTTCAGTTTCTTCTCGCTATATTTCTTTAAAAGACCCGGCTCTACAAGCTTTGTCATCACGTGTGCAAAATCACCATTTACGACCACCTCATCTGCCTGTATTTCTTCACCAGTTTCTAAGCGAATGCCCTTCACTTTCCTGCCTTCCGTCAGCAACTTGTCAACTCCAGTTGATAGATGAAGGGTAGCCCCAGATTCAACAGCTGCCTTTGCCATCGCTTCTGACAGCTGATTCACTCCGCCTTTCGGATGATAAACGCCTGTGTCATGCTCCATAAAGGAAAGAATTGAGAACGCTCCTGGGCATTCCCAAGGTGACATCCCTAAATATTTTGATTGGAATGTAAAGGCATATTTCACTGATTCATTTGAGAAATAATCCGACAGCACATCATATAAGCTTTTATTTAATGAGAGCTGAGGAAGTGCTTTGATGACTTTTGGTCGCAAGTAATGATGGAAACGATCCATTTTACTTTGTAGAATCGGCGTTAGGCGGTCCATTTTTCGTTTTGTATCATTCATAAAACGTACATACCCCTCGCCCTCACCAGGTGCAAAGGCTTCTAGCCGTTTGTACATTTCGTCTCGATCTCGAATCATATCAAGCTTCTCATCTTGAAAGATTAATCTATACATTTCTTTTAATTCAATCACATCTATATAATCATAGAGATTTTTACCGGCAAAGGTGAACAGTTCCTCTGCAATATGAATCATACTGAGAAAAGTAGGACCTGTATCAAACGTGAAATCACCAAGTTGAAACTTAGAGTTACGTCCGCCAACAAAGGACTGTTTTTCATATATATGAACATCATGTCCTTTGCTTTGCAACATCATAGCTGCTGCAAGTCCCCCTGGTCCTGCTCCGATCACAATGATTTTCATTATCCTTTTTCCTCCAAATTAATTCACTTTAAGTTAATTATACAAATTGAAGCGGTTAGATCAACTTTTGATGTGCTCTAAAAGTCTCATGTTATGTATCAAAAAAGCCGACTTCCTTTCAACAAGTGCAAGAAAGCCGACCCTTTGTTATGCTTCTATATCAATTCGATATGTTTCAAACCAATGATGAATCTGTGCCAAATGGGCAATGAGCTGTGGGCCTTTCATTAACTGACCATACCAAGGAACCTGGAAAGAAGCCCCTTCCGTTTCAATCAGCTGTTTTAATTGATGTGGATCTAAAAATTCATGAAGCACAGAATCCTTTTGCGCGAGACAATCTGTTAACATCTCTTTTACCGCCTGAGTATAAGCAGGATGATGTGTTTTCGGATAAGGGCTCTTCTTGCGATAAAGCACTTCATTCGGTAAAATTCCCTCTAATGCTTTTCTCAAAACCCCTTTTTCCCGATTTCCATACATTTTCATTTCCCAAGGAATATTCCATACATACTCAACAAGACGATGATCTGCGAATGGTACACGTACCTCAAGGCTCGCCCCCATGCTCATACGATCTTTTCGATCCAGCAGTGTTGTCATAAACCAAATCATATTTAAGTAAAAAAGTTCTCTTCGGGCTTTATCTACTCCAGTTTCCCCATCTAAAAGAGGGGTTTCTGCCACGGTTTCTTCATATTTGCTTTGCGCATATTCCTTCAGTGATAATTTCTTTTGCCATGAGTCTTGAAGAAGCTGAATGCGTGCTTCCGTTGATCTCATCCACGGAAATCCATTGGTTTCGCTTGCCATGTGAAACCATGGGTAACCTCCAAAAATTTCATCTGCACATTCACCTGATAAACCAACAACAAAATCCTTTTTAATTTCTCGGCAGAACCATAGTAAGGAAGAATCAATATCTGCCATCCCCGGCAAATCTCGCACTTCAACCGCTTCTTTCAAATAAGAAGCCAGCTCTTTTTGCCCAATGATGCAGCTGTGATGATTCGTTTGAAACGCTTTGGTCATTCGATCAATCCACGGGCCGTCAGCATTCGGCTGAAATTGACTTGCTTCAAAGAATTGATCATTTCCGTCGTAATCAACGGAATACGTATGCAGCGGGGCTTTCCCTATTTTCTCAAAGTGCTTGGCGGCAATGGCCGTAATGGCACTAGAATCCACACCGCCCGATAAAAACGTACATACAGGCACATCAGAGACAAGTTGTCTTGTAACAGCATCCGTAAAGAGTTCCTTCACGTGCTGAGCGGTGTCATCAAGCGAATCTGTATGCTGCTTGCTTTTGACATTCCAGTACCTCCACACACGCAAACCATCTTTTGAAAAGGTTAGGGCATGAGCAGGTCTCAGCTCTTTCACCCCTTTAAATACGCCTTGCCCTGGTGTTCTAGACGGCCCTAAACCAAAGATTTCTGATAACCCTTCATGATCCACTTTGGCTTTCATTTCAGGATGAGCTAGAAGTGCTTTGATTTCTGAGCCAAACAAAAAGGAATGATGACGTTCTGTATAGAAAAATGGCTTGACACCGAGCCGGTCTCTCGCTGCAAATAATAATTCACGCTCACTATCCCAAATGACAAATGCAAAAATTCCATTAAAATGGGTCACACACTCTTCCTTCCATTCTGTATAGGCGTGAAGAAGAACCTCTGTATCAGAATGCCCAAGAAAGCGGTGCCCCCTTTTGAATAATTCTTTTCGTATATCCTCCGTGTTATAAAGTTCTCCATTGTATACCACCGTATAATCATGGTGTTGATGGGTATATGTCATCGGCTGCTTTCCGCCTTCAACATCGACAACGGCTAACCGTTTATGGCCGAAAAGAACGTGCTCACTTTTCCACGTATTTGTATCATCCGGCCCTCGTTTAGATAATGTATCTGTCATTTGATTGATTACATGATCCTGTTGGATGAGCTGCTTTTTAAAGTCTGCCCAGCCTGTTATTCCACACATCATCATCAGCTCCCATCCGTTTTTCATCAAGTGTTCTCATTTAGCCTTTCTTAGTTTATGCATCGGCTCCTTGATAGTTGATTTGTCCTTTTTTCCCCTGTGTATAGGACAAGCTTCATTTGGTAAGAAAAGAAAGAGGAAAGGAGGTTTTGCGAATGGAGAACCGAATGACATATCTTCAGCAAAACCACCCAAAATGGTGTAACGGGTACTTACTGATGGAAAACGGTCATTGTCTGATTGAAGACGAAGAAGGAGACATCATGCTGCCTGAAAGCCTTCAAAGTTCTATGATCTGTTTGAAAGAAAAGGATCGATGGACAAAAGGAGAATTGCTCGGGTCTGTCGTTCTTTGTGAGAATGGGAAGTTGATGGAGGTAAAAGGCGGTGAACGCATTCAATATACAGCGTCTCTTTCTAAAGGGTGGCTTGATTTGCTCATGTTCGTACCGGAAAGCGTCTTTTATCAGATCATTGACTATGTAGAACAGCTTGGCTTTTCCGTCTATGATTGTATCTTCTCTTCCTTCCATCCTTCTCATCGCGTGTCTTTTTTTCAGTTTTCAGGAGACATGCAATCACTTGCCCTTCAATGCCACCATCATTCGGGTACAAATCAAGTTCAATTGGAATGGACGACGTCTGACGGTCATCGGCTGATGTCTCAGTTTGATCTCACATAAAAAGGGCACTGCTTTTGATAAGCAATGCCCTTTTTATCTTAAAAGATATGGAAACCGATCGGCAGACGTAAGCCGAGAAGAATGGTCACAATAGCAACCACGATAAAACCAATGAATACACCCGTCACCGATTTTCCTTTTTTCTTGCGTACAAGGACCATTTCCATGAAACCAATCACAAGAATACCAAGTATCATTTTTCCAACATACTCGCCCCCGTAACCCGGGATTTTCATTCCTGTGCGAACATACAGCTCTACGCCTGTTGCAATAATAATCAAGTAGAACAGTCGTACGATCATATGCACAATTTTAGCGCCTTTATCGTTTTTACCTGCTAATGCAAAGGCAACGAAAAATAAAATAATACCTAGCACCCACGCTGTAATATGTAAATGTGTTCCCATTTGTGATTTCCCCCTTTATCAGAACAATTACCTTCTCATCGTACCACGAAATAAGTCGAACACAAAGCGACAATCCTGTGTCAACACGCCTTTATTTGACGCGATTTGATAACGTCCCAATTGGTTCAATTGTTACTTCAACCTGATCGCCTGAGGCTAAAAATTTTGGCGGTTCAAAACCTTTGCCGACTCCAGAAGGTGTACCTGTTGCAATGATGTCTCCCGCTTCCAGCGTCATCCCTTTTGAAAGAGTTGACACAATGTCTTCAATTGGGAAGATCATTAATTCCGTACTGGCAGACTGACGAACCTCTCCGTTTACCTTTGTTTCCACATGGAGTGCTCCATGATCCTCAATCACTGACTTGTGAACGATATAAGGTCCCATTGGACAAGTTGTATCTAAGCTTTTTCCGATGAAAAATTGTTTGTGTTTTTTCTGCAAATCTCTTGCCGTTATATCATTTAAAATGGTGTAACCGAAAATGTAATCGTGGACCTCTTCAGGAGCAATATCCTTTCCTGTTTTGCCAATGACAATGGCAAGCTCCCCTTCGTAATCCAATTCACTTGTCACATCTTCATGGAGAAGAATGTCCGCTTCATGCCCTACAACAGAGGTAGGCGCCTTTGTAAAGATCATCACGTCTTTAGGAATATCTGCCGCACTTCCCATTTCCATGACGTGATCTTGATAGTTTTTCCCAACACACATGATGTTTTTCGTTGGTTTTGGAATCGGTGCATGGAGTGTCACGTCCGAAAGCGGATAGACATAAGAGCCGCGGTCTTCTTCTTTTTTCTCCGCCCAATCAAGAAGCTGTTTGACGTGTTCGACAAACTTGTCCCCCATGTTGATGCATTCAGATAAAGAGTTTGGCAATGTTTCTAGCTCAAATAGTTTTGCTTCTGCCTTTTTGACGTCCATCACCCATTCATCATCAATGACGACCCCGATAAACAATCTGTTATGTATCTCACCTGTAAAAAACTTCATGTCTTCCCCTCACAATCTTCATTTCAATACATTATGATGTCTCATTTTTATTTCTCTACGAAATAAAAAAAACCCTTTTTTATCATACTCTCTTTTAAAAAGGGTTTCAAAAATGAAGACCTGACATTTAGCGGTAGCGTCGATACTCCCACATATTCCCTTGATCCCATTTACGATCAACATTTCCTTGATGGCGGGAATGATGTTTTTTCTTTCCGCATCTTCGGCAAGAGTGACTCCGTTTATGGTGATGAGAACGTTTAGATCGATGGCTGCGGTGTGATTTGCGGCAGCTTTTCTTATGATGTGATCTGTGTTTGCTGCGGCATGATTTTTTTGGTTTACTCTTTTTACTGCGGTATGACTTTTTGCTTTTGCATGATTTCTTGCTTCTATACGACTTTTTACTTTTGTATGATTTCTTGCTCTTTACACTTTTCTTTGAACAGCGACTTTTTTTAGAGCGATAGCTTTTATGGCTTTTTTTGCTGCGATGTGACTTACGGCATCCTACCCCACCAAAGAACCAGTGACGGCGATTTGAATGACGAGAACGAGATGATTTGTGCGAATGTCCCGATTCTGGTTCACGATCTAAGTGTTGATCACGCCCCTCACTTCGAAGTGAATCAACTGCATGTTCAATATGCGAATGATCAAATGTGCTCACGAACAATTCCCCTCCCAAACTGTGCTCTGACAAAACAAACAGACAAAGCTGTTTATCTTCTCTGCTTTATGTTACGAGACTCGGTAGACAAGTGTTCTTGGCGAATGCCTCTTTCTTAGAAAACTCCATGAATACCTATCAGCAGGTACAGGACATTCCTTCATTTTCATATAGTGGAAGAGATATAGGAGGGTGATGAACGCATGGACACAGAACCTTTAAAACAACTGGATATCTGGATTCATCCAAAAGATCTCATGGAATTAAAAAAGGACATATGGAACGATGAACCCGTCGAGGCCATTCTGAAAACCGGCCAAACCAAGTCACATATTTATGCCTCATACCGAGGATCACACATCCGAAAGCTCAAGAAAAAATCCTATCAAATTGAATATCGAAAACCAAAGCAAAGACAGGGCGAATCCCTTTTTCACTTAAATGCAGAGTACAATGATCCTTCTTTCATTCGCAACAGGCTGTCTTTTTATTTCTTTGAACAGATGGGTGTATTCAGCCCATCCGCTTCTCATGTGTTTCTGACCATTAATGGAAGAAAAGAAGGCATTTATTTAAAAATAGAATCTGTAGATGAGCTGTTCCTCCAAAAACGACAGCTGCATGGAGGCGGCATTTATTATGCTGTAGATGATGACGCCAATTTCTCTCTTTTAAGTTCATTTGATAAAAAGCCAAAAAAACATCTTCTTCTCGGTTATGAGAAAAAAACGGGAACTCCTGAACACGACAAGCAGCTGAGTGAATTTATTTACTTTTTGAACACCGCAAGGGACGACACGTTTGCAAATAAGATTGAGCAGTACCTTGATGTAACACAATATTTCCGCTGGCTCATTGGTGTCGTGTGTACCCAAAATTTTGATGGCTTTGTTCATAACTATGCGCTTTATGTGAATGATCAAGGAAGGTTTCAAGTAATGCCTTGGGATTATGATGCGACTTGGGGTCGTGATATTCACGGAGAAGAAATGGCGTTTGATTATATTCCAGTCAGCGGTTTCAATACATTAACCGCTAGATTGCTAGACATCCCTGCATTTAAAAGAGACTATTATGCCCTTTTCCAGCACGTACTAGATACACATTTTTTAGAAAAACGGCTTCTCCCCATCATTGAGTCATGGCATGCTTCGATTGAGCAGCGAATTGGAGATGATCCATATACGAAAAACCGACAAGACATGCTGCGTTCAGAGCGAGAATTAATCCGACAGTATATCAACAAAAGACGACGTTATTTACAAACTGAGATTAAAAAAGAGACATCGCGCCTGTAAAGACACTTTCGAATTTTGTCACTTTAGTTCTCATATTGACGAAAGAGCTTTTTTTATAGAAAAATAGGGTATACTAACCATATCCTTCTATTTGATAAAAAATGTGAGAGTTGGCGTCCGTTATGATCAATTATGAAATTGAACAAAAAAGATTACATTTGATTGAGACCGCAAAAAAATTCGGAATGAATGCCGAAGAAACTATCAGGTGCAGTCAAGAGCTTGACACACTCTTAAATAAAGGCATCAAAACCACCTCTAAAGAATGCTCGAATAAAGGGTAAACCATACACTTCATTCCTCTCATCAAAGTTCTTCAAAAAGACAATCACATATTAAAAGACCCATCATAAGCTATGGTGAAACGCCCAAAAACGAAGTGCCCTATTTTTCTAAAGGATGTGCACCGCTATGCCGGCTATTGTTGGAGCCTTTAAAGTAAATGCCGTCGGAACGAGCGGAGTCGTTCATGTTGGAGACTGCATCACCATTTCTCCAAATAGTCAGGTTAAAACGTTTGCCGGCGCAGGCAGTTTTAACACTGGTGATCAATTACGCATTAGCAACTATAAAAGTGTGACAAATACGTATGATAGTGATGTCATTGATCAACCGCTTGTTGGTAACTTGTAAGGAGTGAGAATCCATTGAACTTCTATATTAATCAAGCGATACAAATTAATTACTTACGTGTGGAGTCTGTGAGTAACTCATCCGTTCTGCAAATCGGCAGTGCTGGATCAATCAAGGCACTCTCCAATCTGTATAACACTGGAAGCTATGTAGAGTCAGCACCTGCCGCAGCAGGCACACAAGGAATTGAAGAGTCTCAAGGCGCAAGCACGGCACCTTTTGTACCGCTTCAGTCACCAACAACATAAGTTCATCTGCAATCCCCGGAGGTGTATGCATATGTATGACTATCAAAACAGCGCTTCACAAATGTATGGCATCATTCAAAAGCAAACACAGCAAATCATGATGCTTGAAAAAAGGCTTAACGAGCTTCAGCAGGAAATGCAAATGATCAAAGATAAACCGACAACAACGATTGAACGGATTGATTATCAATTTGATCAACTGAAAATCGAGCGGCTGGAAGGCACATTAAATATCGGCCTCAATCCATCTGATCCAAATAGTGTTCAAAATTTTGAAGTGGGCCAAACAACAACCCCGGGAATTGGAATGATGCAGCAAGAAATGGCTGATCAATTTTTCAATCAAACACGCCAGCTTGTCGATGCATTCTTAAATGAAGAAGCACCGCAGCTTCTTGAAGAACTAGAGCAGCGATACGAAGGCTCGCTTGATGAAAGCAACAAACACCATATCATTGAGGACATTCGAAAACAAATAGACAGCAGAATCAAATATTATGCGGGGCAGCTGCCACAAAGGGAAGATATGACCCCGCTTCAACGTTCCGAGCAAATTGCTGAATACGTGAAACATGATGTCAAACGGGCAATCGAGCACTTTTTAGCCCATATTCCAAACGAAACGAAAGGAGAGGAAAACGGATGAATTTCACAGTCGTCAACCGCAACATCGAAACTGGAAGCATTAAAGTAGTTGGGGTATCGTCCTCTTCCCTATTTATTATCGGGGACACGGACCATGTACAACTGTCATCGATTTTCGATACACCGCCAGAATCATTAATTATTGGCCCGTTTGTTCCTCTAGCCCCTCGATAATGATTAAGCGCACATCTCAAGTGAAGTTCTCGAAGGTGAATTCTGTCGGGATTGCAAGTGTTGTTCAAATTGGTGATACACAAGAGCTATGTCCGAACGTAAAGGTGCTAGCTGTCCAGCGAACGATTAGTTTATTTTATGGAAATGAAGCTGAAAACCTAGATGCAAAAGAATTTGAAGTGTATTATGAGCCGATCCCATTGATGCTGCCAGAACGAGCGGTTAGAACGGCCTTTTATCATGAAAAGCCTCTCATTAAAGTGTCGTCCATTCATGTAGAAGGGGTCTCTTCCTCCTCTATCTATCAAATTGGCTCTACGTGCGGAATAAATGCCGTTGCGCGAGTGAAGCATATTCGAGAGTTATTTAGCAACAATGACGAACATCCGCCAAACTCACAATTGGACCTACCTGCGCATATGATGGTGATATGACTTCGAATAAAGGATGTCGATTATGCCAGCAATTGTCGGACCCATTTACATTAACTCGATTTCTGGGGGCGTCGTAAACGTCGGTGACTCATTTTATCTTTCGCCTAAAAGTTCTTCAAAATCTGCTTTAGGCTCTGGAGCGGGGAATACCGGAGATTTCTTGATTTTAAATAATGGCATTAGCGCCACCAACTATGTGGATCCTGACTTAAATGATCAGAATATGGTAGGCAATGCATAAAGCGGCTCCTCTACACTCATTTCATTTAGAGGAGCGCTTTTTTATGCTTATTTCTTTCTGCGTTGTCTTGATTTCTTTGTTTTGACCAGCTTGCTTGCCGGCTGCTTTCGAATCCATTTGATGTACGGAACAAGCTTTTCATCTTGTCTTAGTGCATCCAGCGTATTCAAACGTGCGGCAAGCTCCTGGTTTGTATAAAGAGCATGTACTTGTTTATGGCAAGGGATACACAGGAAGGCAGTCGGTAGAAAAGCCCCTCCTTCTTCTCTTGGCGTTAAGTGATGTTCTGTAAGGACGACCTCTTGTCTTCCGCATAGCTCACATAATCCAATCGTTTGCTTTGCCATCCTGAGATCACCTCACTTTACATTAATTCCATCGAGACTGTTGTTCCTTTCCCGCTTGGATCTGCTGGGTGGACAATCAGTTTCTTTGGCAGTCTCATCTTTAATTCTTCCACATGGCTGATCACACCAACAGCTAAATTTTGAGATTGTAGCTTCTCTAATGCTGTAATCACCGTATCTAACAAGTCTTGATCGAGTGTACCAAATCCTTCATCTAAGAAGAAGAATTGCAGCGGGAACTCACCTCTCAGCTGAATTTGTGCAGACAGAGCAAGGGCAAGTGCTAAAGACGTCAGGAAAGTTTCTCCCCCAGACAAGCTGGATACCGGACGTCTGACACCTCCATTGGCATCATCCCGCATCACAAAACCGCCCTCTGAATCGACTTCAATGGCATACCTTTGTCTTGTCAAAATCCCAAGACGATGAGAAGCATCACGGCTGACACTTTCTAGCTGTTCTTCTGCTAGGAACTCAACAAACGTATTCCCTTTAAACACCGTTTGAAGCTTATCCAGCCGGTCAATTTCTTGTTGCAGTTCTTCAAGGCGTTCATGAATGCTTGCAAAGCGCTGATGGTTTGCTTCAATCACTCGCAGATGCTCCTGTGCAGATCCACTCAGCGCTGTCGCTTCTTCAAGCGCTTTTTCTGCCGCTTCTTTTTTTAGTTGAATGTCTGTCCACTCGTCTTCATCCAGCGACTCACCTTTTAACAGTTCAGAAATTCGCTTTAAGTTTGCTGCACATTGCTTTCTTTTATCCTCAAATTCCTCAATTTCCTGTTTGACTGTAAGACGTACAGATCGATCCATTAAAGCAGGTTCAATCTCCTGCGGCTGATCAAAAGGAGTAGATCCTGTTTCTTTTTGCCATGCTTCCTCAGCTTCTTGTTTTCGCCGCTTAGCCTCTTGGAGCTGACGTTCACTGCTTGAGAAATGGCTTTGTGCCTCACTAAATAATTGCTGTGCATGCTTAAATTGCTCGTACGATTGCTGTTCTTTTTCATTTAGATGAGCAATAGATTGTTGAACTTCGTCCAGTTCATCAGAAAGAGAAGCGGCTTTTAAAGGATATCGCTGTAAATCTGTTTCATATTGATCGATCAGGTGTTGCTGGCTTCCCAGCTGATGTGCCAACTTATCGAGTTCCTTCTCTAGATCGTATATGGCTGTTTGCAGATGCTCTTTTGCCTGCTGTTTTTCCTCTAGAAAAGAAATACTCTTCTCAATACGCTCTTGATAACCTTCCGCTTGTTGATCCTTTTCGTCAATTTGTTGCTGCATTTCCTGCACTTGGTTGATTGTCAGGTGAGGAAAGGTCTGTTCAAATTGCGTCAGTTGTTCGGAAAGCTCAGATCGAAGCTCCTTGATCAGCATGTCTAATTCCTGCATGCGCTGCTGCTCAAATGTCAGTTGATCTTTTACTTTGCTCATTTCTGCCGCTTGATCATAAGTGACGTCCATTAAACGAGCTCGTTTGCTTTCGATTGCTTGAATATCTTGTTTTACGCCTTTCCATTCTTGAATCAGCTGGTGCAAAGACTGCGGATTCTGTACTGCTTCTACTGCTGCAGCTACTTCCGAATCGGGGGCTTTTTGAGATAAAAAGGAGAACTGTTTGACTAATTGATTGGCATGCGTTTCAAGCAGCTGCTTTGCAGCAAACATGTCTCTAGCATATTCCTCTGCCAGCTTGAGCTCTTTATCCATTTTTACAATCCATTCATCAATTTGGGCAACCGTTTCTTCATGGTCATTGTCTATCACAGCCTTTGGATCATGATGAATCGATCCACAAACAGGACATGGTTCACCGTCTACTAGCTCTGCCGCTAATTCTTTTCTTAATTCTGCAGATCTGACAACATCACGCTGTTTTAATTTTTCTTGTTTTTTGTCCTGCTCTTTATGACTCCATTCTGTAAGACCTCGTTCAAATTCACATACATAAAAATACAATTGCTCTATCGCTTGAAACGATTGATTTATTTTTTCATGATGATCTTTTTGCTGTTTTTGAAGCTTTTCATACGATTGTGTCGCCTGTGCTGAACGCTGTCTTAGCTCCTCAATCTTTTGTTCTTCCTTTTGAATGCTCACATTCATTCTTTGAACATTTTCACTGAAACGAAGTGCGTCTTGTACAAGTTTCCGCTCTTTGACAGAGACTTGTAATTGTTCCAGCTCATGCTTCAACTGTGTTTGTTTCGCAAGCGCACGCTCTAATAAAGATTGCACGTTTTCGGCTTCCGCTTTTTTTTGAGTCAATTGCTGCGCTTTTTCATTGTTTTGCTGCTCTAGTACGGTCTTTTCCTGAAGTGCTGTTTCTTTTTTTCGTTCAATTTCTTTTAATTGAATAAGCTGCTCTTTCTTTTGAAGAAGCCCTGGCTCATTTTCCATTTTCTTTTGCCGCGTTTGCTCATACTCCTGCGTCATTTGATCATAGATCGTTCGTTGATGAAGTAAACGTTTTTCTGCTTCCTGCTTCTCTTTTGATACTTGAGAGAGCTGCTTTTCAGCCTTTGTTAATGCATCCGCATAAGGCTTTAATGTCTCTGCCTGCTCTGCAATGTGAAGTTGATTCTTTTTCTCTTCCATTGTGGATGCCAGCAGATTGAGGTTGTGTTGTTCCTTCTCGTACGCTTCTTGTTCCTTTTGATACTGCCAGATGGCTTGCGCTTTTGTAAAAGCAGTGAACGCTTCGTCCCGCGTTTGTTTTTTCTCATGAAAAATAGCTTGCGCCTGCGCAGCTGCTTCTTTAGCTTTCGCTAATGCCTCTGGACCAGCTTCTCCTAATCCAGTCAGTTCAGCCAGCAGTTCGTTTTTCTGTCCATAGTGATTTTGAGCCTTTGCGCGTAAACGTTTGACGAGCTGATCACCATATTTCTCCAAATTAAACAAACGCTGCAGCATTTGGCGTCTGTCGGCTCCTTTCAATGAAAGGAATTCCGCAAACTTTCCTTGGGGTAAAACAACCGCTCTCGTAAAATCGTCAATGGTTAAACCAAGTAATTCTTCTATTTTACGATTGACCTCACTTGCTTTATCTGCAAGAACTGTCTGCGTATCACCAATTTCAATCAATCGGCATAACGTCGTTCTAACCTTCATTTCATCTGCCCGTTTAAAGGCACGTTCCACTTTATAAGAAATATGGTGTTCTCTTTGCAAAGCGAACGTAAAGGAGACAGACAGCTTTTCTTCAGCTTGGTTCAAAATACCATGCGTATTATTGAGTGCACGTTCGACCTTGCCATAGAGTGCGAGTGTCATGGCATCTAATATGGACGATTTTCCGCTTCCAGTCGGTCCAAAAATACCAAACACACCTGCATCACATAAGGAGCTAAAGTCAATGATTTGTTCTTCTCTGAAGCTATGAAGTCCTTTAATGGTTAACGTGATCGGCTTCAATTCGCTTCCTCCTCTTGCATGTCATTGGCAAGCTCTAAAAATAGCTTGACGGTTTTTTCATCAGGTAGACCTCCACCTGTCTGACGCTCATAAAATTTCACGAACCGCTCTTCAATCGAGAGCTTTTCCACTTGTTTTTGTTCTTCTTTTTGCTGTAACTCTTTAAACTTTGGTCTAATATGGACAAATCCACTATGCTGTTTTCTCAGCTGATGAATTTGTTCGATCGACAGCTGATCTGTTAAGTGAATCTCTAAATCAATCCAGGCTTGAAGATCCCGCTTTTCATCCAGCCAACTGTGTACTTGGCTCAGCCCTTCAGTCGCCTTCCACTTCATAAGTGGTTTACCGCTTGATAAAAACACTTCTTTCCAGCTTGCTGTTTCATTCGGTTTTGCATCCACAATGGTGACTGATTTGGCGTAGCCTGCTTCAGAAAAGCTGTATGCAAGTGGAGATCCAGAATAGCGGGCAATCGTTTTGGCACGTTTAATAGTTTGGGGGCGATGCAAATGCCCCAATGCGACATAACAAGCCGCCTCAGGCAGACTTTCGGCCGCAACGGTATATGCGCCTCCCACTTCAATCGGCCTTTCCGAATCCGTTTGACTGCCACCTGCCACATAAATATGACTTGTTGCGATATTGACCGTATCCGCCTGAAATTGGCTGCTTAAATGTTGAAACATTTGTTGTATTTTTAAATTGTACTGATCACGAAGCAGTTTCTCTTCAAATGTTTCAGCCAGCACCTCGTTTAGCCTTGCTTCAGACGGGTAAGCGAGTGCGGCAATAGATAGACGTTCACTTGCAGAAGAAACATCGACATGAATTAAATCATTTGTCGGATATCCAATTAAATGAATCCCCTGCTCATTCGTTAAAGGAGATGCGGCTGATAAACGGTCTGGGTTATCATGGTTGCCAGAGATCACAACCACCTGACGCTTTCCTTTATCAGATAATGCAGACAAACTTTCATAAAAAAGCTGTTCTGCGCGAGCAGGAGGGTTCACTGTATCAAAGGCATCGCCTGCCATCACAATGACATCAATGTGTTCATCCTTGACGATGTGATTTAATTCATCTAAAAACTCAGCCTGCTCCTCAAGCCGGCTTCGGCCTTCTAGGGTTTTCCCTAGATGCCAATCCGCTGTATGCAGAATCCTCATGTGATTCACCTCTCATTCATTCCACCTATAAAGAAATTTCTAGATTTCCATCAAAGAAATAAAGGATTTTCTCCTCTAATGTTCTGTTTGTTAAACGTTCTACCGCTGCTGAATACAACGATATTTGTGTTTCATAGCGTTTTTTTAACATCGCTTCAGCTTCCTCTAAGCCACCTGAGAATCTGCCAGTCACTCGATCTGTTTTATAATCAAGTAAATAGAGCTTGCCATCTGCTTCAAATAAACAATCAATCATTCCTTGAATGAGCACAGGTTCACCTTCTGCATCAATATGGCTGTATACCTCTTTAACCGGTAAAACCATACTAAACGATACTTCTCGTTTCACCCAGTCCGCTTTCCGCAGTTTTTGACCAATAGCAGTAGAAAAGAAGGCCACAATTCCTTCTCGATTGATGGACTGGATTTGTTCATCTGTTAGTAAGTCTTTCTCTTTTAAAGAATGGAGCAGCTCTTCTACACGAGATTCATCATATGGTTCATTTGAAGGAAGAGGGATATGCTGCATGACTGTATGCATGGCCGTCCCTTGTTCTGCGGCTGTGAGTGTTTTTTTCTTCATAAAAGCCGGTCGTTCGTACAGTGTCGCATGAGCTTTTCGAATGGAAGAAGGCACACTGTATTCATCCTGTATTTCTTTCATTCTTTTGATCTCGGAAACTGACTGCTTTGTCCCTACTTGGGAGGCCGCTAAATATGGATAACGCCATGAAAGTCTTTCTTTTACTTCCTCCTCGTAATCGCCATATCCTTGAACAGGCATACCTTCCATTAATGCTTGTACCACTTCGTCTTGTTTTTGTTTTTCAAGTGACATGTCTTCTTGTAGAAGATTGGACGCTTGATGAAAGGTGATAGAAAATGATGATGGATGCGAGAGAACGACTTCTCTCGATTCTTCTAAAAGAGAAGACATCGCTTGATGACGGATAAGAGCAGGGCCAATAAAATCTAAGTATGTTCTCGCTTGATAACGTTCAAAATCAGGGAGGAGCCAGTCGTCTCCGTTTGCGGCATTTTGCCACTTGCTTAAAGCTTTCACTTGATTTTTGACAGAGCCGACTAAAAATAATTTTTCCTTCGCCCTTGTGAGCGCCACATATAGAACCCTCAGTTCTTCAGATAATAACTCTTTTCTCATCTTTTTTTTCATCGCGATCAGCGGTAATGTTGCATAACTAATTCTCAGCTCAGGATGAATATATTTGCTGCCAAAGCCTAATTCTTTGTCGAGCAAATAGGACTGGTTTAAATCCATCATGTTAAAGTTCCTGCCAAGTCCTGCAGTAAATACAACAGGGAATTCGAGTCCTTTACTGCTATGAATGGTCATCATGCGTACAACATCCTCTGTTTCACTGAACGTTTTTGCCGCTCCAAGATCATCTCCACGCTCTTGCATTCTTTCAATAAATCGAAGAAATCGAAACAGCCCTCTAAATGCAGCCTTTTCATACTGTTTCGCTCGATCATATAAAGCCCGAAGGTTTGCCTGTCTTTGCTTACCTCCTGGCATCCCGCCGACATAATCTAGATATTGTGTATCTCGGTACACTTCCCAAATCAGTTCTGCTACCGAATGCTGAATCGAAAAATCACGCCATTTGCGTAATTGAAGGAAGAATCGCTCCAGCTTTCTGCATGTCGGATGATCAGAGTGTGTCACACTCATAAATGCCTTCACAGCGTCATAATAAGTGCCTTTTTTATCACTGGTTCTAATCAGTGCCATCTCATTTTCGTCTAAATGAACAAGAGGTGACCTTAAAACAGCAGCGAGCGGAATATCTTGATATGGATTATCAATCACTTTTAACAAAGAAAGAATGACAGATACCTCTGTCGCTTCGAAATAGCCTGAGGAAAGATTCGCATAAACAGGGATTCCCTGCTTCTTCAACTCTTCCATCATTTGCGGAGCCCACGGCATTGAGCGAAGCAAGATCACAATGTCTCGATACTGCAAGTTGCGGGTCAGCTGCTGTTTTGCATCGTACACTTGAAAAGGCTGTTCTACCAATTCTTTTATTTTCTTTGCAATCACTCTCGCCTCAAATTGTACCGTCTCTAGCTCTTCTCGTTCTTCATCGCTTTCTGTGTCGTGCTGATCTAAATGAACAAGAAGCATTTCTGTCGTCGTGTCTTCGCTTTGCGGATAACTCGCTCCAAGCTTTAATTCAGCTTGTTCGTCATATTCAATTTCTCCAACTGTTTCTCCCATCAGCTGTTTGAACAGAAAGTTGGTACTGTCTAATACATCAGCCCGGCTGCGGAAATTTTTATTTAGATCAATTCTTTTACCTGTTTCTTTGCTGTCTGCTTTGAATTGTTTATATTTATTTAAAAAGAGCATCGGCTCTGCAAGTCTAAAGCGATAAATGGACTGCTTCACATCACCAACCATAAAGCGGTTGCCTTCTGCAGGATGTTTCCCTTTAGACACGAGCTTTAGAATCGTTTCTTGGACAAGGTTTGTATCCTGGTATTCATCCACGAGTACTTCTTCAAATTGCTGTTGATAGTATTTAGCCGCTTCTGTTTCAATGAGATTTCCTTCTGCGTCCTGCTTCGCTAAAATGCGCAAACAATAATGTTCTAGATCCGAAAAGTCTACGATTGATTTTTCTTGTTTTGCTCTTTCGAAACGCTCTCCATATTGAATCACAAGCTCTACAAGTGTTTCTACAACTGGCTTCATTTCAGCCAAGCTTTTTAAATGCTGATCGGGACTGCGCATAAAGTATTCATCTTTTAGCTTTTCTAATTGTTTTTTGGCTTGATTGCGTGCATCTGTTGCTTTTTCTAACAGAGCTGGGTCATAGTCATCCCCTTTGCAAGTCTTTAACCTTTTAAAATTGATGTTTGGCAAAAGCTCATAAAGTGTACCAAAATCATCTTGATGCCTTATTAATTCATTTACTTGCTCTAAATCATCTATAAAATTCTCTGCTCTCGGTGCTGGACCGCCCGGCTCTTTTGATAAAGCGAGCGCTTGTTCCAGCAGTTCCTGGCAGCTTCTTAAAACGAGAGAAAGGTCCTCTTTGATATATGGATAAAAGGGTAATTCTTCTACCTTTGTCTGTGTATCCACATCATAAAGAGAAAGGAATGCCCGCATCCACTGTTCTGGCGCTGGATGTGATCTAGAAAACTCATAAATTCTTTTGACAAGCCATTGAAGATCTAAATCATGCCGATCAGATGTGTAACGATCAACGAGTTCAAAGAATGACGGCTTTCCAACCTTATACTCATCCTCAAACAGTTCATCTAACACTTCATCTCCTAGTAATTCTCCTTCTGTTTGATCAGCCAAACGAAAACCTGGATCAAGGTCAATCTCATAATAAAAAGTGCGCAGAACTTGCAAACAAAAGGAGTGCAAGGTAGAAATATTGGCACGATTCATAAGTGACAGCTGTCTCCGCATATGAAGGGAACCAGGGTTTTTAGATAGTTCTTTTTCAAGTGCTTCAGTGATCCGGTGCTTCATTTCTGCTGCTGAAGCATTGGTAAAAGTCACTACGAGCAGCCTGTCCACATCAACTGGCTGCTCCGGCCGAGTCATTTTTCGAATGAGCCGTTCAACCAAGACCGCTGTTTTCCCTGACCCTGCCGCCGCAGCAACAAGAATATCTTGTCCTTCTGAAACGATGGCGTTCCATTGGTCATCTGTCCAAGTACTGTTATTCGGTTTTGGTATTTGCATACTGATCCCCTTCTTTTTTGATCCGGTCTAACATGACATCATCCTTCTCAGAGGTGAGCACCCTAAATTCATTATCTTCTATTGATTCATCAAATTGGCAAATAGACTTAAAGGAGCAAAAGCGGCAAGGGGTTTGATCCTTTAATTTATATGGGTTTATCTCTACCTCACCGCTTGTAATTCTTTCTCCTGCCTCTTCAAAGGTTCGCCGAACGTGTTTTGTGAGAATGTGAAAATGATCTTCACTTAATACCGCAGAGTCAGATCGGAAAGAACCATCCTTTTTCAAACCAGCTTGGATGACTTGTGATCTTCCTGATTCGAGTGTTTGATCCATCAACTTCACTGCTTCCACATCTTCGAGCAATAGACCCTTCATTTTAAATTTCTTCAATATTTCCTGCTCAATTGCATCCTCTGCGAGCGGAATAGGGGCTTGAATCAGCGGGTCATGAATATGGAAGTATAAAATTCCTGCCGGTGTCGCTTCCATGCCAAGCCATTCTTTAGAATACGTAATGGTCAGGTCTAAATAAGTGAGCATTTGCAAGGCTAAACCGTAGTAAACTTCTGCTAGATCAAGCCCCTTCTCACTGGACTTATAGTCGACAATTCTTAATAGAAGTCCTTTTGACCCTTCTGCTTTATCCACTCGGTCAATCCTTCCAACAAGCTCCATCGTGCAGCCGTTTTTTAATTGAAAAGTAAACGGCGGCAGAGGTCCTTGACCTCCAAAACCTAACTCAAGTCCAACCGGAGAGAATCCGCTCACTTTTGCATGTTCGCTTAATATAGAAGACACCCTGATGAGGATTTTTTGAAGCTTTTCTTTTATATAAGCATGCCGATTAGAGCTTAATAAAATTTCTTTTTGCAGACGTGGAGCCAGCTGTTCAATTGCATGCCTTGAGTAGGTCACACAATCTTCCTTCGTTAAGTTTTTCCAATCCTTTTTTTGTTCAACAAGCGTATCTGAAATCAGTTTTAAAGCCGAGTGAAAGAGCTGGCCGATATCAGGTGCTTCTAATTTGTAAAATTGTCGATCTTTTAGTTTTAGCCCGTGGGAAGCAAAATGAGAAAATGCACATGCATTGAATTTCTCCATTCTTGAAACACTGCCCTGAATATGGTCACCGTAAAGTTCTTTTGTGACATTCGGATTTAAACGTGTCGCTCTATTTGTAAAGAACAAGCTGGACATGATTTTTTTTGATACGTCGCGGTTGGACGAGGTCATCAAATGATTATATACACTCCACCATACGCCGCTGATCGGATATTGATTGAGCCATTGTTGTAGCTGCGAAACGGTATAGGATAACGAGACATGCTCGTTTGTTACAAATTTTAATTGCTCCTGATCATCCAACTGCTCTGGATCTAACACATAGAGGGCTTGCTGATGGTTTGGCATCAGTTCCTCACAATACTTGATGAGGGTCGAAGGCAAAAGAGACCGCCCTTCCGTATCTGAAGCTGAATAGGATAAATACAGGTAGTGCGATGGACTGGACAGCGCTTGATATATCAAAAATTGTTCATCCAGCAGCCGTTCCTTCCCTGTCTCTGCCAGCTCTGCTCCTGCCCGTTTTAACCATTCCCGGTCGTCTTCAGACAATACACTTTCATCAGAGGGCCGTGCAGGTATAACTCCATCATTTACTCCAATGACAAACGTACACTTTACTTGATACATTCTGGATAAATCCATACTTCCGATAAACACTTGATCAAGTGAAGGGGGAATCAAAGCGAACTTGAGAGAGGACAGTCCTGTATCCATCATCTGTTGAAATAATGGAAATGAGAGCTCCTCCTCGCCCAGCATTTCAACAAATTCATCCATCAATTGAATGACAGCATCCCACACTTGCCCATGCTGCATCGCTTCAGCTAACCTGCCTGCTTCTTCCGCCTCAAGCCTTGCCTTTTCAAGCTTTTCTGGCACTTGGGCTTCTTCTAGAAAGACATACACTGCCTCCACCATGTCTCTTAGCTTTTGCGCTTTTTTCAATCTTTTTTGCAATTGAAAGAGAGGCGGAACAATCCATTCTTTTACATCATTCAGCATTTGCTCCATTTCTATTTCTTGATCGGTTTGTCCAAAATCTTCATCTAGTGATTGGAAGCGGCGATAATGAAATCGTGAACCATTCGTCCAGCGTTCACCTTTTACACCGTAAGCAATACAATAGTTTTCCAGCTGATCCGCCTGTTCTCTCGCTTTGTTTTTAGCGAGTTCAAGCGGAAATAAGAACTCCGTTTTCACACAGCGAAACACCGCCTCATACCGCCAGTTCCCTTTTATGACATCGAGGCTCGAACGAATGAACTCAATGAGCGGATGATACTGCATCGATTCATTTCCATCAATAAAGAAAGGAATATCGTAATCTCGAAACACCTCTTTTAACGTATCTTTATAGTCGTCTACATGTCTTGCAACAATTGAGATGTCTCGTAACCTAAGACCTTCACCTCTTACTAAATCAAGAATATCTCTCGCTACTCCCTCAATTTCAGCTCGTTTATTTGCACTTTTCGATACGGTAAGGTGAGGCGTTTCTTCTTGATACGGCTGCAAAGGTCTCTGTTCATATTGATTTTCTAAATAAGCTAGATCTGGGGTATGAAGATGCCGCTTATTTCTCTCCAAAATGTTCTCAGAAATAGCCGCTCCGCACTCTTTAGCCAACTGATAAAGCTGGGAATATGTCTTACCTGTCATGCGAAATAAATCAAGTTCATTTGGCTGCGTGTCATGATAGGAACGATCCACTGTGAATGCAGCTGTTATTTTTTCGGCATGTAGCAAAAGCTGTTCAATGACAAGAAGCTGCTGGGGGGTAAACTCATAAAAACCATCTATATAAATGTGTGCCCCTCTCAATTCTTCTGATAAAGGAATTTGCTGAGCCAGAAGTGTCAAGTAATCCTCTGAGTGCACATACTCATCTTGCAGATGCTGCTCCATCTGCTGATAAAGAACATGAAGGTCATGCAATTTTTCCGCCGCACGTCTTTCTTCTGTATACTCTGAATGCATGCTGGATGCCGAAATTTTTTCAATATCCTCCGGCATCATACAGTACCTTTTGAATTCAGCCATCGTCTTTTCTATTTGCTCAACAAATCCCGGTTTATCACTCGCCTTTTTGAATACCTTAAACTTGTCTTTCTGTTCTTCTATTACTTTTCTTAAGAGCATTTGAATCCCTGTGCTTGTGACAAATTGACGGTTCGCACCGCCAGTCTGCTGTAATATAGACCAGGCAAGCCGAGTAAAACTAAAGACTTTGGCCCTGATCATTCCACCAGCTTCAGACGTTTTTGCAAGCTCATATTCCATTAAAAATGTCATTTGATCCGGGACTAAAAAAATGATTGGCGGACCCAGCGGATCAAGCCGCAGTTGTTCTTTGATTTCTTCTAGAATTGCAGTCGTTTTTCCACTCCCCGATCTGCCTGCTAAAAACTGAATCTCCACGTTCCACAACACCTTTCTTATGTACTCATATTCTAGCGAAAATAAAGGTAAATAGCTATTTTCCTATCACCTTCCCTTTCTCCTCCGATTGAAAAGAAAATAGGCACCTTTCCCGACTCTTTTCATATCATAAACCATCATGATCTAAAAGGAGGCTGGCAATATCATGTATTACGGTTATTATGACTACTCGCCATATGACATGCGCCAAAACACAAGGATCATTGCAGACCTTGAAAAGGCCATCAATGGCGAATATTCTGCGATCCAATGCTATGAAAAACTTGCACAAAAAGCAAAAAATCCTGAAACAAAAAAAATCATTCAAGAAATACGTCAGGATGAAGTCAGACATTATCAGCTATTTACAAAGCTATACTATTCTTTGACTGGTAAAAACCACAAACCAAGCATAACAGAGCCTTGTCCAGACCAATTTAGGGAAGGTCTCTTATTTGCCTTTAAAGACGAACAAAAAACAGTCGATTTTTACTTAACGGTATCAGACTATGTCCGTGATCAAGGAACAAAGGAATTAATGAAGCGTATTGCTCAAGATGAACAGCAGCATGCCGTCTGGTTTCTATATCTTTTAACGCACCATGTTTCTTAGTTACCCCTATTTTAATAGGAGATCGTATGTTCCGTCAAAAAATGAAATTGCTTTTTTGCTCATTCAATATGTTAAATAAAGGGCTGTCATCATCAAAACGCCTCTTCGCTTTTCCTTTTTTAATGATAAAACGACCTTTTGACCATAAAAAAACTCCTCTGCTACAAATCGCAGAAGGAGTTTTTTGTTATTTAATGAAATTTTGCTTCATTGCTTTGCTGCTGTTGTTTTAACAATCCATCAATCGATAGCATCTTGCTGCCACTAAGTGTCAAGTAAAGCGCCATGACCATTAAAGAAAGTTCAAATTCATAACCGCCCACAAATCCTCTTGCAAAACCAACTGTGATAATGGCTACAGCCATAATTGGCACAAATAAAGCTGCGAAAAGACGTGTGCCTAAACCTAGAATCAGGGCAATTCCACCAACCAGTTCAATTGTTTTGACAATATAGGCCATAAATTCTGGGACACCAATTTGACCAAAAAATGCAGCAGTGCCTCCTAGTCCACCTTGATATGCTTGAAGCCCATGTAAAAAGAAAATAATGCCTAAGATGACGCGTACAAAAAGTGTTCCTATTTCTTGATTTGTTTTCATATAGTGATTTCCTCCCATTTTTACACTACATCATGTAATGTTCATTCGTAAAAAAAATTAGTAATTTAAGTTGAGCATAATCATTAAGACCAGCATGAGGATGGTTGATGTCACAATTGGGATAAGTGGTACATTGAACGGTATGTTGTATGTTGGGTTTAAGATCTTTTGGATTCTTAAATTCAATGCTCGGTCTCCAAAGGACACGGCAAATTTCGTTTGTTTTTGAAACTGGGTTCTATTTTTAATGAGTTTCAAAAGGGCTTGCCCTACTCCAAGCTCAGTCCCTGTCTGCTGAATGGCATAGTCATCTGCAATGACTTCACGAAAAACGGAGTAACTTTGTCTCATATGCTTTAACACAGGAATGTACCAAATCACTTTTGTGAGCATAGAGAAAGCGAAAGTCTTTAAAGGATCGTAGCTGTATTTGTGATGTAATTCGTGATAGACAACAGCATCGATTTCCCCTTCATCCAGCATGTCTATAAGCGCTGTTGAGAGATACACTTTTGGCCGAAGCATCCCCATTGCGAAAGCAAGCGGTTCATGGCAATGAAACACAATGATCTCATTTCTATAATTGTCTGATAGACTTTGCGTTGAATGTTGATCGACTGCCATCATCATATTTCTTTTGAAATGAAGATACTTTCTGACCTGCTTTGTCATATAGAAAACGGCAAAACCAAGCGTATACAAGACGAACGCATCCAGAAAATACTTTAAAGGAGTGAATCCATAAAATTCGAGAACAGATTGACATACATGGATCAGGTTATATGCTTGATTCCAGCCAAAAAAGCTTGAGAGTACATAATAGCCCATCTGGTAAAAGATCACTAAGCCAATCAATATACCGCCTAAAAACAGCAGACTCGACTTCATTTTAATCATGTCGTTTCTCCTCTTTTTTGGATGCAAGCCTTGCTTCGAGTACCTTCAGTAATTCAGGATCAGCACTTTCAATTGCGTCCACCATATGATTGACTGCAAGGGGGCCGAAATCATCCATCAGTCCTTGAGTAATCCATTTCGTTTGCTCATTTAGAAATTCTTCTTTTGTTAAAACAGGGTTATAGATAGATGAACGCCCTTTTGTTTTCTTTTCCACAATTCCTTTTTCGGTTAATCGATTGAGTACCGTCATGACCGTGTTGAAATTAATTGGCTTCTCATCTGACAGCTTCTGCTGTACCTCTTTAATCGGCATATCCTCACCTTGATAAAGGATCTCCATAATCCTTCCTTCTAAAGGACCGAAAAAGCGGTTCAATCCCTTTTCGTTATATTTAAAAGAAGGAATTTTCATGTCATCACCTCACACTAAGCATTGTAGTGTAATTGAAAATGATAGTCAACAGATAACAAAAATAGGGGAAAATCGTTGTATATTGTATTTGTTTTTGAAAAAATTATATGTCATTTATATCAAAAAAATCTCTTTTCTAACAGAGTTAACCATAAGATAATCTTATGAAAATACTAAAAAAATTCGTATTTTATTTATAGAGACTTTTGTATTATAGTGAAGATAACAACATTTCACTTACTGAACAAATATACAGGAAGAAGGTTTATACGTGATGAAGCAAGGAAACAGCCTTCGAACCGATCTCATTTTGATTGCGGTAAGCGGTTTAGGTGGATTCCTTTTGTCTCTAACAGGGATGTCTATCGGCTGGATGATTGGCACATTAATGACAGCTGCATTTATTGCCCTGCGCCGTCCCGCCCTGTTTCAGCGTAAAGGAAAGAATACCTTACGTATTCACAGCAGATGGCTACTCCTTGGTCAATTCATTCTCGGAATCGAACTAGGACAAAAAATGAACATGAAAGTCCTTCACATTTTCGCTGAAAATTGGCTTCCCGTGAGTTTCATGCTCGTCTTTTCTATTTTATTAGCCATGCTCTCCGGGTTTGTTTTATGGAAGCTGAGTAAAACAGATATGCTGACCAGCTTTGTCGGCACTGCCCCCGGCGGTCTTTCCGCTATGCCTGGCATCGCCCAAGAGGTTGGAGCTAATACAGCTGTAGTGAGTCTCGTACAAACGATACGTGTGTTAATGGTCGTACTGACCATTCCATTTACGGTATTTTATTTAAATACAAAAAGCCAATCAGATGTGGTAGTCGCCCAAGGCAGCGCCTTCTCATCAGGCGTTTTCACAATATCAAACATTTCTTGGACTGCTGCACTCATTTTAGGGGCATGGATGATGTCACGCCTAGCCGTGCGTCTTCACTTTCCCGCCCCTTGGCTCATCGGCAGTATGTTAGGTGTGGCGGCTCTCCAAGTAGGGGCAGGCGCCTTGACAGGTCATGATTTGATTCCTTACTGGCCAGCCCAAGCGAACATTGCGTCACAGGTATTTCTAGGGGCAACCATCGGGTCAAAAATGAATAAACAAATGTTTGTCGGGCTAAAAAATACCTTGATTGTGGCCGTCGTCAGCTCAGCCGGATTGATTGCTGCGACCGTTCTCAGTTCAATTGCCATCGCAGAAATAACAGGTATTTCTGTCATTACGGCCATTCTTGCTTTTTCGCCTGGCGGTATTGCAGAAATGGCCACAACAGCTGTTACACTTCATGAGGATTCCACATTTGTTGTGGCTGTACAAGTCGTTAGAATTATTTTGGTCATCGCCATGCTGCCACCGTTTTTTCGTTTCTTACATCATGTCTGGGCAAAAAGACAGACTGATTATAAAGCCGCTAAATAAAAAGAGCGGCTTTCAGATGGTCTGACAACGGGCTAAAATGATGTTGATTTTAGCCCGTTGTCTTCTTTTCAGCGTGATAGAAAACCTTTGCAGTCTAGGAAGGTCGAGCACCAGAGCGGAGCGAATTTGACATTCGTGAGCACTGGAGCGCAGACATGACAACGAATGCGAGGGTTTGTCTACACGCTGAGCCGCTTTGCATAAGCAGAGCGGCTCTTTTTTATTCATCATGATTCCTTTTTACACCGACTACTTGATCCTTTGAGATCGTTCCAAAATGCCGGCTGTCAAAGCTATGTATTCGATTATCTCCGATCACGAAGTAATGATTGTTTTGTATGTTCTGACGACCGGTGATGGCTTTCAGCTGAAAATCACCTGTTAGGACGTTGCCCATTTTATGTTTTTTCTGCTCTTTTAAATACGGCTCTTTCCACTTTACACCATCAACAAATAGTTGATCATCTTCATATTTGATTGTTTCTCCTGGAAGTCCAATGACCCGTTTGATCAAGATTTGATTTTTAGGGCCATGAAATAACACATAGTCAAACCGGCTAATTTTCGTGAGTTTTGGCGAGAACTTGTTAATTAATAATTCTGTTCCATCTGTAAATGTCGGGTCCATACTAACCCCTTCTACTTTGTACGTGACAAACATGAAATTCTTTACTTGGAACAACAAGACGATGCATGTAATAATCATGAACCATAGCAATGGCTTCTTTTTCATTAAGAGCCTCCTTTGTCCTCACGCTGACTCATCCGTATATTCAACCTATTTTCTACTCTCTTTCCAACATACCATAATAAAGCAATGACTAGAACCGCAAAAACACTTCTTAACGGATTCTTTACTAAAGCTGAGATGTCATAGCCGATAAAACTAATAATAAAGAGCATGACACACTTCCCTGATAAAGCAGCTAATGAGAACTGCCAGACGCTGATTCTTGATAGACCTGCTACGACATTAACGGCAGCAGATGGTGTAAAAGGAAAGCAGAGTAAAATAAACAACGGACCAAATCCCCGCTTTTCAACCCAAAGCATTAGCTTTTGAATAGAAGGGTGTCTGCTAATAAAGTTCAGCATCCTCATCTGTCCAAATTTTCTGATCAGTAAAAAGACAAGGATAGACCCTGCACTTGCACCAATCCAGGTCAATAAAAAGCCTTCCCATAGCCCAAAAGCATTTGCATTGGCCACCGCAAATGCCACGAGAGGTAAAAACGGTAGAAATGCTTCTATTAAAGGGAGTAATATAGCCACAATGGGTCCAAAAGCCTTGTAGCTTTCAAAAAATGATGTGATATTTTCATGAGTAAATATAGAAAGAAATAATGGCAACTTGTTTGACTCCTTCAAGGTTTGTCTATCTTTCATTTTACATGGAAAACATAAAAATATACAAATGAATCCCTCTCAGCCCCCCTTGAGATTTTTTAACTCATCCGATATAATAAATAAGAACAAATGTTCTATAAATAAAGAAAGCAGGCATGGACATGACGAGATTATCAAGCGTACAGCTTCAGATGATGGAACAGGCCATCTTTCTTCCAATGGTCATCTCCATCCTCAATCGTGATTTGACGTACCTTAAAAAACATCAAACATTCAAACTAAATGAACCATATATTCAGCTAGTCACCTCTTCATTAAAAGAAGCACAAAAAGCCCTTTATCAACTGAAACAACAGTTACGTAAAGAAAAAATGAACGTACAGCAAATTGAACACGATGAAGGATTTACGACATATTTATTTCTGATCAATGGCTATGAAGAAAAGCATAAATATTTTAATCCCCGTATACGTCATCGTGTAGAGGAAATGCTCACCCATTATTTCCTCCATTCAGGAAAATAATATGGTTATATTTTACATTTATAGAAGGAACTCTTCAGTTTTTGGCGAATTGATTGTTATACCAAAAATTAGGAGGTTCCAACTCATGTTCAAAAAAATAACAGCACTCACCTTAGCAGCAGGATTACTTGTGCCAAGCACAGTGTCAGCATTAGAACCACTGCAAACAGGAAAACAAGCCCCAGCAGCATCTGCACAAATAACAAGTGTAGCCTATACAACGGTTTCTATCGTTGGAAAACGAGTGAAGTTTGAAGTGAAAGCACTCGAAAATCCTTTTAACATGAATTACTATAATCGAATTGCTTGGACGAGTACGGACGAAGAGCCAAGTGTATTCAATGACAATATTCTATCGGTCATTGTCGCTAAAAAAACCGGACAGGCTTATCAAGTCTTTTCATACGAAGCGCTCACTTCGGTAAAGGACAAGATTGAATCAGGTCAAAAGGTGTATGGCTGGGCGCTTGCTTTAAATGGTGTGTGGTACCCAACGATGCCTGCAACCCTCTATTATTAAAAAAAGCCTGCCACAGTGGCAGGCTCCAGATTGTTGACAAAGGGCTAAAATGAACTTTATTTTAGCCCTTTGTCATCTTTTCAGCGTGATAGAAAACCTTTGCAGCCCTAGGAAGGACGAGTACTGGCGCGGAGCGAATTTGGCATTCGTGAGCACCAGCACGCAGGACTGACAAAGAATGCGAGGGTTTGTCTACACGCTGAAGCCTGCCACAGCGGCAGGCTCTTTCTCCATTATGACAATTCGAGCTGTTTTCTCAGCTCTTGTCTCACTTCTTCTAATTCTGGTCCATCTAACTCAAAGTAATACACATTCCCAGGCTGGTAATCGTGCCCTTTTAACTGGATGGTATCCACTGATTTTAATGAACTCAGTAAAGGGAATAGACCGATCAACTGTTTCATGGATAAATTGGTGGAGACGTTATCCCCAAGTGTATCAATGATGTTGTCATAAGACGGTATGGAAGAAATGGATTTTGATTTTTCAAAGATGGCTTGAAGTGCTTCCATTTGGCGCTTTCCGCGCATGAGATCACTATCTGCCTTTCTCGTTCTCACAAACGCTAATGCTTCTTCACCACTGAGCGTATGCGTGCCTGTTTCCACATGAACTTTTCCTTTTGAATCCTTTTCCATTTGTTTTGCAATGCCTTCATCTTCAATCGTTACGTCAATTCCATTTAGCTCATCGACAATGTCTTGAAACGCCTTAAAGTTTCCTGCAATCACATAGTCTACCGGGATGTTTAACAAATTCTCTACCGTTTTGACTGATAAATCTGCACTCCCAAACGCATGGGCGTGAGCAATTTTATCATATCCTCTCCCCGGTATATCAACATAAGAATCACGAGGAATACTTAGGAGCTTCATCGTTTTGTCTGTTCGATTCACCGTCGCCAGTAAGACCGCATCACTTCTTGCTTCGTCTACCGTTTCACCTGGACGGCTGTCAATCCCTAAGAGCAGCACCGAAAAGCTATCCTTTCCTGGATCAAAAGCTTTCACACGCTTTTGCGAGGTCTCTCCTCTTTCTAAAGATACTTGCGCTTTATTCGACGCTTTTGAAATTTTATAGTATGCGTATCCTGTGACAGATACTGCCATGATCATGACAAATGCCATGATAAACAGCACGACTTTCACCCAAGGTCTTAGCCTTCTTTTTGATCTTGTTTTCTCCTTCATCCTTTCCGAACCCTCACTCTATCTTAGTCTCACAATGAGGTTCCACTATAACATATTTTGATGAAAGTTTCCTGCATGCAACATATTTTTATGTATCCACAATAAAAAAGCTGCTCGATAGGAGCAACTTTTCATCCATTACTTTTGTTCAATTCCTTTTTTCACTTCATCAATCATCGCATTCAATGATTCAAGGCCGCCGCCTGCTAAATACCACATGTCAGAGTTTAAATACACCACATGATTGTTTTTAACCGCTTTGACTGATTTCACATAATCATTTTCAACAAGTTGTTTCGCAGACGTTTCTTCTCCAATTGCCGCGCCGCGATCCACGACAAATAAGTAATCTGGGTTCGTTTTGACCATATACTCATACGAAATGCTTTGTCCATGTTTATCAGATGGCTCTAGCTTTTGATCTGCTGGTGTGATGCCAAATACATCATGGATCAGACCATATCTTGACTTAGGACCAAATGCCGTCATTTTGCTGTCGTTCGCCATGATGACGAGACCATTTTTCTTTAACTCTTTTGCTTGTTTCTTTAATGCATCTACTTTTTGATCAATAGCAGAAAGTTCTTTTTTGACTTGGTCTTCCTTATCAAAAATCTTTCCTAATGTTTCAGCATTCTTTTTAAATGAATCCATATAGTTTGCATTATCTACATCCATATAAATCGTCGGAGCAATTTTAGAAAATTCATCAAATGCATCTGCTTGACGGTGCTGAATAATGATCAAGTCAGGCTTGATTTCTGCAATTTTCTCAAAGTCTGGCTCTTTTAAGCCGCCAACATTCTCATATTTGTCACTTTCATATTTAGATAAATAGTGAGGAATCACTTGTTTTGGTAAGGCTGTCACGTTGACACCAAGCTTATCAAGTGTATCGAGACTTCCCATATCAAAGACGACGACTTTTTTCGGGTTTTTCTTGATTTTTACACCGTCTTTATTCAACATATCCTTTACTGTTACGGTTTCCTCATTCGTTCCCGCTGTTTTTCCTTGGTTACCACAGGCAGCAAGGACAGCAATCGCTGTTAATACTGTTATCATCCAAATCCATTTTTTCATGATTGATCACCTCTTCATTTTTTCAAGAAAAATATAAGCAAATACGCTCACCACGAATGACTTCGATCGGTATGCGCATGTCATAAATGTGTTCAAGTGCTTCTGTTTGAATCACTTCATCAACGCTTCCTTCTTTGATTACCTGACCCTCTTTTAAGGCGACGATGTGATCTGAATAGACAGATGCAAAGTTAATATCATGGAGAACAACAACAATCGTTTTTCCAAGATCTTTCACGAGCTGCTGAAACAGCTTCATCATTTCAACTGAATGGTTCATATCTAAATTATTTAAAGGCTCATCTAAGAAAATATAATCCGTATCCTGAGCCAGCACCATGGCAATAAAGGCTCTCTGCCTTTGTCCGCCGCTTAGTTCATCTAAATATTGATGCTGGATTTCGACGAGTCTCATGTATTGAAGCGACACATCAATCATGTTCTCATCTTCTTTTGTCAAGCGGCCTTGAGAGTAAGGAAAGCGGCCAAAGCTGACAAGCTCACGAACGGTCAGGCGCACACTCATGTGGTTCGACTGCTTCAAGATGCTCATTTTTTTCGCAAGCTCCTGAGGAGAGTAGGCACGATAAGGTTTGTCCTCTAAATAAGCTTCCCCAGTATCAGGTTGAATCAGGCGGCTCATGATGGACAAAAGCGTACTTTTGCCTGCGCCATTTGGACCAATGAGAGAAGTCAGCTGTCCTTTTTTTACACTGACAGTTGTTTCGTGAAGCACTGTATTTCCGTTATATGTCTTACTGACTCCCTTCATCACGACCATGAACGACTCTCCTTTAAAAGTAGATAAATAAAATACAGTCCGCCGACTAAATCAATTAGCACACTAAGCGGTGTTTGAAACGTAAATACCTTTTCCACAAGAAATTCCCCGCCTACAAGCGCAATGACACTAATGAAAAACGAGCCTAATAGCAAGTACGTGTGCCGATATGTACGAAACAGCTCTCTTGCCACATTTACAACGAGTAAGCCAAGAAACGTAATCGGGCCGACGAGGGCCGTCGCAATAGAAACAAGGACGGCAATGACGATCAGCATCTTTTTTGTGATCCTGTCATAGTCAATCCCGAGATTCACAGCCTGTTCCTTTCCTAACGACATGACATCTAATTTCGCGCGGAAGGTCCATATATAAAGACAAAGTGCCGCAAATAAAAGAGAAGCGAAGAGTAAAATATCTGTGTTCATGTGATTAAAGCTGGCAAAGGACTTGTCCTGTACGACTTGGTATTCATTCGGGTCAATGAGCATTTCCATAAAGGAAGAAAGACTTTTGAACAATGTTCCAAACACAATCCCGACAAGCAGGAGTAAGAAAATATGCTTGTTTTTGCGCTTGAACATGACCGTATAGAGCAGCACAGAAAACAGAATCATTAATCCAACGCAGAGAAAGAAATTCAGGTTCTTATTCGCGATCATCAAATTGGTCGATCCAAAAAGATAAATAATTGCCGTTTGCAAAAACAAGTAAAGCGCGTCTAACCCTAAAATGCTTGGCGTTAAGATTCGGTTATTGGTCAATGTTTGAAACACAACAGAGGAAAAGGCAATCGCGCCTCCTGTCAAAGTCATGGCAAGCACCTTTTTTAAACGGCTCGGCACTGTGTACTCCCAGTACCCCATTTGAAAGGTGACGAAGATGACAACGAATACGACTGCAATGGCTGCAATGAGAAATAATGTTCGTTTCTTATGCATAGCGCTTCCTCCTTAATAACATGTACAGGAAGATCGCACTTCCAATGATGCCGACCATAAGCCCGACAGATATTTCATATGGATAAATGATCACTCGTCCGAGCACGTCACATATGAGCACAAAAATGGCCCCTAATAAAGCCGTATGCGGAAGGCTCTTTTTCAAGTGATCCCCTCGGTAGATCGATACAATATTCGGAATGATTAAGCCGAGGAAAGGTAGCATGCCAACAGTCAAAATCGTTACAGAAGTAATCATCGAAACAATCACCAAACCAACTGCCATGACACGTTTATACGTTAAACCTAAATTGACGGCAAAGCTCTCACCCATACCAGCCACTGTAAAGCGGTCAGCATATAAATACGCGATGATCAATAGAGGAACACTCACATAGAGCAGTTCATAACGCCCCTGAACAATAAGAGAAAAATCCCCTTGCAGCCATGCGGATACGTTTTGGATCAAATCATATTTATAGGCTATAAACGTGGAAATTGAACTAACAATTCCGCCAAACATTAAGCCGACTAACGGTACGTAGATCGTATCGTTCACCTTAATATGGCGTAGAATTTTTAAGAATAATAGATTGCCAGCTAACGTAAATAAAAACGCAATCGCCATTTTCATCAGCGGGCTTGCCTGTGTAAAAACAAGCATAGCGGTTAAAATACCCAGCTTGGCCCAATCCATTGTTCCTGCAGTCGTTGGAGAGACAAATTTATTTCTCGTCATGCTTTGCATGATAAAACCGCATAAGCTCAGGCTCATGCCAGCAAGCACAATACTCATCAGCCGCGGGATGCGACTTGAAAATAAGGTGTTCATTTGTTCATCTGATAGATGAAACAACTGTAAAAGAGACAGGTCCTGTACTCCGACAAACAGCGACGCACATGCCAAACACACAAACAACAAACTTAATTGGTACAACTTCATACAGGGTTCACACTTTCTATCAAGCTCTCTGCCACAAATGATTATCATTATCAATTAACGGCAGTTCATATATTATCATATTTAGTGAAATATTCAATAGTAGAATGAGAAAGGGTGAAAACTGCATAAAAAAACAGCTTTTAGGATCAGCTGCTTTTTTACACTTCAATATTCAATTGAAACTGCCCTTGCAGTTCCTCTTCAGCCTCTTGAAATAACTGCCGCAAATTCTCTGCATAATCACCAAGCTCGTCTTTGCTTGCTTGATAATGAATCCATGTAAGCTCTACAGGCAAGCTCACTTCTCCTGTTAAACAGTCCCAAAGGGCATCAAGATTTTTCCCGTAATGATCAGGAAGTTGTAACACTGTTTTTAGTTGATCATGAAGCTCCTCTTGTGATCTGCACATCGCTCCATTTAGCTGTACTTTTTTCATTTTCCTCCCCCTCTTCTGTCTTTATTTTAAACGAATTGGAGAGGAAAGAGAAAGAATCCATTTCACTTTTGCCTCTCTCTGAAACTTAAACTAAACAAGATCAGACAGGCTGCCAGCACGAGCATGAAAAAGAGCGTTAACACTGTCTGAGTACCGTACATATCAGCAAAGAGACCAACGAACACACTTGGTATGCCAAGACCTAGATACGCAAACAAGTAATATCCAGCAACGGCTCTAGCCGCTTCCTTCTTCCCTTTCTCAACAATCAGCTGGAGACCGCCTAAGTAAGTAAATCCATAGCAAGCTGTGCCCGCTAAAAGAGTTCCAGCAAGGACAAGGAAAATGGACCCGCTATTAGCACCGAATAACAGCAGGCCATATCCGCACGGAAGACAAATAAAACCGATACGAAGCGCTGCACTGCTATTCATCTTTCGGACAAAAGGCTGCATCAGAACACCTGCCATATTAATAAAAAACAGCGCCGGGCCTACCCACAATTCATAGCCATTTAATTTAAGCTGTGCTGGCAAAATCGAAATGACAAGACCGCACACAGACCATGCGATAGCAATGGCTAAGTTGGCAGGCATTGTTCCTTTTGGAAACCTCGGCATGTTCATGAGCGGTTTACTTGCATCCCCTTGTACAGGCGGCACCAAAAAGAATACAGCAACAATCGTCAACATGATCAAGACCAACACAATCCAATAGCTAAGAGGCGTCAGTGACACTCGCTCAAAAGAAAGAATCGCTGTAAAAAGAGCACCTCCTCCAAATCCAATTGAACTGCATAATGCGATAAACGTTGGGATCCAGCCCGATTTCTCTGGATATAAAGCAATCAAGTAGGCAGTACATGTGCCAACACTTAACCCAAGTCCCACTCCTTGCAGCAGCCGGGCGACAAAGAGCATTTGTATGGTCGGCTGCACGATCATGAGCAGGGTGGCACATAATGAAAAGCAAAGAGCGATCAATAAAATCGGTTTTCGTCCAGCCCGGTCAGACATGCCGCCAAGTAACAATAATACTGGAATCAGTCCGAAAACATACGCAGCAAACACAAGGGCTGTTGACGCCTTTCCGTATCCTGCCTGCTCTGCATATTCCGTATAAAGAGGGACTTGCAGGTTCACTGCTGTTGTAATCATAAAAAGGCTAAATAAAACGAACACAAACGGAATCATAGATAGCTGTGCTGTTTCTTCTTTTGATGCAGGAATCATGGGACTCTCTCCTCTGTGTAAATGATATGAACCAGTGTACACATCATTTGGATTTCTTCCCACATCCAAAAATGAAGCTATTGACCAGTCCATAATTCCATGTCATCATCAATGATGACATGACAAAGGAAAGAAGGTGCACTGTGTACATTCATTTAGACCGTTCCAGCTCTACCCCGCTCTGGCAGCAAATCGTCAATGGCATCATTCAAAAAATTCATACAAACACACTGAATCCTGATGATCAGTTGACTCCGACAAGAGTATTAGCACAAGAGCTCAACGTATCTCGATCCACCGTACAGCTTGCCTATGATGAACTGCTGGCAAGAGGCTATGTCAGCACCTCTAGAAGAGGCGGGACAAAGGTCATTTCAAGTGATCACTATGCTGCTTCTCCCCCACATCAAAACGAACCGCCTTTTGCACTTCCGACAAGACCTCACTTTGACGAGGCTGAAAAACAAATGGATCACTGGCTCTCGGCCAATCAATTTCATGAAACACTTGAGATTGATTTCCGCCATCAAGAACCAGCCATCGATGACCATTTTCAAAACATATGGAAACGCTCGCTTCTAAAAGCATTACAGCGCTTAAATATGAAGGATTGGGGCTATTCTTCTCCGCACGGATTATGGGAAGTGCGATCAGAAATTCGCCAATACTTATCGGTTGAACGCGGCATTGATATAGAAGAAGACCAAATGGTGTTAACAGGGGGCACACAGCAAGCCATTGACTTGATTTCACAAGTCATGCTCAAAAAAGGAGATACAGTCGCTGTTGAAGATCCTGGTTTTCCTGGAGCTAGGTTGTCCTTTCTACATCGCGAAATGACTATTTACCCCGCACCAGTCGATGAAGAAGGAATGATGGTGAATACATTGCCAGAACGTACAAAGCTGATCGCTGTAACGCCCTCTCATCAGCGGCCAACCGGTGTCTGTATGAGCGTCAATAGAAGACGGGAGCTGCTGCAGTTTGCTGTGCGGCATCAATCTTACATATTAGAAGATGATTTTGATGGGGATTATCGTTATCATGGCGGACCGCTTCCTTCTTTATTTTCAGAAGCACCCGATCATGTGATCTATATTGTCAGTTTTTCCAAGGTACTTGCACCAGGCATCCGCCTTGCTGCCATCATCGGCTCCAAAGCAGTCATCAAAGAAATCGCTGCACTGCAATCACTTATTCAAAGACAGCTGCCGATCATGGAGCAAATCACTCTTGCCTCTTTTTTCAGAGAAGGAGAGTTTACGCGATATGTCAGGCGGATGAGACAGGTGTATAAAAAACGGCAGGCAGCGATGATGGATGCTCTTTTGACACATCACTTTGACAAACACTTCCGTTTATATGGAACCGATACAGGCCTTCACGTCTTTTTAGAAGGAACATCAGACTTTGATGAACAAGGCACGATTGAGGCCGCACAAGCGGCAGGTGTCGGCATTTATCCATTAAGCCCCTATTGTTATGAAAGCAAAAGGAAAGGGTTGCTGCTTGGCTTTGCCTGTACGGATGAAGCCATGATTCAAGAAGGTGTACGCCGATTAAAGCAAACACTGCACATCTAAAAAAGCCTGGAAGTCTCTCTTCCAGGCTTTTCATTGAGATTGCTGAACGTTTCCTACTTCTTCAATGAAAGAGGCTGTCTCTTGCAATCCATCTTGAAAATGTTGAGTTGCTGACATAAACAGCTTTTCTTGATCAGGACGCTTCAACAGCTGCTCTACCTTGCTCATTCCTTTTTCAAATGAAGCAAGACCTGTCTTTAATTGTTTGTCTGCCTTTTGATACACAGCTGGCACTTCTTGATGAGTAAGCCCTTTTTGAATGACACGGTCGAATGCTTTCGTCGCTTTTGTCAATTTTTCATTTACTTGAATTTTTCCATGTCCATCTGAAATAAATTGATCGGTCATGTTTTCATATGCTTCATTTAACTCATCCATATAACGCTGAACCCATTGTTCATACGCAGCTTCTTTTGTGTTTTGTTTTGAAGGCGGCTGACCTGCTTGATTGCAGGCCGTGAGTAGTGTCACTGTCACGGTAAATAGCAGCATCAAATGCCATCGTTTTTTCATACAGGGCCCCCATTTCTCTTTCCCATTTGTTCATATCGGTCAAATATGATCAACTTTTACCTCATACGAACACATTGCAAGAAATGACTTGTTTTTATTGTAACAGACCGCATGTATCACTTCTGTGATTTATGCGGAAATGAATGAAAATCCTTCTAATGGTTCACATTTCCCTGCCATTTCATGATGATACAGTCAATAGACGACGAGAGAGGCACGTTTGGTTTCAATCTATTTCATCTTCGTCATTTTTTCTCAAATAAAAAAGACCCCTTTCGGCGCCTTTTTCTTAGATGTATGGATTTCAAATGATGATCTTTCTTAGAATGGAAGCTGCCTTATATTCTGCTCTGCATAGCGGCAACACCCTCTATGACCCTACCAATTTATTGCAGCTTTCCTTTACAAGCAATCTCCAGCTCTTCTACCACTTCGCCATCTTGAATGAGGTATGCTTTTTCATGAAGATTCACAGCAGGACAGATGTGATTCGGAATAATTTGCACCTTCTCACCGATCTGTACACTTTGACGAAAGCCTTCATGATAGATAATGGCATGCTCGTCAAATACGCTTGAAACAAATACATCATCATATTCTTTCACTTTGCCTAAGCCCTCTGTTTTGGTCAGCCCTTTTGTACGTGTTTGTGCCGTCAGCCCCTTGGCCCCTACATCTGTAATCACCCGGCGCTCTGTCGGTTTACTAATGACCGTCGTCAGCACAGATGCTGCACAATGTGAATATGTGCCGATTACATTGGACTGGGAAGCATCCATCAAGATGTATGTGCCTGGCCGTATTTCTGTGACTCCTTTTGGGATATCAAATTGAAATAAAAATGGCGGTGTTGATCCAATACTGACGACCTCTATCGGCATACCAGCTTCTTCTGCAATCTGCGCAAAACGGAGCGTTCGATTTACAGCCTCCTTGTATAATGTCCGGCAATGTGCTTTACTTTCCGCTTGATATGTATGGCCATCATGAGAAAAAATCCCCTTTAAATGAACGGCATCACTTGTTTGAATCGCCTCTAATATGTGGCAGAAATCACGTTCTTCAATGACACCAGACCTTCCTTCTCCAACCTCTATCTCAATTAAAACCTCCGCTTTTTTCTCTGATTCACGAAAGACTTGCTCAATCTGCTTCACATGCTCAACACAATCTATACCGAATGAAATCTGTATCGACTCTGCCAGTTTACGAATCCGCTTGAGTTTAGTCTCACCTACAATTTGATTGGCGATAAAAATATCCTTGAGCCCATGGGCTGCCATTACTTCAGCCTCTCCTACTTTCGCTACCGTAATGCCAGATGCACCTTTCTCTTCCTGCAGCTTGGCAAGTGCAGGCGTTTTATGCGTTTTCGTATGAGGGCGCAATTTGACATGCTGACGGTCTGCGTATTGCTGCATCGCCACTACATTCTCCATCATCACCCGTTTATCAATGAGTAGTGCCGGCGTATCCAGTTCTTCATACATCATCCCCATGACCCCTTTCGTTATATAAAAAATTATATGATATAGATAAATTATATATTTTTTTATACGATAATCAATGGTTTTTTCTGCAAAAAAGTGATGACGATGAGTAAGCAGTCCAGCGGCTGTCTGCCGCTGGTCTCTCACTAATAACGATTACGAAGTTCTCTTAAGATAAAATCATACACAAGGTTGAGCTGCTGTTCCTTTGGATACAGCATAAATTCTTGTTTCTTAGGAAGACCTCCATCAAGTCGATCTTGAAATTTCGTTCGGAGATACGCTGTTCGGTGTACCTGACTCTCAAATGACTTATATGAGACATCTAATTTGACCGATTGCTCATTTGTAAAAGTAACAACCGTGTCTCCGAGGGATGATTCCTGAAAGATATGAATGTATTTGTGGGAGATCCATCCGCATTGAGGGCGGTTGGATGAATAGGTTGGGAAGAAATACAGATGATTGGATGAGTCAATCACGATGGGAGGCTTGTGGGAAATACCTGTTACTTCATATGTTCCCGCTTTTCTGCCTGCATAGCTTGAGCCAAAGAACCTGCAACTGCGTTCTATAATTTGCAGCGGCTTTAATTCAACGTAAAAGCTTGTCTCTCTTTCGATCACTTTTGAATATACTCGTTTTCCTTCTTCAACCGGAAGGACCGCCATTGTTGTTTGATTAATGACGTATGAATCTAATGGTGTTTCACTAATTCCTGACACTTCATTTCCTCCTGTGTTAATTTTTGGTTATTTTAGATACTATTAATCTATCACCAACGTATAAGAAACGACAGGATTTTTTCAATATTTATTTAAAATTATCTTTTTATCATGTTTTTTAGTACATTCGATCTATCTAAAAGCCATTTTTAAAGATATATCGCATCTTGTCGACTGGACAAGTGGTGTCGATATGGCTCAAAAATAAATTGTCTAAAAATTATAAATTCTTGTTGATTTTTTCTCCGCCAATCCATATACTATAAAAAAGGCATCGGGGGGATTCTTTATGAAAGAGAAAAAAACGTATGCTGAGCTCATGAAGTCCCGCAACACCCAAAAAACCGAAGAGAATGGCGTTACTATTTTAGACATTTATATTCAAATGGTTTTAGATGAGGCGCTTTATAAACAGCGCTTAACCTTCCTTAGAGAAGAGATTGACAAGGCGCTAGATCAGCGTGATGAAAAGCGTTTTAATGACCTGTCAGCTCAATATGCAGAACACTGCTTACATCAATCATGATGATTTTACTTGCGGCAGAGAGACAGAAACTTGTCTCTTTACCGCAAGTTTTTTGTTTTTATCCATTTAATATGGTTCCGCCATTCACATGAATCATTTGTCCATTCATATAAGAAGAGTCTTCGCTCGCTAAAAATAAATAACTCGGTGCTAACTCTACTGGCTCACCAGGCCGCTCCATTGGGACATCACCACCAAATTCAGACACTTCCTTTTCCGTAAATGTGGATGGAATCAGCGGTGTCCAAATCGGTCCAGGCGCTACCCCATTTACCCGAATCCCTTGTTTGATAAGAGATAGAGATAATGATCTTGTAAACGTTACAACCGCCCCTTTTGTCGATGCATAATCAATTAAGGTTTCATGACCTTTATAAGCAGTGACCGATGCTGTATTAATAATACTGCTTCCTTTTTTTAAATGAGGGAGCACCGCTTTTGTTAAATAGAACATGGCAAATATATTCGTTTGAAATGTCCGAAGAAGCTGGTGAGAGGTAATCTGTTCAATGCTTTTTTGCGGATGCTGTTCACCTGCATTGTTGACCAAAATATCAATCGAACCGAAAGCATCTTTTGTTTGTTTGACGACCTCGTGTGAAAAAGCTTCATCGCCTAGATCACCTGCTATTAAGATAACGCGACCTCCCATTTTTTCAATATAGTCCTTCGTTTCTTCCGCATCACGATGTTCATTCAAATAAACAATCGCTACATTGGCTCCTTCTTTCGCAAATAAGACAGATACTGCTCTTCCAATCCCGCTGTCTCCACCTGTGACAATCGCCGTTTTCCCTGTCAGCTTTTTGCCTTGCACCTCTCGATCAAAGATAGGTCTAGGGTTCATTTTATATTCAAGTCCTGGACGTTCGTTCTGATGCTGAGGCGGTAACGTTTTCTTTGGCTGCTTTGTTGACACGTCAGACCACTCCTTCCTTTTTATCTCGTTTATTTTTATGTGTTGCTCATTTTTTTATGTATTTCGCTCTTGTTTTCATTAAAATGTATGATTTTCAGCATCGTGGAAAAATTATACACAACAAGTGACTGGAGGCGACAACATGGAACAAGAACATAAAGGATCGGAACAAGCAAAGTCATTATGGCTAGCTGATAGTGAGAAGCCCTCTTTTCCTACTGTCAGCGAAGATCTTACAGCAGATGTCATCATTGTCGGTGCTGGTATTACCGGTATCGCTACTGCATTTGAAATGACAGAACGCGGACTGGATGTCATCATCATAGATGCTGATCAAGTATTGCAAGGAACCACCGGACATACAACAGCGAAAATTACCTCCCAGCATGATGTGTACTATCATGATCTGATTCAACATATTGGTATGCCGAAAGCCCGTTTATATGTAGAAGCAAATGAAAAAGCAAAGGAACTCATCCAAGCACGTGTGAAAGAGTATGACATTGATTGTCATCTTGAGGTAAAAGATGCTTATCTTTATACAACAGAAGAAAACGGCGTCAAAAAGTTAAAGAAGGAATTAGATGCGTACAAACAGCTCGGTATCGATCGCGAATGGAAAACAGCGCTCCCGTTTGATGCTGGCATCAAGGCAGCCCTCGCCATGACGCAGCAGGCACAATTTCATCCTCTTCATTATCTTCATGCACTGATCGATCAGCTCATTGACAGAGGCGTGCGCATATTTGAACAGACAACGGCAGTCGATGTAAAAGAAGGAAAACACCCTGCTGTCATCACAAAAAGTGGCCATCATCTGATGGGGCGCTCTATCATTTCATGCTCACACTTTCCTTTTTACGATGGCAAAGGACTGTATTTCACGCGAATCCATCCTGAGCAATCTTATGTCGTCGCAGCCAAAACAAAAAAACCGCTTCCAGACGGCATGTACTTAGGAATTGATCAGCCTGCCCATTCATTAAGAACAGCAAAATTCCATGGAGAAGACGTCGTGCTCATCGGTGGACAAGGCCATAAAACCGGACAAGGCGGAGATGAATCCGCACACTATGAAGCACTAGAAAAGTTTGGTGAAGCGACCCTTGGCATAACGGAAGTCCTTTACCGCTGGTCCACGCATGATATGGTCACAATGGATCAAATCCCATACATTGGCCGCCTGACATCACATCATTCGAATATTTTTGTGGCAACAGGCTTTAGAAAATGGGGCATGACCACTAGCCACGTAGCAGCAACACTGATCGGAGATTTGATCGAAGGAAAATCGAATCCTTACGAATCCATCTTTACTCCATCAAGACTCGTGTCAGACGCATTCGTAAAAGACTTTATCAAAGAAAACACCAATGTTGCAGCGAAGCTGATCAGCGGTAAATTAAAGCGAGCTGATCAAACAATTGATGATTTAAAACCGGGTGAAGGCGGGATTGTGTCTTATGAGCATAAAAAATGTGGCGCTTTTAAGTCAGAGGACGGCGATATCTTTCTTGTCGATACAACCTGTACTCATTTAGGCTGTGAAGTCGCGTGGAATAATAGTGACCGCACGTGGGACTGTCCTTGTCACGGGTCTCGTTTCTCCATTACGGGAGAAGTAGTAGAAGGTCCGGCGAAAAAACCACTAAAAAGGTCATATAAAGAACAGTAAAATTTCACTGTTTCCCCTTTAAAAAATCCAATATTATCCGATAAAAAACATAAAGTCTGATATTTTTGATGATCATGGGGGGACAAACACATTGTTATTTAAAAAAGAGAGTAAAAAGAAAAACACTGCTTTTTTCACACAGCAGGATGATGGGATAAAACGAATCAATTTTCCGGAGAATACGGACATTGCCAAACAAATTAAAATGATTGATTTGACGCAGCAAGACCTTTTTATCTTGAAACAGCTGAATCCAATCGTTCAAGATGAAATTGAACATATCGTCGATAAATTTTATAAAAACCTAGAAGTCGAGTCTTCCTTGATGCACATCATTCAAGATAACAGCTCAGTCGAGCGTCTAAAGAAAACACTACGCATTCATATTAGTGAAATGTTTGCCGGTGTGATTGACGAATCTTATGTGGCCAAAAGAATTAAAATTGCACAAGTTCATTTAAGAATTGGACTTCAACCTAAATGGTATATGGCAGCCTTCCAAGACCTATTGCTATCCATAATGGATTTATTTGCCCAGCATATCCAAGATTTCAAAGAATATCAGACGGCAGTGAAGGCGACGACGAAAATTTTAAATCTAGAGCAACAGCTTGTCCTAGATACGTTCCAAAATGAATACTCTAAAGTTCGTGATGAAGCAGAACTACAGCAAAAAGAGCTTCATACAAAAATTACAGAAACATCTAATTCACTTGCTTCTCTCTTCTCAAACACAACAAATGCAGTGGACAAACTTGTATCAAAATCTGATGAGATGGCGGATATGTCACAGGCTGGCACAAAGATCTCAGCACAAGTTGAAGAGAAATCAATTGGCGGTAAAAAAGAGTTAGAAATTCAGCAGACGCAAATGAACCAAATTGACGGCAGTATGACAAAGATTGAAACAGAAATTAAACGCTTAGAAGAAATTGCGAAACAAATTGAACAAATTTTTGGGATCGTCACAGGTATTGCGGAGCAAACGAATTTACTATCTTTAAACGCTTCAATCGAATCAGCTCGAGCAGGTGAACATGGCAAAGGCTTTGCTGTCGTTGCAAATGAGGTTCGCAAATTATCAGAGGATACAAAGAAAACGGTTTCAACTGTATCTGAGCTCGTCAACAACACAAATTCACAAATCGCCATTGTGTCACAGCATATTGCTGATGTGAATTTACTTGTGACAGACAGTAAAGAAAAAATGACCCAAATCAACTCGCTATTCGATGATATCGTCAGCAGCATGAACTTAAGCAAAAACCAAAACGGAAAAATTGAAATAGATTTGCAAACATTCCTAAACGAATTGAAAGAAGTCAAACAAACAGTGTCCCAAGTGGCAAGTTCGGTCGAGTCTTTAACGAGTCTGACAAATCACTGATCCAGTCATTCTTCTTCTGTTTTAGTATAATAGAGGAAAAGATAGAAAAGGCGGGATTTGATTGACAGCAATTTGCCTAGTCAGACACGGAGAAACCGATTGGAATGCAGCAAAACGAATTCAAGGACGAACAGATATCCCTTTAAATGACACTGGTAAATGGCAAGCGGAACAAACCGGTCTTTACTTAAAAAATGCCCACTGGGATGTTGTCATTTCCAGTCCGCTATCAAGGGCAAAAGAAACAGCTCATTTGATTTTACAGCATGTACATGCACCGCTCGTGATCATGGACGATTTTATTGAACGTGACTATGGCGACGCTGAAGGCATGTCATTTGAGGAACGTCAGAAACTGTTTCCAAATAAACAGTATCCAAATATGGAACCACTATCGGCACTTCAAGATCGAATGCTAGAAGGTATTGAAAAAGTGAGAGCAACCTACCCAGATCAACGGGTACTAATCGTAGCACACGGTGCTGCCATCCATGCCTTACTCACCTCACTAGCTGACAAACATATGGGTATTAAGGATACAAGACTTGAGAATGCCTGCTTAAATTATGTGGAATGGACAGATGGTGAATGGAAGGTGAACGATTACAACGTGGTCAGCCATTTAACACAATCTGCCCCTTCTTAAAGAACCTGTTTTCATAGCAGGTTCTTTTTCATGTCAAAAACAATGATAAAATAATATTTTTTTATATCGAAATTCGAAATAGATGATAGCCTTTTCTACCTATTTTATGGCATTTCGGGTATCGAATGTTTATCCTCAAATGGATCATGAGAAAAAAAGCACGATTCCTTTTTAATAGAAAACCGTTGGAAATATAAAATAAACATATTTTACCATCATTTCCAAGTGACTTAATTCCCTATTTTTCGCTAGGACTTCCACAAAAATTCAGGTCTACTCTTATTTGCCTATCTCTATTAAACTGAAAATACAGAATAATCAAACGGATCATTCTAATAGACTACGGATGATTATTCTGAAATAAGAAAAAGGGATGTGGAATGTGCGTGAAAAAGAAAAATGTGATGACAAGTGTTTTATTGGCTGTCCCTCTTCTGTTTTCAGCAGGGTTTGGAGGCTCGATGGCAAATGCCGAAACTGCCTCAAAGTCAGAAAGCGAAAAAAGCTATATCGTTGGCTTTAAAGCTTCTGCCACCACAAACAGCTCTAAGAAACAGGCAGTGACACAAAATGGTGGGAAATTAGAAAAACAATACCGCCTCATTAATGCTGCACAAGTGAAGATGTCTGAACAAGCCGCAAAAAAACTTGAACACGACCCTAGCATTGCTTATGTAGAAGAAGACCACAAAGCAGAAGCATATGCCCAAACCGTCCCTTATGGTATCCCTCAAATCAAAGCTCCAGCCGTACACGCTCAAGGTTATAAAGGTGCTAACGTCAAAGTAGCTGTCCTTGATACTGGAATCCACGCCGCACACCCTGACTTAAATGTTGCAGGCGGTGCTAGCTTCGTCCCTTCAGAGCCAAATGCCACACAAGACTTTCAATCACACGGAACTCATGTAGCCGGAACCATTGCTGCCCTTGATAACACGATTGGTGTTCTTGGGGTTGCGCCAAGCGCCTCCTTGTATGCCGTTAAAGTATTAGATCGTTACGGCGATGGACAATACAGCTGGATTATCAGCGGTATTGAATGGGCTGTTGCCAATAACATGGATGTCATCAATATGAGCTTAGGCGGACCAAACGGCTCCACAGCGCTTAAAAATGCTGTAGACACAGCGAATAACCGCGGAGTAGTTGTCGTTGCCGCAGCAGGGAATTCAGGTTCAACTGGCTCTACTAGCACCGTAGGGTATCCTGCAAAATACGACTCTACAATTGCTGTTGCCAACGTGAACAGCAACAATGTCAGAAACTCGTCTTCTAGCGCAGGTCCTGAATTAGATGTTTCTGCACCTGGTACATCGATTTTAAGTACAGTACCAAGCAGTGGATATACGTCTTATACGGGAACATCAATGGCATCTCCTCATGTAGCAGGAGCAGCAGCGCTTATCCTTTCTAAGTATCCGAATCTATCAACGTCTCAGGTTCGTCAGCGCTTAGAAAATACGGCAACACCGCTTGGTAATTCGTTCTATTATGGAAAAGGATTAATTAACGTTCAAGCGGCTTCTAACTAAAATAAGTGTGACAAAAAAATCCGGCGAACTGAGCCGGATTTTTTATTTATTGCTTTTTCGATGTTTCCTCTTTTTTTGCGGCTTTTTCCATATCGAAGATTCTCTCCATCATCGTCGGGTGTCCATAGCGGAAGATTTTCACTAAAAGTGGCGGATTGACTTGGGAAAGCCCTGATTTTGCAAGCTTTTGAAATGACGTCACCCCCGCCTCTCCATCTTTCGTCAAGTTCACGGCGTATTCATCAGCTGCACGTTCTTGATGCCTTGACACAGCATTTGTAAAAGGAGAAGCAACAAATGACAGCATAGATACAATGATCAACAGAAGCGGAAGAGCAGCAACGTCATGTGGTGCCTTCAGACGAAATGGAGAAGCGCCTTTTTGGTAAAGGTAAAAATAAAGACGGTCAATGGCAAAAAATCCAACCAGAGACAGCACTAAATATCCTGCTAAACCGATATACACATGCTTCATCACGTAATGTCCCATCTCATGCGCCATGATAAATAAGATTTCACGGTCTTTCAGCTTTTGAAGTGTCGTATCCCACAAAACAATACGCTTATTTTCACCAATTCCTGTGACGTAAGCATTCATCGTGTTTGTTTTCTCTGACATGTTGACTTCATATACATGATCTGCTGGAATGTGTGCTTTCTCTGCAAGGGTTAATATCTTCTTCTCAAGTGCCTGATCCTTCAATGGGTAAAAATCATTGTAGAGTGGATCAATAACGACCGGCTGTATAAAGAAGAGAAACAGTGTAACTGGAACGGTTAAACACCAAGCATACAGCCACCAATATTTCCTTTTCTTTTGAATGAGCCAAAAGAACACAATCGCGCATAGAACAAGCAGCGGATATTGAATCCAAAAATCAAGCGTTTGGTCTTTTAGCCAACTTGCCGTGCTTTGTGCTGAAACACCGTAGTGCAAGGACAACTGGTAGCTCACCCACTTGACCGGCAATGTGATCAGCATCGTCAACAGTGACAGCACAAACACATACACAAGTTTGCTCAAAAGGTGAAAACGAGCTGCTGCCAAGCTCCAATCTGCTAATTTCCTTGAAAACCCAGAAATGAGCAAAAGGAAAAAGACATACCAATCTAAAGGAATTGTCATAAAGTACAACAGGTTACGAATGTTCGAGTAACTTCCGCTAATCACAAGCTCATGGCTTGTCATAAATGTATGCGGGTCTGCACTTGTCCCTTTCACACTGTCAGGGACAGATGAATCCCCCATTAGAAATAAGTAAGAATAAATAAAAAGACCGTACAATATGTATGCTACCGTTGCAAGAGCTACCCATTTGCGTACTCGCACTGGTCAGCCTCCTTTCCATTTCTCTCTCTATTGTAATCACGCACGTTTTTGTTTAGAACCTGTCTCATGTGGCTCAATCATAGCATGCCCTATCTGAAAAAGCTTGAGTGAAAAAAATGATTATGCTGTTCAAAAATCGGAGAAACTAACCATAAAAAAGTGAGTTGGAGGTTCATCATGAAGAAAATCCTTGCAGGAATTGTGATCTTTGGGCTTTTACTGATTACCTTCTTTTATGTGTTCAGCCGGACAAGTGACATCTTCGATGAAAATCGAGCAGAGAAATTATTGCTTTCACCGACGAACCAGTCCATTTCTTATGAAATAGATGATAAAGATACAACTGAAGATCTAATTGAACAATTAAACAAAGGGAAACAAACAAGCAGCCATCTCAAAAAGAATGTAAAAAAGCCAGATTATATCGCCAAGGTCATGTTCGGACGGACAAATGGTACTTCTTTTCAGCTATGGACCAACCGCTCTCAAGTTGTTTTTTTAGTAAACGGCACCTATTATGAATTAAATCAAAAACAGTCAAATTCCTTTCGAAAACAGGTACAAGAAGCGATTCAAAAAGGAGCCTCTTCATAGGAGACTCCCTAGATTGTTGACAAAGGGATAAAATGAACTTTATTTTATCCCCTTGTCTTCTTTTCAGCGTGATAGAAAACCTTTGCAATCTAGGAGGCGCGGAGCGAATGTGAACCAAGCACGCAGGACTGACAAAGAATGCGAGGGTTTGTCTACACGCTGAGGAACCTCTTCATAAGAAGAGACTCTTTTTTTATTTACTTGTTTCTGCTTGGTACTTGTCTTTTAGCGCTCTTCTTAAAATTTTACCAGTCGTGTTTTTTGGAATATCATCAATGAAATGGATCGTTTGGGGCTGCTTATATTTCGCCAAATAGCGTGAACAATGGGTGATGATGTCTTCTTGATTGATGTGAGCATGTTTCTTAGGGGAAATGTAACAGACAACAGCCTCTCCTGTGTTTGGATCTGGCACACCGATGACAACGGCTTCTGCTACAGCTTCATGTTGATAAAGCACTTCTTCTACTTCTCTTGGATAGACATTATACCCGCCAACGAGAATCATATCCTTTTTTCGATCGACGATATAAATATATCCGTCTTCATCTCTTCTCGCCAAATCTCCTGTGTACAGCCAGCCGTCTTTCAGGGCCGCCTCTGTGTCTTCTGGCATTTGATAATAGCCTTTCATAATGTTTGGCCCTTTTGCGATGAGTTCTCCGACTTCGTTTGGTCCAACTTCCTCTCCAAGTTCATTCACAATCTTATTTTTCACATTCATAATATCAGTGCCGACCGAGCCTGGTTTTCTTTTTCCATCAAGGGGATTGAATGCCGTCACTGGGGAAGCCTCTGATAATCCATAGCCCTCTAGCACCGTGACACCGAACTTTTCTTCAAAACCGTGAAGTAAAGCAACAGGCATGGACGCACCGCCTGATATACAAATCCTCACCGACTTCATCGCTTCCTCATGACCGTCCTGGCGGTATAAATAGTTATACATGGTTGGAACTCCCACAAATAGCGTTGGTTTTTCTTTCTCCATCATTCGTAAAAGCTCTGATGGGCTGAAATGCGGCAGGACATAAATGGTCGCTCCATGCATCAAAGGGGCATTCATACAGACGGTCAAACAAAACACATGGAACATCGGCAAAGCAGCAATCACCTTGTCCTTCTCATCAATTGACAGGTACTCCGCAATGTCTCTTGCATTTGAATAAAGGTTAACATGAGTGAGCATTGCCCCTTTTGGTTTTCCTGTTGTGCCAGATGTAAATAAAATAACGGCCGTATCGTCAGGTTGTATGGAAGGATGCTCAGCTTCTGGTGCATCTCCAGACACAAGCTTTCCGAAGAAAACAAGACGATCAGATACTTCTTTTAAACTTGACCTACACGCAGATTCATTTTGAGCACAAATAATGACTCGTTCAATCGCTGGAAGCTGTTCATACACCTGCTCGTATATCGGCAGAAGCTGATCCGGAGCAACAATCCCTTTTACATCACCAGTGACCAGCATATAGCCAATTTCACTTGGCGTATATGTTGGATTGACAGGTACAACAACAAGCCCTGCCTTTAATGCACCAAAAAATGAAATCACAAAATGCGGTGAATTTCCTAAAATCAGCGCGATATGATCTCCCGCTTGAAACCCTTCGCTCACTAAACCATCTGCAAAACGTTCGATACTTGTCATCAGTTCTCGATAGGTCCACTTGTTCCCTTCAAAGATCAGTGCGACGTTCTCTCCCTTGGTCATCGCAGTCTGCTCAAGATTTTTGATCAAATCCATTCTCCCACCCCTTATACTTCATCAATGAATGAATAGCCATTCATTTTATGACCAAACATTCCTCCTTTCTATTATAATAGACAATCGAAAAAATCCACAAGATCAAATGTAAACCGCTTTCATCTCTTTCATTAGAAAAAGCACCGCTATCTCTAGCCGTGCTTGTCCTTGCTTAATAAATCAAATCCAGAAAATCTTCTTTTGATACGTTACCAAAATAATGGCGCATATCCATGTCTTCTAATACATCACTAATGGTTTTGCGATCATATTGCTGCCCAATGAGTCGTTTCTCAATATCAGCAATATCCCCTACACCGAAGAAGTCACCAAAAATTTTGCAGTCTTGAATGATGCCTTTTTTCACTTCTAATCGAAGATCAATCGATCCAGCTGGAAAACGCTTAGAGTGCTGCAAGTTAAACTTAGGTGAACGGCCGTAGTTCCATTCCCATTTTTGGTATCGATCACGAGAAATCTCATGAATCTTCTCCCAATCCTTTGCTGTCAGCTGATACTCAGGCACGTCTCCGTTCGTGTCAAAAATATAGCTTAAAAGAATTTTTCTAAATTCTTCTGTGGTCATCTTTTGATCCATCAGTTCACTAATATTCGCAACCCTGCTTCTAATGGATTTGATGCCTTTTGATTCGATCTTTTCTTTCTTCACATTTAATGCCGAGACAACATGTTCGATTTCTGAATCAAATAATAGGGTGCCATGACTGAAGATACGTCCTCGTGTAGCAAATTGAGCATTCCCCGAGATTTTACGCCCATCTGCCATGATGTCATTTCTGCCGCTTAATTCCGCTTTGACGCCAAGCTTTTCAAGCGCTTTGATGACTGGCTCGGTGAATTTTTTAAAGTTATGAAAGCTGTCCCCATCGTCTTTTGTAATAAAACTGAAGTTCAAGTTTCCTTTGTCATGGTAAACTGCACCACCGCCAGATAACCGGCGAACGACTTTGATGCCATTGTCTTCCACATATTTTGTGTTGATTTCTTCTATTGTATTTTGGTTCTTTCCAATAATAATAGACGGCTGGTTGATGTAAAACAGCAAATACGTTTCTTCTGGATCTAAATATTTTAAGCAATACTCTTCAATTGCTAAATTAATCATTGGGTCATAATGTTGCTCGTTATCGATAAACAGCATCTCTATCTTCCTTCCTTGTTCCATCTAAGCCCTGAATGGGCAAGCTGTATATTGCCAGTATATAACGCCTGTGCTTCATTGACTAGGTCTTTATGCCGACCGAAATGAGGCAGATGGGTGATGATGAGCTCCCCAACATTTGCTTCACTAGCCAGCTTCCCTACTTCAGTACTGTTCATATGTCCTGCACCCGATCCGTCTTGTCCGGCGTAAAAGTTGCTTTCGGCAATAAGTAAGTCTGCATCCTTGCTAAAAGGGATAAATGCATCCTGATAGCTGGAGTCGGCTGTATACACCACCACAGCCTCATGTGCCTGAATTCTCATCGCATAGCATTCTGCCGGATGAACCGTTTTCAAAAAATCAATTTGAAATGGTCCGATTTGAATGCCCTCTTCCGGCTGATAAGGTTTTGTCTTTGTATGTACATCATCAGAGAGCCGCTGAAATGCTGCTTGATCCCCGGTGTGTCCGTAGATCGTCAGCGGACCACTGCTTTTTCCTAAATGATAACCCACTAGCTTCGCATATTGGAGAGGTCCGATATCTGCAATATGATCGTGATGATAATGAGAAAGGAGTACAGCATCTAGTTCTTCTATATCAATGTATTGCTGAAGCTTTGACAGAACTCCGCTCCCGCAGTCGACAAGCAGACGAAAACCATCTGATTCAAAAAGATAACCTGATGTGGCTTCACCAGCTGCTGGAAATCCTCCGTAGCAGCCAATCACGGTTAATTTCATCGTCATATTTCCTCCTTTTCAAAAAATCCCCTTCTTACAATATACCCATTTTTCATAAAAAAAGCATTCTTCTTGCCTATTGTTACAAAACAGATTGACAATTATTAATCTGTTATAATACAATGATAGCAATAAAACGTATTGGAGGATGACAAATGCTAGGAAAAATCACTGAGTTTTTTAGAAATTTGCCTTCAAAAAAATGCACAAAATGTGGAAATGATTTAATGGAACAGCACGAGTGTTACGGTAATGAATGTGAGGAATGCTCACAAGTAAGTTATCTTAAATAAGGTAATAAATAGAATAAAAAAGCACTTTTTTCCTCCATCGTCAGTTGGAGTCAAAAGTGCTTTTTATTTTTTCTGAAAAATAGGTAAAAAGGTAAAACCCTTGGTACAGAAGGGTTTTTTAGTATTTTCATATGATGACTTTTAGTTCGGAAGGCACTTTTTATTGACTTAAAACAACGAAGGGGGTTCGAAGTGTCCATTTTTTCAAATAATTTTGTATTTTCTTAATATAATTTAATCGTGGACGAACCTCTTTAATTTTAGTTATACTTTAATTCATATATTAAAACTTAATATAATGGGAATATTCCTTTAATGAATATGTTAGGGAGGAAATCTATGAAAAAATTAAAATTTGGATTAGCTACTCAAATCCTAATCGGTCTTATTCTCGGTGTCGTGGTTGGTGCGATCTTTTTCGGTAACCCTGGTGTTGAGACATATTTAAAACCAATTGGAGACTTCTTCTTACGACTCATTAAGATGATTGTCATTCCGATTGTCGTATCTAGCTTAATTTTAGGTGTTGCAGGTGCGGGTGATGGTAAAAAAGTAGGGAAGCTTGGTTTTAGAACCATTCTTTATTTTGAAATTATCACAACGTTTGCGATCATCCTTGGTCTTGTGCTTGCGAACTTTGTTCAACCAGGTGCAGGCGTTGACTTTGGACATACAGAAAAACAGGATATTAGCCAGTATGTTGAAACGGAAAAAGAACAAAGCAGTAAATCAGTTGCTGATACGTTCCTTCATATCGTTCCGACGAACTTCTTCCAATCATTGGCGGAAGGTGATTTGCTTGCGATTATTTTCTTCACTGTATTATTCGCACTTGGCGTTTCAGCGATTGGTGAACGCGGCAAACCAGTGCTCGCCTTCTTTGAAGGTGTGTCACATGCGATGTTCCATGTCGTCAATGTTGTGATGAAAGCTGCACCATTTGGTGTGTTCGCACTCATTGGTGTGACAGTATCAAAATTTGGTCTTGAATCTCTCGTTTCATTAGGTAAGCTCGTAGGTCTTGTTTATTTTGCGCTCGCTCTCTTCCTTATCGTTGTATTCGGAATTATTGGAAAGATGATTGGCGTCAATATTTTCAGATTTCTTGCTTACATGAAAGACGAAATGCTTCTCGCCTTTAGTACATCCAGCTCTGAAACAGTTTTACCGAGAGTCATGGATAAAATGGAGCGCATCGGGTGTCCAAAAGGAATTGTTTCTTTTGTTATCCCAATTGGTTATACGTTTAATCTGGACGGCTCCGTCTTGTATCAAGCCATTGCGGCGCTTTTCTTAGCGCAGGTATATGGCATTGACCTCACGATCGTACAGCAGCTCACACTAATCCTTGTATTGATGGTGACATCAAAAGGAATGGCTGCCGTTCCTGGTACATCCTTTGTTGTATTACTTGCAACACTTGGAACGATCGGTGTTCCTGCTGAAGGTCTAGCCTTTATTGCAGGTGTTGATCGTATCATGGATATGGCAAGAACCGTTGTCAACTTAACTGGTAATGCACTTGCAGCTGTCGTGATGTCTAAATGGGAAGGGCAATATGACCCTGAAAAAGGACACCGCGTGATGACTGGACAAGATGTACCTGAGCCAACACAACTTTCAAGCTAATCAAAAAGAACCCCGCGATCGGGGTTCTTTTTTTATACTGTGATTAATTTGCTTTGAACATAGTGGTACAGAAGATTGGCCGTATGAATCAATGAGTCTTCATGGGTTCTTTCAAAGGCATGCGAAGAGTCAATGCCAGGTCCAATCAGTCCATGAATGATATCATGCCCTGCTCGAATCGCTGCTGACGCATCTGAACCATAATAAGGGTATATATCAAGGCGGTAATCGATCTTATTTGCCTCAGCTAATGCGGCTAAATGTTTGCGCAGACCATAGTGATAAGGACCGCTAGAATCCTTCACACATATTGACACACTGTATTCATCAGTTGATTGACCGTCACCGATGGCTCCCATATCAACAGCCAAATATTCCACCGTTTCTTCCGGGATATTCGAGTTCCCACCGTATCCGATTTCTTCATTATTTGAAATTAAGAAATGTGTCGTATGCGGCAATGTGATGTTCTCTGTTTGAATGCGGTGAATCAATCTCAGCAACAACGCCACACTTGCCTTATCATCAAGGTGTCTTGATTTAATAAAACCTGAAGATGTCACTTCCACTCTAGGATCAAATGAGATAAAGTCTCCTACTTGAATGCCGAGTGCTTGCACATCGTCTGCATTTTTCACTTTTTCATCTAAGCGAATCTCCATATTTTCTTGATTTCGCTTCGCTTTTCCAGCATCCTCATATACGTGAACGGACGTTTGATGCATCAGAATGGTACCTGTGTATGTACGGCCTGTTACTGTTTCAATTTCACAATACTCGCCTTCTATCGAGTTATATTGAAAGCCTCCAATGAGTGCAAGACGCAGCCGGCCATTTGATTTAATTTCTTTGACCATCGCACCGAGCGTATCGACATGTGCTGTCAGCATGCGGTGTTCCTTGTCATCTGTTCCTTTTAGGGTGGCAATTAATCCGCCTTTTCGATTTCGCTTCGTTTCAATATGTAAATCTTGTAAAAAACGTTCGACAAAGCCAATCACTTTCTCAGTATTTCCTGATGGACTTGGGATCGACACAAGCTTTTGAATAAGCTGAATCGTTTCATTTACTTCCGTTGTCATTCGGCATATCCTCCTTCATCTAAAAGAAATTATTTCCAAGCATGCTTTTTTTCAGCATCCTTCTTAAAATATATCGCTTCGGGTTCCTGATGTCTAATTTCTAATAGAAAAACCTTTCTCATGAAAGAGAAAGGTTTCAGATTGTTGACAAAGGGCTAAAATGAACTTGATTTTAGCCCTTTGTCTTCTTTTCAGCGTGATAGAAAACCTTTGCAGTCTAGGAAGGACGAGCATCGGCGCGGAGCGAATTTAACATTCGTGAGCACCGAAGCGCAGGACTGACACCGAATGCGAGGGTTTGTCTACACGCTGAAAACCTTTCTCAGGAAAGAGAAAGGTTTTTTTGATTATGCTTCTTCTTGTTTCATTTTTCTTATGTTCCAAGCAAAGTATGCTGTTGTTGCAGCCATCATGATGATGGCTACTGTTCCAAGAATCGCTGCTTGGTGCCATAAATAACTGTTATCACCGCTTGCAATGATCGTTCTAAATCCGTTGATGGTATACGTCATTGGAAGCAGACTGTGAATAACTTGGAAGAATTTTGGTACAAGCTCAAGCGGGAATGTACCCGCACTTGCTGCAAGCTGAAGAACCAAGATAATGACGGCAATAAAGCGTCCTGGGTTCCCCATCGTCGTCGCAAGAAGCTGAATGATCGCTAGGAATGTCAGACTGACGATGATTGCAAAGAGATAGAAGCGCCAGAGGCTTTCCACTTCAAGTCCAAGTCCAAAGATCAGCATGGAGCTTGCAATCACTGCCTGCAAGATACCGACTAAGAGAAGCACACTATATTTGCTGACAAACCATTCAAACGCATTTCTAGGGCGTCCTGCAGGATCTTTCATTGGGAATACAACAGTCAGCATTAGAGCTCCAACAAAGAGTCCCATTGATAAAATATATGGTGTGAGCCCTGTTCCATAGTTATCAATTTTTTTCGCTGTATCATTCTCTGTTTTGACTGGGCTTGCAATCATATTGTAGTTGTCCTGCCCCGCATCAATGTCTCCTGTTTCATCTGCAGCGCTTTTTAGCTTATCAGAAAGCTTTCCAGTCCCACTTTTTAAGTCACCTAATCCTTTATCAAGGGATTTTGACCCTTCAGCTAGTTTAGATGAGTTGCTTTGGATACTCGCTGATCCACTTTCTAGTTTATTCAATGCTGCACTAAGCTGGCTTGAACCATTTGCCAGTTTATCCGCACCACTTTTCGCTGTGTCAAGCTTTCCATTTGCTGTTTGCAGGCCATCTTGTAATTTCCCTTGACCCGTTTGAAGCTTCAGTGCACCTTGATACAATTTATTCGTACCAGATGTCATTTGATCAATCGCATTTTGTATGGCGACTGTTGATGTATACAGCTGTTCTGTTTTCTCTGGCAGCTGCTTGACTTGCTGTAGCTGTGCTTTTGCAGATGCAACCGCAGACTGAACTTCACTTGCGTCAGGCAGTTCTTGCAGCGCCGCTAAGCTTTGCTCAAGACCAGACAAATCAGGCAGTTCGATTGTAGGAAGACTGTCTAGCTGATCCATTGCCGCCTTTTTCTCTTCATCTGTCATCGAGCTGTTTTGAATAATACTTTTTACTTTTGCATCTCGATTAGATAATGCTTCTTTTAAAGAAGCAAGTTTGGTACTAAACGTTTTTGCATCTTTTTTCACCTGATCAATCTTAGGCGCCATCTTTTCAAGATTCGCTAATTCAGGTGAAGACAATACTTTCTCCACAGCAGCGATTTTTTCTGAAAATGACTGTGCTTTATTGTTCAGCTGCTCAATGCCTGCTGTGAATTGCGGCATTTTAGAAGAAAGCTGCTCATGACCTTCACGGCTTGTGTTTAACCCTTCGGTCAATGTATCAATTCCTGTGCCAAGTTCACCAAATTTCTGATCAATCGTTTGATAGCCTGTTAAGAGCTGACCAAGACCGCTATCAAGAGATTGAATTCCAGTGTTCAGTTCACCCATTTTTCCTGCAAACTGATGAACACCTTCGCTATACGTTAACGTTCCTTCTGCCAATTTCGCCAAATTGTCTTTTAACTTTTGGCTACCGTCTTTTGCGCTTTTTGTTCCGTCATCAATTTTCTTCGCTCCATCGCTTGCTTGATCTAATCCTTTTGCAATCGTTTTGAAGTTATCAAAGATGACCTCTGCATAATTTTCTGTGACTTCCTTTGAAACCGAATCTTTTAATTTGATAATGGCGTTATTCGCAATTTGAGACGCAGCATAGTTTGCGCCTGGATTCGTATAATATTTCAGATTCGATTTTTTCGGATGTTTGTCTAGTACTGTACTCGCATTTTTCGAGAAATCTTTCGGAATCTCGACGACAAGATAATAGTCTTCGTTATTTAACCCTTTGATGGCCTTTTCTTCACTATCAACAAAATGCCATTTAAAACTATCGTTTTTCTTCAATTCCTTCACTAAATCATCGCCCACTTGAAGGGTTTTGCCGTCATAATGACTGCCTTCATCCAAGTTGACAACCGCTACAGGTAATTGATCAACTGTACCATATGGATCCCAGTAAGCTTTTAAAAATACACCACTATAAATCAGTGGAATAAATAAGACAGCTAAAATCGGGATCAGTAGTTTTTTGCTCGTCACAATGTCTTTCCATTGATTCCGAATTAAATTCATTGCTGTTTTCCTCCCATTGATGAATGACTAAATTAAGAATTCGGTCATTTGAACTCAAAAAAAATTATGTTGTTGCAGACAGTCCTTTTAGTACATAAAGCTCGAGCGATTCAGCGACCTCTTCTTTTGTTAAAGGCTCATATCGCTTTTCCCAGTCAAAAATAAGTGCAATATATAGTTTCACCATCACAAATGCCGTCAATTCAGGATCACAGGGCTTGATATCGCCTTTTTCAATCGCTTCTTTTACTTTTGTTTTAATATAGCGAATGATCATCTGCTCCATTTTTTCAATCATTTCTTTCACTGCTGATGTGCCAAGCTCCGCATTTTCCTGAAAGATTTTAATTGTAAGTTGGTGGTTTTTTCGAAATTCTAATATTGCAAAGAGTGCTAAGTGAAGATTTTCTGAGAAACTATTCTTCTCATCTATTGCTTCATCTGCAATTTTCCTCATCTCCATTAACAGTGATGTGAAAATTTCATCGAACAGCTCTTCTTTGTTTTTAAAAAAGGTATAAATCGTTCCTTTTCCGACGTTAGCAAGCTTTGCTACAAGGTCCATTGTCGTGGCTTTATACCCGAACTGGGTAAACGCCTTTGTTGCTCCATCTAAAATCATTTGTCTCCTATCAACACTCATGATCTCACTCCCAAAATGACTATTTGAACGTTTCGGTCATTAAGTACAGAAAGTAATATACCACATCTTTTTCGTCAGATGCAACAACTTTGTTCAATTTTATTATTCACCACTCTTTTCTAAACATACGAACATGAAAAACTCCCTTTCCATGACAGAAAAGGGAGTTTGTTTTTTATGAAAATAGATAAGATACAGCTTCTGAGATGGCAGCTTTTCCTTGATCAATACAATCAGGAATCCCAACACCTTCAAATGCAGCACCCGTGATATAAATACCAGGATATGATTGCTTAAACGTTTCTCTCATCGTCGAAATCTCTTTTTGATGACCCACATGATATTGCGGCATGCTTGTTTTCCAGCGAGTCACTGTCGTCAGCTCTGGATCTGCTTTAATATCCATGATTTTCTTCAAATCCTCCAGCACGATGCTCACGATTTGATGATCAGACTGTTCAACAATTGATTCATCGCCAGCTTTCCCAACGTATGCACGGAGCAATGTTTTTCCTTTAGGTGCAGTGTGAGGCCATTTCTTATTTGTCCACGTACATGCTGTAATGGAGAAATCACTATTTCTTGAGATGACAAAACCAGTACCATCATATTCATTGTGAACATCTTCTTCTTTAAATCCGAGTGCAACTGTTGCAACAGAAGTCGATGTCATGTCATGCAAGTACTCAAGCCCTGCTTCTTTTGGAAACATGGAATAGATCGATTGGTGAGGAGTTGTCACAATGGCAGAATCTGCAAAAAGCGTTTGACCGCTGTCTAATTGAACGCCATAGCCTCCCTCGGCTTTTTCGATCTGGGTCACTTTTGTCCCTTTGTAAATCTTCGTCAGCTTGAGTTTACTTTCGACCGCTTCAACAAGTGCTTGCAGCCCTTGATTGATTGTCTGGAACTGTCCTTGCTTTTTCGCTGTCACTTGTTGAGCTTTAGCATGCTGCTGTGATTTTTTCATCCCAAGAATCAAACTGCGATGCTTCTGTTCTGTTTGATAGAACTGCGGGAAGGTAGACATTAAGCTCAGGCGATCAATGTCACCAGCATAAATGCCTGATAGTAGCGGTTCAATTAAATTCTCCACCACTTCATCACCCACACGTCTTCTAAAAAATTCCCCAAGAGATTGATCTTCTGTCTGTTTGCTTTTTGGCAAAACGAAATCCATCGCTGCACGTGCTTTTCCGGCAACTGAAAAAAGCCCAGTTGTAATGAAAGGACTGATTTGAGTTGGAATGCCCATGACAGCGCCCTTTGGCATCGGATGAAGGGTTTCATTGACTAATACATACGCTTGCCCTGTTTCATTATTGACGAGCTGATCAGATAGGCCAACATCTTTTGCCAGCTGGGGTCCACTGACCTTTCTTTCTAAAAATGAATCGGGTCCACGTTCAATGATATAACCGTCTTTATATAATGTTTGAATTTTTCCACCTAGCCTAGGACTCGCTTCAATAAGAGATATTTGGAGAGGAAGGCCTTTTTCTTCAATTTCCTTTTCCAAATAGAAGGCGGCGGCCAAACCCGTGATGCCACCGCCAATGATGACAAGGTGTTTTTGATTGTCATGCATAGGATCGCCTTCTTTTATATGATTACTTACTTTCATTAAGCTTCTTTAATACGACTGCTGCCAGTGCATCAATAAATGCTGGTTTCGCATTTGGCATTTCTGGACGATAGTAGGCTGCACCAATTTCATCCGTGACGACTTTACATTCATAATCATTGTCGTATAACACTTCAAGGTGATCAGCGACAAATCCAACAGGCACGTATACAAATGTTTTATAGCCTTTTTGCTCAAATAGGTCACGCGTGAGATCCTGTACGTCTGGTCCAAGCCACGGATCAGGCGTATTGCCTTCACTTTGCCAGCCAATTTCATAATGCTCAATTCCTGCACCTTCAGCAATCATTTTTGCAGATTGTGCAAGCTGATCAGGGTATGGGTCCCCTGCTGCAATAATTTTTTCAGGAAGACTGTGTGCAGACACAATCAGCACTGCTGAATCTCTTTCTTCCTGACTCATGGATGCATACGTCTCTTTCACTTGTTTCACCCAATAGTCCACAAACTTCGGCTCATCGTACCAGCTTTCAACAGAAGTAATGTTCAGATGGCCAAGCTTTTCTGCTTCATCTTGTGCACGTTTGTTATACGATTTCACACTAAATGTGGAGAAGTGCGGTGCTAGGACAATACTCACCGCTTCTGTGATACCATCTCGGTGCATGTCAGCGACAGCATCTTCAATGAAAGGCTCGATGTGTTTTAACCCAATGTATACATGAAATTCAATCTCGTCTTGGATCTCATTCAAATGTTCACACAAACCATTTGCCTGCTGTTCTGTAATTTTTGATAAAGGAGAAATGCCGCCAATTGCCTTGTAGCGGTCCTTTAAATCTTGCAGCATCTCCGGCTCTGGCTTTCTGCCTCTGCGGATATGTGTATAGTAACGTTCAATGTCTTCTTCTTTATATGGGGTGCCATATGCCATGACAAGTAGCCCCATTTTCTTTTTCTCCACAACCAACACTCCTTCGGATCATTTGAAATCATTTAGATGGATGTCTTTTTATGTTTAGCTGAATAATCGTGAATAAAATCAGTCAGCTTCTTTAACGTGTCTGGTGAGACATCAGGAAATACCCCGTGACCTAAGTTAAAGATGAATTGATCTGATTTCATTCCTTGATCTAAAATCGCTTTTGCTCTTTCTTCAATCACTTCCCAAGGAGAAAGTAATATCGTTGGATCAAGGTTTCCTTGTAACGTTTTTGTTAAGCCTTCTTTTCGCGCTTCGTCTATACTCATACGCCAATCCAGTCCAACGACATCAAGCGGCAAGTCATGCCAATCTTTCGCCAGATGGCTCGCACCGACACCATACATAATCATTGGTACGTTTTCAGACTTCAGCTCTGTGAAAATACGCTGCATGACAGGCTTAATGAAGGTCCGGTAATCTGCTGCATTTAAAGCGCCAACCCAAGAGTCGAAGATTTGAAATGCTCGGACGCCTGCTTTTACCTGAGCGCGTATGTATGTGATCGTCATATCGGCTAATTTATTCATCAAAAGCATCCATGTCTCTGGCTCACTGTACATGAGCGCCTTTGTTTTATGATAATTTTTAGATGGACCGCCTTCGATCATATAGCTTGCCATCGTAAAAGGTGCACCTGCGAAACCAATCAGCGGAACATTCAACTGCTCCTCTGTTAACAGCTTGATCGTATCAAGCACATATGGCAGGTCTTCTTCAGGATGAAGCTCTCCAAGACGCTGGATATCTGCCTTTGTCCGAATAGGCGAGTCAATCACTGGTCCAATTCCATTTTTAATTTCAACATCCACTCCAATAGCTGGAAGCGGAGTCATAATATCTTTATATAAAATAGCGGCATCTACACCATATTGTTCTACAGGAAGTCTTGTTACGTAAGCACATAGCTCTGGCTGATGCGTAATTTCAAATAGCCCGTATTTTTCTTTAAGGGCACGATATTCAGGCTGCGAGCGTCCTGCCTGTCTCATATACCAAACCGGTACATGGTCTGTTTTTTCCCCTTTGCACGCCTTTAAGAACGTGTCATTAAAAGCCTTCGTTTTTCCCATTACCTTTCATTCCACCTTTCGCCTCACACTCTCTTTGTATAAGGCTCAAACACTGCTTTTACTATACCGCTTTTTCAAGGCTCGGTATACTAAAGCGGCTCAATGTTCAAAAAATCGCCGAATATTAACGTCCAAAAGCCTCTGGCTTGATATAAGCACTACCTTCGCCTTCTTCTTGTGTTTGAGTATTGTATGGAACAACTTTATACTGCACATCTGAAAACACATTTGCATACGGCATTGTGTAGCTGTTTGTTCCTGTTACTGAGTCGATCAGGGTCTCGCTTCCATTTCTCTTTTCATAAATACGATATTCAACGCGTTTGTCTTCCTGTTCATCCCATGACAGCTCCAATGTAAAGAGCCCTTTGATTTTAAATGCATAACGTGCTTCAAAGCCTGACAGTCCTTCTAAATGGATTGGCGATTGAAGTTCTTTAATTCCCTCTGGTTTTTGGAATGTTTCATTGGTTATTTGAGCGGTCGTTAAAATATCTTTCATTAACTGCACTGGATACTGACTGCCGCCAGTTAAATAATGACTGTTATCCGTTTTGTCATACCCCATCCAGATTGCCCCTGTTGTACTAGGCGTGTAGCCAGCAAACCAAGCATCTTTCGTTGCCCCTTTGACACCGGAATACGTAGTTGTGCCTGTTTTACCAGCCAAATCTCCAGCGTATGATCCGCTCTGAGCGGTTCCGCCTTTGACGACCTGTTGAAGCATTCTTGTCATATTCCAAGCATTTTGTACGCTAAACACTCGTTCTTCTTTGTTTCGATTTTTTTCAACGGTTTCACCATCATCATTCGTGATTTTCTGAATGAAGAATGGCTTTTTATAGACGCCTTCATTTGCAAATGTATGAAATGCTCCAGCCATCTGCAATGGAGAAACCCCTTTTTCTAACCCGCCAAGCGCTATGGCAAGTCCTTTATCCGAAATATCCATTCCCATTTTCTCAAGATAGGATTTAGAGGTATCGATGCCAAGCTGGCTTAACGTCCATACGGCAGACGTATTTTTACTTTTCATGAGAGCCTCTACCATCGTGACCCTGCCCTCGTACTGTCCATCGTAGTTCTTTGGAGAATAGCCGTCATAGCTTTTTTCCTTGTCCTCAAGCAGTGAATACGGTCTGAATTTTTTCTCCTGCATCGCTGGACCATATACTGCGATCGGCTTAAAGACAGAACCAGGCTGTCTAACAGCTGTGACTCTGTTATAGCCTCTTGCCTGATATTCTCGTCCGCCTATTGCTGCTTTTACACCACCAGATGCGTTGTCAATAAACACAGCGCTGCCTTCAGGTGACCCGCTTTTTCCCGGGAAATAACGATTGTTTTTCATCGCATCATAGGCAACTTTTTGCAAATTCATATCGATTGGTACCGTAATGGTATAGCCGCCTTGAAGCAATTGTTCATGCGAAATCGAATACTGTGATTCTGCTTCTTTAATCATGAGATCTACATAACTGTCCACCCAAGGGGTTTCTGATTTCTTTTTTAAATGAATACCAAGTGTTCTTCCTTTTGCTTCAACTGTTTCTGTAGAAGACAAATATCCTTGTTCATTCATTAAATTCAGGATGGTATCCCGTCTTTGTTTATTTTTATCTGGGTGTAGAACAGGGGAATACGTTGAAGGTGCCTTTGGCATGGCAGCAAGTGTAGCTCCTTCACTGACAGTGAGATCTTTTACATCTTTACTAAAATAGTAATTGGCCGCTGCTTGGATCCCATAGACGCCATGACCAAAGTAAAGCTGATTCAAATACATTTCAAGCAGCTTGTCCTTTGAATAACCTCTTTCTAAATTGATCGCAATAATGACTTCTTTTGTTTTTCGAAGAAACGTTTTATCATTTGTGAGAAAGATATTTTTGGCGAGCTGCTGGGTGATGGTACTGCCGCCTTCTACCTTTCCACCTGCTAATATATCTCGATAAACCGCCCTTGAAATCGATTGTGCATCAATTCCGTGGTGCTCATAAAAGCGCTTGTCCTCTACAGCAACAAAAGCTTTCGCCACTTTATCTGGGACCTCTTTTAATGACACAGGGTCCCGATTTTCTGAATACATGCTTGTGAGTTCTTTTCCATTCTGATCAATGATTTTCGAGGAAGCGTGAAAAACGAGCTTCTTCTCATCTATGACATAATGTCCTAAAAATAAAATGGTCAGATAGCCAATAAATGAAAGCACGATTGTACTTCCTGCAATGACTAATGGAATGATTATCTTCTTTTTCTTCAAATTAGGTCACCTCATTCCTTTATACGGATAGTATGGGATGTATTGCTTCATAATATGTTTTATGGATTGACTACCAAAGAATTATATATCATTCTTTTGTTATACTATCAAGCAGGAGGCGGTTTAGATGAATTTCTATATTACATATGGAACAGCAGACTTTTTGCAAAAAATCGCAAAAAAACATCATCTTGAAAATCTGCTTTATACGGTCGGTAAGGAACAAGCGGCTCTTTTTCATGAAACGGAGGGTGAGACAGTCTTTAAAGCCCCCCATGCCTATGATGTGATTTATACAAAAGGTGAGCTCGTCCAATCTGGCTTTGTCACGCTGAATCATATTCCTGTAAAGCTCGAAAGCAGAGCGCTTTTTGAATCCACCTTTCAGAAAAAAACAAACATGTCAGAGCACCAGCGCGGCTTTCAGGCGCTTCGTGTGTTAAGACCAAAAAAGGATGAAGAAGTGTACTTGATATTGACCCTTTGGGAATCTGAAGACTTATTTCAAGACTTTCAAGAGTCAGAAGCGTTCTTTCAGCCGCACGAGGATACTGGCTCCATCTTCTCTCGTCCTGCCTATCTGACATCCTATCATGCCGTCATAGACCATTAAAGAAGTGCTGCTCTTCGCACTTCTTAGATTGTTGACAAAGGGCTAAAATGAACTTGATAGTCTAGGAAGGACGAGTACTGGAGCGGAGCGAATTTGACATTCGTGAGCACCAGCACGCAGGACTGACAAAGAATGCGAGGGTTTGTCTACACGCTGGGAAGTGCTGCTCTTCGCACTTCTTTTTTTCATAAAAAAAAGCCCTTCTACTGCTGGGCTTTCAACGCTTATCTCTAAGCTCGTACCGATGAATGATTGGCTGAAGTACATAAAAATTCAGCAAGATCCATCCTAATAAGATGGGCCATTTTAACATAGGTGAAGCACCTTTCATCTGAATAAGTAGTACCAACAGTGGAATCAAACAAATCATCAAAAAGCTCATCTTTGAAACGAACGTTTCTTTGATTTGATGCCGGCAGCTTGGACACAGCATCATTCTCGTATGTGATAAATGAAATTTTTCGACGAAAGAAAATGCTTTTGAACAATTTGGACAGCTTCCCAATGCCACTCCCCCTTTTTCAAGCTTCATACTTAACCTTCGACTTTTATGTAAAATGACCTTTTCTGTCATTCTCGACATCCTCTTCTGTTGAAAGATTCTAACAATTACCATACAATCAGTAAAAGAGCCTAAAGGAGGTTTTCGGATCAATGACAGTATCCACTTTACACAAAAGGATCAATGAACGTCTTGATGAACAATATGAGGAAATGGTTGAAATTAGACGCCATCTCCATATGAATCCAGAACTTTCTTTTCAGGAAGAGGAAACAGGTGCTTACATCGCTCAATATTATGACAGATTACATATCCCAACACGCACACATGTAGGCGGACATGGTGTACTCGCTTTTATTGAAGGAGCTTACCCTGGACCGACCATTGCACTGAGAGCTGATTTTGATGCACTTCCCATTCATGATGAAAAGGATGTACCTTACCGTTCAACAAAACCTGGCGTCATGCACGCATGCGGTCACGATGGCCACACAGCAACACTTCTCGTCTTAGCGAAGATCTTACATGAGCACCGAGATCAATTAAAAGGAAAAATCGTCCTCATTCATCAACACGCTGAAGAATATGCCCCCGGCGGTGCGAAACCAATGATTGAAGATGGCTGTTTAGACGGTGTTGACGTCATTTTCGGCACCCACCTTTGGTCCTCAGAGCCATGCGGCACTGTTCTTTATAAAAGCGGGAACTTTATGGCAGCCGCCGATCGTTTCTCTATTCAAGTGCAAGGGAAAGGCGGACATGGCGCACAGCCGCACCTGACGAAAGATGCCGTACTCATCGGTTCACAAATTGTAGCCAATCTTCAGCAGGTCGTGGCCCGTAAAGTCAACCCGATTGATTCTGCGGTGGTATCTGTAGGGGGATTTGTCGCTGAAAATGCCTTTAACGTCATTGCAGATTCGGCCGTGCTAACAGGTACTGCACGTTCCTTTGAAGAGAGTGCACGCCATATCATTGAACGTGAAATTGAACAGGTGGTGAAAGGTGTCTGCCACATGCACGATGCCTCTTATACTTATGAATATGTAAGAGGCTATCCTGCAGTCAAAAATCACCCTGCACCAACTGAATATATAGCAGAAATAGCCAAACAGACAGAAGGAGTCACAGAAGTAAAAGAAGCAGAAACCCAAATGGGCGGAGAAGACTTTGCTTACTACCTTCAGCATGTTCCTGGTACTTTCTTCTACACAGGCGCTATGCCAGAAAACAGCCAAGATGTGTATCCACACCACCATCCGAAATTTGATATTAACGAAAACGCAATGCCTGTCGCAGCAAAGGTACTCGCTCATGCCGTCCTTTCCTACGATGAATGAAAAAAAGCCGCTGCCCAACAGCGGCTTTTCTATTTCAATTCCTTCAACACACGCAAGTGAAACACATGGCGTGCGACTTCACCAAGCTGTCCTGTCAGCTGATGATTTGCCACCCCACCAACAGCGGCACCGACCACAGGCATTAATTGAAACAGCTTCACAAGGTCAATATAATCTCGATATTCCTGCTGAAAGCTATACCAATCCATTTCTTCCCGGGTTGTTTCCCATTCTTCAATGAGTTTCATCATTTTTTGACGGTGTGTACTGCTTGAAAAGGCGAGTTGAAAAATACAAAGCAAAAAGAGTCTTTCCTCTTTTTGAGACAAATCGAATCCATATATACAAGCAAGCTCATATAGACATTTCATTTTAATACTCAAAAGGAGAGGGAAATCCGCCATTCCGAGAAACAATCCACCCGCACCTGTGCCAATTCCTTCAATCGCAGCGGCCTTTTGATAATATGTCACCTTTTCCTTTGCCAGCTCATTTCGCTCTACAATAGACAATTGTTCATCAATGACTGTAAATGAAGTAAAATGGCTTCCTGATACGGTGGATTCAACCATTGTTTTCACCGCACTTGTGATGACTTGATGAAATCGAGCAGGGATTCGGCGATTCACTTGCTGCTGAACGCCTTTTGAAAACCGCTCGATCTTGGATGGTTTTCTTAAAAAACGCATTTGAAAAAAAATGGCCTCTTCATACAGTTCCCGTTCAGCTGCATTCATCCCAGTTCCCTCCTTGGTGACATCATACACACGCTGTAAAAAATGCTTATCTCATCTTTTTTAATCTACTTTGTACGTAAGGCTTAAATAGGACAAGCACAAATACCAATGAAATGAGAAGAGCAAGTCCGCTTCCCTTCCATCCACCTGCTGGGAAAACGGCGGAGCTCAGTAAAATTGACTGGATAATGAGTACATTTCGTACGAGAACAAAAAAGCTTCGATCTTTTTCTTGCTGAGACACAGGATAAAGTGCCTGTAACGACAGATGAGCAAAGTGCTTTGTTAACGGGACAAGCTGTACACCTGTGATAAAGACTGTAAACAAGACAAGTAATGCCCCCACCCAGCCTGCTGCACCTGTATACAAGAGGATGAGCACAAACACGACGGTTAACCTAAACACAAGACCAAAATAGTCATTTGAACGTAAAAACGCCCTCACATACATATAAGAAAAAGCTTTACGCTGTTCATAAGGAACAAACTGCAAGACCCAGTCCATATACGCCCTTCTTTTCACTTGTTTCTTTAAATGAGGGACATCCGTAAATAAGTTTGCCAAGCGGTAAAAACGCTGTTTTCGTTTTAACTCATCAGAAATATGCAATTCCCATTGAAAGGGCTGTTTTTTTACTGCATTTGTTAGATAAATGAGATAGACAGCATATAAAAGATAAAAGACGATGGCAATGGCATAAGCTGCTTGTAAAACGGTATACATTAACATTGTATTGAGCAGAAAACGAATCACTGCATCAATCCATCTGACATGTTTCCCTTGAAAATAAGTGATTCTCCACTGAATCGCTGTATTCAGACCTTTTATTAAGATCATTTGCGCCAAAATGAGCACATATAGCATCAGATCGCCTGAGGAGACAGCCGAATATAGCGGAAGTGCAATAATGGACACGGCAATCAAAGGAAATAACTGAGAAATGAAGCTAAAGTTAAACGCTTGTTTTAAATAAGGGTCCATCTTAGCTTCCAAAGGAAGCATAAACACAAGATCTGCCTCTTTGATCAACGTTCGCACGTAAGAACTAGTCAGGACCAATGAGAAAACAACTGCCATGACCCAATAGGATGGGAAGTGAGCTGGAATATGCTTCAGCCAATTACTGTACCAGCTCGCCCCGCCTGCAAGGAAAAAAATGAGCACAATCACAAGATGATCGTTGAACATATATTTTAAATATTTTCTTGTTTCTTGTACGTGTTCTTCTAATCGTGATTTCCAAATGGTTTGCGTTGTTTTACTCATAGCTTTCTTCCTTTGTTAATTCCAAATAAAGATCATCGAGTGTCGCATCTCTCATGTTGAACTGCTCTCTTAGTTCTGTCAGTGTTCCTTTCGCTCTAATTTCCCCTTCATGCAAAATAATAAAGGAATCACAATAACGTTCCGCTGTGGCTAAAATATGCGTTGACATCAGAACACTTGCGCCGTTTTGTTTCGCCGCATTCATCCGTTCTAATAATGCGTTGATCGCAAGCGGATCAAGCCCTAAAAACGGCTCATCGATAATATACAACTCTGGCTCCACAAGAAACGCACACATAATCATCACCTTCTGCTTCATCCCTTTAGAAAAATGAGCAGGGAACCATTTCAATCGCTTCTCCATTCGGAATTCCTTCAGCAAAGACGGCAGACGTTCTTCTAATTGTTCTTTTGAAAGGCCGTAAGCCATCGCTGTCAGCTCTAAATGCTCTTTTAACGTTAATTCTTCATATAAGACAGGTGTCTCTGGAATAAACGTAAATTGTGAACGATACGCCTCTTGATCTTCTTGAAGGGTTCGTCCGTTCAGCTCAATGACCCCTTTATGAGGTTTCATTAATCCAATAATATGACGAATGGTTGTACTTTTTCCCGCCCCGTTTAAGCCAATGAGACCAACGATTTGGTTTCTTTCTAATTCAAATGAAATATTTTTCAGAACGGGATTCTTTGTATATCCACCCGTTACATCTTTTACAGTTAGAAGGGACATCAGTTCGTTCCTTTCTTTCTTTTTTCCTTTATAGTACCAAAAACGAAAGACAATTTGAAATGTTTACCTATAGACAACTCATGAATAAAACATCGGCATACTGGTCATCATAATGTATGTAGAAGAAATGAACTTGATGACCAATACGTAAATGAGGTGTTTGTTAAAGGCAATAACCGCATGACAAGTTGGTTTTTCATCTAAAAACCTTAGCTTCTGTTTTGCTTCACTGATTCTTGATTTTTGTGTCCTATACAAATATGTATACGACGAACCAAAACGTCAAATGAGGTGTTTACGGCAGAAATAGCAGGCATATGAATTCTTTATTTCAGTAAATAAAGAATTCAAAAGGCATATCAAATGAAAGCATCAGCATTTCTTCTGCAGGAGCAGGATGAGCGACCAAAGGAGTTCGCTTGTCCTGTTTTCTTTTTTGCTTCTTTTTGTGATACGATAAAGGAAAAATAATGAGGAGTGACATGGCGTGAGCGACTGCATTTTTTGCAAGATCATTGATGGAGACATTCCATGTGCAAAAGTATATGAAGACGAGCATGTATTGGCTTTTCTTGATATCAGCCAAGTAACAAAAGGACATACCCTTGTAATCCCGAAAATACATAAAGAAAACATTTATGACATGACACCAGAAGTGTCTAATCATTACTTCCAAGCGATTCCAAAAATCGCTAGAGCCATCAAACAAGAATTTGAACCAATTGGTTTAAACCTTCTGAACAACAACGGTGAAAAAGCCGGACAATCTGTGTTCCATTACCATATGCATATTATTCCGCGTTATGGCAAAGGCGACGGCTTTGGTGCCGTATGGAAATCTCACCAAGATCAATATACATCAGAGGATTTAAAAGACATTTCTTCTGCCATCCATACGCGCCTTACCTCATCTTAATTGATGAGGTTTTTCTTTTTTTCGCCTCTTTTCTGTGCTTATCCTCTGAATCGTAAGATATTTAGGACGATTCAAATTTTTTGTCCAAATGCTTCAAATTTGTGATAGGATGGTTTTATCTTTTGATCCATTAACGCGAGAAATAGGGAGAGATTGTGATGAAGCGAACGACGAATTTTAATGCTGGTCCGGCGGCGCTGCCGCTAGAAGTGCTTCAAAAAGCACAGGAAGAACTTGTTGATTTTAAACAAACCGGGATGTCTGTGATGGAACTTTCTCATCGCAGCGGTGAGTATGAAGAAGTCCACAATAAAGCGAAAGCACTCTTGGTAGAATTGATGGACATTCCAGAAGATTATGAGGTCCTCTTTTTACAAGGCGGGGCAAGTCTTCAATTTGCAATGATTCCGATGAACTTCTTACATGAAGGCGAAACGGCTCATTTCATCCAAACAGGTGCTTGGTCAGAGAAAGCCTTGTCAGAAGCAAAAGGGTTTGGTGAAACATCAGTGTTTGCCTCAAGTGAAGACGACAACTATTCGTATATTCCAGATGTAGATGCGTCCGTTTTAAATGACGGTGCTTACTTGCACATCACATCGAACAATACCATTTTCGGTACTCAGTGGAAAACGTTCCCGAACACGTCACTCCCGCTTATTGCCGACATGTCCAGTGATATTCTCAGCAAAAAAATAGACGTGTCTTCATTTGATTTCATTTATGCCGGGGCACAAAAAAATCTAGGGCCTTCTGGTATCACGATTGTGATCGCGCGCAAACGTTTATTAGAGAAAGAAAAAAGCGGCACACCTAAAATTTTAAAATATTCAACACATGCCAAAGCCAATTCTCTTTATCACACACCACCGACTTTTGCGATTTACATGCTGTCCCTTGTCTTGGAGCATGTGAAACAGGCGGGCGGCGTAGAAGCAGCAGAAAAACGCAATGAACAAAAAGCAGCGCTTCTGTATGATACGATTGATCAAAGCGGCGGTTTTTACAAAGGACATGCACGTGCTGACAGCCGTTCACATATGAATGTCACGTTTACCCTGCGTGATGATGCACTCACTGCATCCTTTGTGGAGAAAGCAAAACAAGAACAAATGGTTGGACTCGCCGGCCATCGTTCTGTTGGCGGGTGCAGAGCCTCGATTTACAACGCCGTCTCTATAGAAGACTGCCAAAAGCTTGCGGACTTTATGAAAAAGTTCCAGCAAGAAAATGAGTAAAAAGGCTTTTCTATCGTGAAATAAATTTGTTATAATAACGAGAAATATAAAGTCATGACTCTTGCAATAAATGATCAGCCATATTATTGGAGAGTTCTAAGAGCTTAGCAGAGGAGAGCATAGAAATGAAAACAAAAGAATTAGTGATTATGTCATTGCTTGCAGCAATGGGAGCTGTTTTGCATACGATTTTCCCGCCCATCTTTTTCGGAATGAAACCTGATATGATGCTGGTCATGATGTTTTTAAGCATCATCCTTTTTCCAAAGGTACAGCATGTCGTTGTGATCGCCCTAGTCACTGGGGTCATTTCCGCTTTGACAACAGGTTTTCCAGGCGGACAAATTCCCAATATGATTGATAAACCGGTGACAGCCTTTATCTTCTTAGCCCTTTTCTTATCTTGCCAGAAGATCAAGAACAAAGTCGTTCTGACCGCTGTACTCACCGCTGTTGGGACCGTCGTATCGGGCGTGATTTTCCTATCTGCCGCTTTACTGATTACTGGACTGCCGGCTGCGTTACCAGCACTTCTTGTAGGTGTTGTCCTGCCAGCAACTGTGATCAATACGATAGCTATGGTATTTGTCTTCCCGATTGCTCAGTCCATATTAAAGCGTGCAAGAATGATTGAAGTCGCTTAACGAATAACTGAACCTCTTCATTGGATGAAGAGGTTTTTTCATATTGTTGACAAAGGGCTAAAATGATTCTTTATTTTAGCCCTTTGTCTTCTTTTCAGCATGATTGAAAGCCCTTGAAGTCTAGGAAGGACGAGTACTGGCGCGGAGCGAATTTGACATTCGTGAGCACCAGCACGCAGGACTGACAAAGAATGCGAGGGTTTGTCTACATGCTGGAACCTCTTCATTAGATGAAGAGGTTTTTTTCATGCTTCTATAAAAGAAAAAGGGTAAGCAGCAAAATGGAGAGCGAAATCCCTGCACCTGCTGCACACACAATTGCTTTTTGTCTTAATACATGTTTTGGCGGATAAGACCCTGCATACCCAAGCTGCCTTACATAATGAATAGAACCACCTGCGAAAATCACACACATACACGTAAAAACGAACAGAAAGACAGACAACCTTCTCCCCTCCCTTTTCTTCAAAAGTATGCTAAAATAAAGCAAGCTATGTATGGAAGTTCAATGAAGCTGATCGTCAGCTCAGAGAGAACATGCGAATGTGTAAAATTTGACTAGAGGTGATTGGAATGGCTAGTGGACGTTCTTTATTAACAGGATTATTTGTAGGCGGTCTCCTCGGAGGTGCGGCAGTGCTCCTGACGACTCCCTCTTCTGGCAGAGATGTACGCGGAAAGATGAAAGACGGCTATGACAAATTCGAAGATACGCTGACAAGATTAAAAAGAGATGGACAAGCTTTAAAAGAGCAGATTGTTGAAACCGCAAAAGAAAGTGCTGAGGTCATTAAAGAGGTCGGAACTGAATTGCAAACATCCATTCAGCAATGGCGCGAGGAAATCAAACCTCATCAGCAGGACTTACAAAAGGAAATTCAGGAAATTGAGGAAAAGCTCAAACAACTGGAGAAAACCTTACAAAACTAATATACTCACAAAAAAATATTCGTTTACAAAAGTGTGCGGGGTGCGTATCCCGCACTTTTTTTGTTGAAAAAAGGTTATTTTGTCAATGTTTTTCATGACTTTTAAAAATTCTTGAATTTTCAGCTTTATTAATCTTTATTTTATTGGCATAATAGAATTACAAGAAAAAGAGAAGTAGGTGAAATGGATGAATCATTCGGAACAGCCTTTCGATGTAAAAGAAGCACTTTTATTCAGTCAAAGAATGGCCCAATTGAGCAAAGCTCTTTGGAAATCCATTGAAAAGGACTGGCAGCAGTGGATCAAACCGTATAACCTAAATATCAATGAACATCATATTTTGTGGATTGCGTATCAATTAAAAGGAGCTTCAATATCAGAAATTGCAAAGTTTGGCGTCATGCATGTATCAACGGCGTTTAACTTCTCTAAAAAATTAGAGGAAAGAGGATTTTTAAAATTTTCTAAAAAGTTAAACGATAAACGCAATACGTATATTGAACTAACGCCAAAAGGCGAAGAGACATTCCATAAACTACTCGAAGATTACGACCCGGCCCGAACTGGTATTGTCAAAGGCGCACAGCCGCTTCATGACATTTACGGAAAGTTCCCTGAAATTTTAGAAATGATGTGTATTATCCGAAACATTTATGGTGAGGATTTCATGGAGATTTTTGAGAAATCGTTTTCAAACATTGAGAAGGACTTTTTGAATGAACGTGGGAAAGTCACGAAAAAGCCTGAAGAACTTGAAGACTCAGCAGAGGAAAAAGCGGCTAAAGCAAATCAAATTGTTTAATGATCTTTATAAATTCATTCATTAACGGCTGAAACAGCCCTTGATCATGCAAAGCAAAAATCGTCTCATGAACATCCAGCTTTTCAATTAACTGTCCCGCAAACAGCGCAAGGAGATCGTCGAACATGACGTAGCCTTGTGCTTTTTGCTTGTCCATTTCATCTGAGAGCTCAGCACAAATACGCTCAATGTCCTTTGCCTCTTCTTTCGATACACGCTGCCGGATCAATAGCGCATAATATGGATAACGGCTCATATCTGTCGCCGTCAGTAACAGTTCCATATAATATTCGAGCTGGCTCATTCGTTCCTCAATACTCATGTACGTTCCCTCTTTCTCTTAGTCACTCTATTTTAGCCGAAATTACTCATTGACGAAAGAGACGAACCTCCCTCTTATGTCTTTTTTTCTTGAAAAACCCAAAGTTTCCTCTCTTTATTCCATATGAATGTAACAATTTATTTTTTTTCTTGAAAACCATTGATTTTTATCCTCAGGAAGAGTAAATTATCTTGAGATATTCAATTAGTTTTTTTGAGATTGGAAGGATGAAAAATGAATTGTTGGAAGACCATTAATCTTGAAAAAGATTATGGTTATACGAGAATGATGATTTCAGCCATATGTCTGACTGTATTTTTTTTCATTATGGCATTTTTATGTTTTCAACTGACTCATCCTGAAACGAGACTCAGCAGTCACAATGCACCACTTTTTGTCGTGCTTTTACTTGCGACATTGCTTGTCCACCGCGTGGTTCACTTGATCCCAGTCATGAAACATAAGAAAAAAATGACGTTATTTAAACGAAATTGCTGGCAGCGCGTGCCTAAGAGAGTGATGCTTTTCTCACTGCTCAGCCCGTTTTGTGTCATCTCACCTGTTTACTTTGTTTTAGGAATGGCATTTCCAATGTACGCACACTATTTTATCATGATCGCAAGTATTCATGCAGGCTATTGTTTGCCTGACTTTTTATTTGCTTGGAAACTGCTAAAAGCGCCAAAATCATGCATCATTGATCAAGCCCAAGACGAGTTTGATATTTTAGTTGACCCAACTTCCTCATCATGAGGTTTTTAAAGCCAACTTCTATCTTTTTCATAAAAAATTTGGTAATGTAGTATGGGAATAGCATAGAGAGGGGGGATCTCCGATAGTTTTATTTTACTTCATCGTCTTTGCCGCGTTTATTGTGTATTCAATAAACAGGCTTACTAATACATTATGCCTTGTCAGAGAGATTCCTGAAGAACGGCAAGATAAGGTGTTTCGCTTTATCAATGTATCGATACTGATCTTACTGATCTCATCATTTGTTGAAATTACCATATCTATTTAAGATCAAAGCAAAAGCTGCCTGTTTGATGGCAGCTTTTTGTGTATGATGATTTATTAGCAAATCCAAGATGCACCGATAATGATCAATAAGATGAATAACACGACGACTAGTGCAAAACCGCCAGCAAAGACTTCTCCTCCCATGTGAAAACACCTCCTGCCAGTTCTTCCTCTGTTCTAAGCTCAGTGTATGCAGAAAATTTTAAAACGTTTAGGCACTTGTCATCGTTTTAAAAAAGAACCGCCCGCACGCATGGCAGGACGGCTCCTTTCTGTCACAGCGATTTAATTAATAAAGATATGCTGCACCAACGATGATCAGCAAAATGAATAGCACGACCAATAAAGCAAACCCATTAGAATATCCTGCTCCCATATAATTCAGCCTCCTTTTTGTGATCAATATATGTGTATGTTGGTCGCAAAAATTTGACTAGACGAATGCCCTCCCATTTGCATTTCTTTTTACAGCATGTCACAATATGTTATGATACAAGCAATGATAAATAAATTGGAAAGATTAGGAGTGTTTTTTGAATGAAAAAAATGGCTTTAGCAGCTGTAACAGCAGTAAGTGTTTTAACTCTTGGCGCATGCAGTAGCGGTGACAAAGAAGTGATCGCAACAACAAAATCAGGAGATGTCACAAAAGAAGAGCTTTATACAACACTTAAGAAACAAGCAGGTGGAGATGCTTTAAACCTACTTGTTCAACAAAAGGTTCTTGCTGACAAATACAAAGTATCAGATAAAGAAATTGATAAGAAATTGGAAGAATATAAAAAGACACTTGGTGAAGATCGTTTAAAACAACTTCAAGATGAATTCGGAAAAGATTACATCAAAGATCAAGTAAAATATGAGCTGCTGACTCAAAAGGCTGCCAAAGCTAACATCAAAATCACTGACAAAGAAGTAAAAGCGTATTACGATGACCTAAAAGGAAAAATCCGCGCAAGCCACATTTTAGTTGCTGACAAGAAAACAGCAGATGAAGTAGAAAAGAAATTAGATAAAGGCGAAAAATGGGATGACCTTGTATCTGAATATTCAACTGACACTGCTTCAGCAGCACAAGGCGGCGATGTAGGCTGGTTCGCAAAAGAAGGCCAAATGGATGAGAACTTCAGTAAAGCTGCCTTCAAACTAAAAGTAAATGAAATCAGCAAACCAGTAAAATCTCAATTTGGTTACCATATCATTAAAAAGACCGAAGAACGCGGTAAATACGATGACATGAAAGCAGACTTGAAAAAAGAACTGCTTGATCAAAAACAAGCAGATAACAATGAAATTCAAACGATCTTAAACAAATTGGTGAAAGATGCTGATGTGAAAGTAAAAGATAAAGAACTTGAAAATACATTCAAAGAAAAATCTGAGCAAACCACACAACAAACACCAAACCAATAATGAACGAAAAACCCCTCTACATGAACTTGTAGAGGGGTTTTTTTTATTCTTATTGATTATGCAATCGAATGGTCCTCATGCTTCGCCGTTTCCTGGGATCGTTTCATTTGCTGTCCTTGACGTCTACGCTCTCTCTCCTGCTCCATTCGTTCGATAAAGATTTCTCCCTCTTTTTCAATAAAGGATTGATCAATCTCTTGTTCCTCTTTGGCTGTCGTCATTAATTTATAGGCACAAAAGATAATACCAATGATACATGCATATACCCACCATGGAAAAAATAACATTGTCTTCGCCTCCTTTTTCAGGACTAATCTCTCTTCCTTTGTGTTACATGCTTATGCGAAAAGAAGACAAGTTATGAAAAAAAACGCCCGCATCAAACGGGCGTTTTATCATGAGGATTCATTGTGAAAGGTTGGTTTATAAAACGAACGATTCTCTAGTGCAAAAATACGCTCTGTATATTCTCCTGGCTTCACATGCTCAAGCGCACGATCCATCATGTTCATTTTTGCATCTAAATTATCTATATAGTGGAGAATTTCGGCTTCCTTCACCATTGGTGGTTTAGGACTGCCCCACTCCCCTTTTCCATGATGACTCAGCACTAAATGCTGCAGAATCAGAATTTCCTCAGAATCAATGCCGAGCTCCTCTGCGGCTTTCGCAATTTCTGTCACCATAATAGAAATGTGGCCAATTAAGTTCCCTTCTACTGTATATGTGGTGGAGACAGGACCCGAAAGCTCTTTGACTTTACCTAAATCATGTAGAATGATCCCTGAATATAAAAGATCTCGATCTAGTGATGGGTATAGATCAACAATGGATTTCGCTAAATGAAGCATCGATACCACATGATAGGCAAGACCCGAAACAAACTCGTGATGGTTTTTCGTAGCTGCTGGGTAATCAGCGAATTCCTGTCCATATTTCTTCAGCAAATGTCTTGTGACACGCTGAATATTAGGGTTTTTCATATCAAAAATATATTGCATGATGGTATCCATCATATCGTGCTTTGGAATAGGAGCTGTTTCTAGAAAATCATCAATGCGGATTTGCTCGTTTTCAGCAACAGGACGTATATTCCTAAGCTTCAGCTGATTCCTTCCGCGATAATGATGAATATCACCTACTACCTTCACAATGGTTTGCGCAGCATATGTGAGTTCATCATTCTGCTTTGCATCCCATAGCTTCGCCTCAATATCTCCACTTTGATCTTGAAGAATTAACGTTAAAAATGGTTTGCCATTACTCGCAATCCCTTTAGTAGATGATTTAATTAATAAATGCAGGTCAACTTGTTCGCCGACGTCATAGGTCATGATCCCTTTAGCCATTCAATAAATGCTCCTTCCATGTTTCTGCTCATATAAGTATAACATAAGTCATAATTTGTCAATCATTCCACTGCTAAGCTCGTAATCTGCCCGTCTTCCGCTGCTTGTTTCATATAATGATGACAAGTGAAATAAAACAGCTGTGTTTCAAAACGAGTGAGTTCATTCATCAGCTCCAGCACCCTGTCTAGACGGACATGATCAAAGTGAACGAAACTGTCATCCATCATAAATGGGAGCTGACAATCTTGCTGGTGGGACAAAGCAAGTGCAAAACGAATCGAGAGATAAATTTGCTCACATGTTGCTTGTGAAAGCTCCTCCGGGCGGAATAGGCGTCCATCCCTCCGTTTCACAATCAGCCGGTCATCTTCGGCAGAAAATAAAATCACTTCATATCGATCATTCGTTAACGGCTGAATAAATCGGGAAGCTGTTTGGAGGAGTGCTGGTAGCCTCGTTTCTTTATGCTCATTGAGTTTCTCTCGAATGACGGAACGAACGAGCTGAATAGCCGCCCATTTTTTCGCTAGATGCTTTGCCTGCTCCTGCTCTACAGCAAGCTGATGAGTCAAATCAGACACTGTACCTGATGCTTCTATTTGGCGTATTTCAACTGCTAATTCTGCCAAGCGTTTTTTCATATTCGTCACATTCTCTTGCATGTCATTCAGATGTCTTTTTGCTTGTGCACACTGCTCCTCAAGGGTGCGTAAACCTTTACGGACAATGACCTCTTCCTCATCTATATAACCGCTTTTGTGCAGCTCTTGGTTCAGCTGCTGCAAATTGTACAGCAGCTCCCGGTATTCTTTGGATAGATGAGATAGGACATGATAATCTTCTTTTGACGCTGCTTCTACTTTTCGAAAAAGCTCGTCCGTTTGTTTTTCATAATATTGAACTTCTCCTTCTAATGTTGTCAGCTGCTGCTCTACATGTTGAATGGATACGTGCAATGTCTGACGTTCTTTTTCTCTTTTTTCCTCATCTTTCAATATCTCTTGAAAGGCTGAGATATTCTCTTGAATGGTTCCTTCTTTTCTTTGAAGGAGACTCATGAGCGCTGAAACTCTTTGCTCGTAGGTCGATTGCTGCTGTGTGAGCATCTCTATTTCCTTGTTAAGCGCCTCATATGCCGCTGTATTCGCTTTTAATTGTTTCAAGATATGGAAAGCTTCCACAAGGAATGAGAGCTCTGAGGACAAACCCAGCTGCCTTCTCATATCTTCTACTTGTTGCTGTACAGGTTCCAGTTCCCGCTCCCAGTCTTCATATTGCTGTATCATTCTTTCGTATAAAAGCTCCTTTTGCTTCACTAGCGTTTCAGCTGAAGCTGTTTGAACTTGAAAGGAATGATAGGCGTTACTGTCGTTTGCTTCCTTCATCTGAGTCTGTTTAAGCACTGGATAAATAGCGATCAAGACAAAAACGGAAAATCCTGCAAACAGTAACGTCACCCAGCTCTCTGCTAAAACGAATAAGACCGTGAGAATGACAGCACATAGCACGAACATCAGCGGGAATAACCACACTCTGGAATGATTCTGTTTCACTGTAGCCCTTGTGCCCCTGACATCTTCTGTATCTTGCTGTTTAACAGGCTGCTCCTTTAATCCTTTTAGAGCGGTTTCCGCTTCTTCCAGCTCATGTCTTGCATGATCAAACCGGTCATCGAGCTGTGTTTTCCTATCCATTAAACGAACGTATTGGCTCACAGCCTCTTTTAATTCCCACTCAAAGTCAAGTGAATCGTCCAGCTGGTCAAGCTTGATTGGACGATGCCACTTCAGCTTCGCTGATGCTTCTTCTATTTTTTGTTTCAAAGAATTCTGCTCTGTTTTCCCTGCTGCTAAGCGTTTCTTCACAAGTTCAGCATCCGATGATTCAGCTATGACTCGCTTCATCTCCAATACCGTATCCTTGTCATAGAGTGGCTGAATTTGCGTGAGCGACGTTTGCAAATGATCTAATTTTTGTTTCAGTGCCGTCACTTGCGCCTTTTTTGGGTGAAGGTGTGATTCTAATTTATCAAGTTCATGCGCGGTTTCCGGTCTAAACCGTTTGACTCGTTCTGGATAACTAGCCAAATCTTTTTTTAACTCTATCTTGTTTTCTATCATAGGATAAAGTCGAATATGTTCAGTCAAAAGCTGAACCTCTTCTTCAGTCTGTCTCATTTCATGCTGAAGCATTTCTACCTTCTCAGTTAATTCAGCTTGTTCTTTTTTCTTTTCGGTATAACGACTTTCTACCAATTTGGCCTGTTTCAACTTACCTGACAGCTCTTTTACATGATCAAGCTGCTGATTTAATTCAGGCTTACGTCCATTCGGTTTAAAAAGCTGCTCCTGCTGTTTTAGTAACCTGCTGTCCATTTTGGATGCCGCATCTGAGCCAAACAAACTTGAAAAGAGTAGAAATTCCCCTATTTGATCTTGATTTAATGCTTGTACATTTTGCAGACCAAACACGTCAAAAGAATAGATCGATTGGTATAATCTGCGATCCGTTCCCTTTAACATCGCATGTAGAAAAGCTTCATCTTTCACTTCACCATTTGGAAGCAACACCTGAGCTTGGCCGCCATGATCAGATGTTCTTTCAATATGAATCACACCTAATTCCTCATCTAAACACGTAAGAGAACCACCATAAAACGAGCCATGCTTTGGCTTATACATATGGCTTTTGGAAAAACCAAATAACATCGATTCAATAAACGCCTTCAATGTCGTTTTCCCCGATTCATTCAGGCCATAAACTAACTGAAAACCGTCATCAGAAAAGTGGAAGGTTTGATTGGAAAATTTCCCGAAATTCGCAATATGGAGTGAACGTATTTTCATCATGCCTCTCCTTTTCTCATAATTGCTTCAGCTGTTCTGCCAGCAGCCTTTGTGCCTCTTCTTTAATATCGATCTCGTCCTCTTTTGTAAGAGCTTTTCCTGCTTTTCTATAGGTTGGATGACGCTTGATCGGTAAAAGCAGCTCATCATACGCATCAAACTCGGCAATTTCTGCTGTTAGTTCTGTCAAAAAAGAATCTTCTGGATAGACGGCATCTTCATATGTCCGGCAGTCAATCGACATCACCCAAACGAACAAGTCTTCATCTTCCTCCTGTTCATGAAGTACAACCATCAGCTCCTCAAGCACTTCAAGCTGCGTGAGCTCCATATAAGCAGGAGCATCGCCAGTTAGTACGATTTTCACAAAATGAGGAACACCTCTCTCTTTCAGTCCACTCATCTTTTTGTCCACAAGTGTCACAAGATCGGTCATATGAGCGGTATGTGTGATATCTATTGTCAATGTCTCAAAGATGACATCTGAACAGCTCATAAACTCCGCTCTTTGAGCATCTTCAGATAGGTAAACGACATAACAGCCTTTCTCTCCTGTTTCTTTTATATGTCTTCCTTGCACGTTTCCAGGATAGATCACCATTGGGTCTTCATGCAGAAGAGTCCGCTTATGAATATGTCCAAGCGCCCAATAATCAAAATCCCGCGCTAGAAGCTGCTGAAGCTGAAATGGTGCATACGCATCATGCCCTTCTTGACCTGCTAATGTGCCGTGAAGCATGGCAATATGATAGGGGGCATCTGTTTTTTTTTCATAATAAGGTGTCATATTTTCATGGACAGCTCGCTCTTTGTAGCTGAACCCGTAAATACTTGCCACAAGCTGACCATCTCTATAAAAGGCTTGCTCACTTGGCGTACTGCTCAAAAAAACGTGAACATTCTCTGGCCACTCAATTGGTGTCCATTCACCACCTAAATGATCATGATTACCATAAATAATAAACACTTCAATCCCGTGTGATTGCAGCTGAAGAAACTGATTTCTTAAAAAAAGCTGTGCTTTTAGGCTACGATTCGATTCGTCAAATAGATCTCCGCTAAGCAGCATAAAGTCTACTTCTCGATCAATTGCAAGTTCAAACATGTTCTTGGCACTTTGAAATGTACTTTCTTTCAACCTCTTAAAAATTCGGTTCGGTATATTGGACATTCCCGCAAACGGACTATCTAAATGAAGATCTGCGGCATGAATAAAAGTGAGCTTCGTCAAACGTCTATCTCCTTGTACGTTACTGTAGTTGTCCATATTTTATCACGCCGTTTTTACGAATGCACGTTCTATCGCTCTTATTCTAAAAAACACATTTTTAGGGGTAAAAAAAGAGGTTTTAACTTCCTCCTTGTATAATTCATTAAAAAACAAGAAGAAAGGGAAGATCAGAGATGGAGAAAACCTACTTTTTGACTGTATTTGATTCGTCAGGTGAAACCTTATTAAACGAAAAAATCACCACAGATAGTGATGAAAAAGCAAAAGAGTTAGGACGTCATCGTTTAATCGAACAACAATACACAAAGCATTCTCACCGGCTCGTCAATGATGCAGGTAAACTTCTTTTATTTGAACGTTAAAAAAGCCGGCATCCGCCGGCCATTCATTCTTCTATTTAATGAAACACAGGACGTCTTTTTTCCAAAAACGCTTGAACACCCTCCTGATGATCACGGCTTTGTCTCAGTCTAGCTTGTGCAGCACGCTCTTTTTGAAGAACGGCTAACAGCTGTGATTCTGACTGCTGAAAATAAATCATCTTTGTTTCAACAAAGGCTTGAAGCGGCATATTTAAAAACGGCTTGACGCACGCTTTCTGATACGTATCCACCTCATCTTGAAACACGCCGTCTGCAAGGCGAAGCTTGAGCGCTTCTTCAGCCGGCAGCTTTTGCCCGCTCCAAATCAATTGTTTAGCGGTTTGTTCACTAACTCTTTTGGTGAGGAAAAAATGCCCTCCGCCATCTGGGATTAACCCGATTCCATTAAAGTTCATGGCAAGTTTAGCATCTTGATGCATAAACAAATAGTCACAGCTAAGGGCAAAGCTAAAAGCAAGACCAGCCGCTGCCCCGTGGACAAGTGCAATCGTCACTTTTTTCATACTGGCTAAAGAAAGTGTAATTCCCTCGATCAGATCCATCACGCGATGAAAATCTTCTTCACGATCTTGCTTTAGCATCATGCCAATATCTCCGCCTGCTGAAAACCCTTTGCCCATCCCCTTGAGTACAACAATTTTCGCACTGCTCTCACTCGCTGTATCACACGCTTCCTTAAATTCAGCAAACATGTCAACATGAAACGAATTATACGCTTCAGGCCTATTGAAAACGATTTCAAAAATATCCCCATCTACCTGACAATTGATATATGTCATCATCCATTCCCCCTCTTTCTTTTCAAGCTCATCACTTACTTCAATTTCCATCAAGCAATTCCTTTTCCTCTACACAAAAAATTTCAAGATCAACTGATACTAAAATAAGCATAATTGTTGAAACGAGAAATATATTTTTATATAGTAAAATAAGAAATAAAACATCATATGAAAGGGGGAGAATGATTGATAAGAAGTTCCATATGTATATTGATTAGCTGCATCGTCATGTTTTCTCCCTTTTCAAATGTCGTTTTTGCTTCACAAGCAGAAGCGAGCACACCGAGCCTGATTTCTCCATCGATTTATGATGAAGAAATCAATGCTGTGAAGACACCTCCGTTTTCAAAAAAACATGCCGCATCTCTTCTGTTAAAACAGAGGTTATCAATGGGCGCTTCAAAAGCTGTTCTTGTAAAGCTTGCATCAACCACAGCGTTATCTATTGATTTATGTTTTTTAGAAATGAAGTGTGCAATCCCCATTATGTACCAATCAAATTACCTCGACTGATTCATTTTATTTCATCCGTACTCACTATATGAAAAACAAAACCTATCATATTCGGAGGGATAAAATGAACATTAAAGAAAATGATCTTCCTGGGATTGGAAAGAAATTTGAAATTGAAACGAGAAATAGAGAAAAGATGACGATTGTGATTCATGATGATGGCAGACGGGAGATTTATCGTTTCGACGATGAAGATCCAGATGAAATACTGTCCACCATTTCTCTCGATGATGCTGAAGCCCGGCAAATTGCTGCCATTATTGGCGGTATGGTGTATAAGCCGCAAGCACTTGAAACGATTGAAATGGCGTTCAATGATTTGATCATTGAATGGTTTAAGGTAGAAAAAGACGCAAAAGCAGTTGGACATACACTCGGCGATTTAGATGTGAGACAAAATTATGAAGTCACCGTCATTGCGATCATTAAACATACAAATGAAAAATTACTCAACCCTGGTGCCGATTCGATTATTCAAGCAAATGATACGATGGTCATTTCAGGCGAAAGAAAACACTTGAAGCGATTGATACGTGATTTTCTTTCTAGAGGGGGAGAGTGATGAATGGATCATTTAGTCTTTGAAGTTGGAACGGCGCTTATTCTCATCGCCATTGCCAGCTTAATCGCCAATAAAATTAAATTTTCTATCATTCCTTTTCTCATTGTCCTCGGGATGATTGTTGGTCCGCATGCACCAACAATCGGGATCATTGATTTGAAGTTTATCGAGAGCACCGAGATTATTTCGTTTTTTGGTAGAATGGGTGTCCTGTTCCTTCTATTCTACCTTGGGCTTGAGTTCTCTGTCGGCAAACTCATAAAATCGGGTAAATCCATTGCAGTCGGCGGATCTATTTATATTTTGATCAACTTTAGCTTAGGATTGCTTTATGGGTTTATCACAGGCTTTGGATTCCTTGAAGTTCTCATTATGGCAGGCGTTATCACCATTTCATCCAGCGCCATTGTCGCCAAAGTCCTTGTCGATTTAAAACGGACAGCGAACCCTGAAACAGAGTTAATTCTTGGGATTATTATGTTTGAGGATATTTTTCTCGCCGTTTATTTATCTGTCGTATCAGGTCTTGTCCTTGGAGATGCCACGTCCGTTGGCGGTGCCTTATTATCTATTTTAATCGCTTTTGGTTACATGATGATTTTCTTTATCATCGCGCGTAAGCTGCCAAAACTATTAAACAAACTATTCGATATCCGTTCAAATGAAGTATTTATCATTGTCATTTTTGCCGCTTTGTTCTTCGTGGCTGGTTTTTCAGAGACGATTCATGTCGCAGAGGCCATTGGCGCTCTCTTACTCGGTCTTGTGTTTTCAGAAACAGAGCATTCAGACCGCATTGAACATCTCGTTGTTCCTTTTAGAGATTTCTTTGGCGCCATGTTCTTCTTCAGCTTTGGACTAAGTATTGATCCATTTACATTAGGAGATGCCTTCTGGCTTGCGATCGGTGCTGTCATTCTCACCTTGATCGGGAACTTTACCGCCGGGATGTTTGCTGGAAGAAGAGCCGGTTTCTCTCATAAAGCCTCTTCTAATATTGGATTAACCATCGTATCAAGAGGAGAGTTTTCCATCATTGTAGCCGAACTTGGGATTGCAGGCGGGCTTGCCGCTACATTGAAGCCATTTGCTGCATTATATGTATTAATCCTTGCGATTTTAGGACCGCTAGTGACGAAAGAATCAAAGCGTATCTATCAAATCCTAAACAAAATCTTCAAATGGAAAACTGAAAAACCAAAAGTAAAAAGAGAAACAACCATTTAATTGAAAAGGGCCCTGTGCTGGGGCCCTTTTTTTATTTTATATCTATTCAAATTGCTGAAATGCTGTTTCTTGCTTCACTTGTTCTTTCGTATCCCCGCGAATGGTTCGGATGACTTTCTGATTGCGGTAGATCGAAAGTTTTAAATTGGTCGCCGCTGTTCCATGAGAGTGATCGAGGTTCGTGAATGTAAAGAAATGATGAGACCGTTTGTCTTTAAACACAAGCCTGAAGTCGTCTGTCACTTTAAAATGCTTATCGCTCTCCCATTCAATCAATGGTTCATATACGCTAAACCATTCCGGAATATTAGGCGTATATCCTGTAGCCAATACCACATGATCGGCTGTGATTTTCTTTTCTTTCTTCAGCTGCCATTGTTTCAAATGCAGCTCTAACTGCTGCTCATCCTCCATATGTATCGCTTCAAGCTCCGTCATTGGCTGAATGAGTACAGATGGCTCTTCTCCTGAAACGGATCGATGGTACAATTCCTGATAAATGTGAGAAAGCGTCGATGCATCTATGCCATTCCTTAATCCTGCCAGTCTAGGCAATGTGTTCATCCGTTCTTCATAAGGAAGGTGTAAATAGCTCCTGACCAAGCTCCGCTGTCTCTAGTTCTCTAAATTCACTTGAACGTGTAAACCATGAAAGCTGCTGTCCTTTCTTCTGATGCTGAAGCAGGTCTAAGAAAATTTCAGCTGCACTCTGACCTGAACCAATCACCGCCACCGTTTCAGCTTCATGAAGTTCTTTTTGTTGATCCACATAACGGCTGCTATGGGTCACATGCGGCAACGCAGCTTCTGGCACATCGACAGGAATCATCGGCTTGCTTCCCGTTCCAAGAACGACATGTTTTGCACGATATTCAGAAAGCGCCCCATCTTTCAACCGCCGAACTTTTACAAGATACCCGTCTTCACAGTCGGTCACTTCTTCCACCTTCATCCCGAACTGACAGCTATCTAATTCACCTGCAACCCATGATAAATACTCATTGAATTCTCTCCGGGGGATATCAAATTGTTCAAATGTATAAAATCGGTGAAGCCTGTTTGATTCATGTAAATAATTTAAAAATGTATACTTGCTCCTTGGATTAGCCATTGTCACAAGGTCCGCTAGAAAGGAAACTTGTAAGTCCGTTCCTTTGATGAGCATACCAGGATGCCAAGCAAATTCGGTTTCCTGTTCAAAAAAACAGCATGCCACATCTTCATACTCCTCTAATAAAGCGGCCAATCCTAAATTTGCTGGCCCAATCCCAATTCCGATCACATCCATCATATGTACACCTGCTTTATCTTTTTACCCCCTATATACCCTTTTACAAATGAAAAAAACACTGCGTCACCGCAGTGTTTACATGTGAGAAACAAATAATGACTCAAGAAACTGAATCTTCTCTTCCGTATAGTGCTCATAACGATCATTATAAGACTTTGGATCTTTTGGATTGGCATACTGCGTAATTTTTCCGGTTCGCGGATCAATGAATTTACTCGCAGCGCCGCATCCAATGCCAATGATCGTCTGCACCTCTTCCATAATGATAATATTATACAAACTTTCCTGTCCATCTAACGAATACCCGACATTTTCGAGATTCCCCAAAATGTTTTTTTGTCTGTATAAATAGTACGGATGATAGTCATGTGCCTTTGTCCAAGCAACCGCTTCATCCATCATACGTGTGATCTCTTCTCGGTCTGCCACTTGATACTTTTCCTTATTGCGGGTCATTTCAGACGCTCTCTTAAAGGAAAGTGTATGCACCGTTAAAGATTCGGGCTTCAGTTCTTCTGTCTTGTACAAGGAATGTTGGAATTCCTTTAGCCCTTCTCCTGGCAGCCCGATGATTAAGTCCATGTTAATATTATTCATGCCATACTGCCTTGATAAATGATACTTTTCAATCGTTTCTTCCACACTATGGTGCCGGCCAATCGCTTTCAATGTTTCATTCTCATATGATTGCGGATTGATACTAATCCGGTCAATATGATAACGGTTGAGCACTTCCAGCTTATCAGGTGAAATCGTATCAGGTCGTCCCGCTTCTACAGTGACTTCCCGAATATGTTTCACATCTGGAAAAGAGCGATACATCTCCTCATACAGCAAATCCATTTCTTCTGCTGTAATACTCGTTGGAGTACCTCCGCCAAAATAAACAGTCGTCACTTTAATCCCATGTTCCTTTAACCATTCGCCCATTTTTTGCATCTCATAATGCAGCCCAAAAAGAAACGTTCCCACTCTTCCAGCTTGTCCTTGAATGGCATAAGCAGGGAACGTGCAATAAGCACATTTTGTTGGACAGAAAGGAATACCGATATAAATACTCACTTCCTCCTGTAGATCGTACAGATCTGGAATAGCTTTGATTTGACGATCAACAATCTCCTGCATCAAATGGATCTTTTCATCATGAATCAAGTAATCGCGCTTTAACGCTGCATGTGCTTCTTCCTTTGTCATGCCTTCTCTTAGCATCTTATGAAGTAATTTCGTAGGGCGTATCCCCGTAAGAATCCCCCATTTTTGCGTCATTCCTGTATATTCCTGAAGCAGATGTAAATAAACAGACAACACAGTGTTTTTGATTTGCTTCCAGCGCTCTTTTTCATTCAAGCCCTCTGGCATCTCTCTTGTAAAACGACTCGTCATATCTGATCCAGCAATATGGCCAGAAGCCTCCACCATACCGCCATTTTCTTTCCAATCAAACACCATCACTAGGCCATCGTTTGCTTCACCGGAATCAAACAGCACTTCACTATCTTCTTCAAATAAATTGGCTATATTGACAAGCGGTCGATGAAATCGTTCATCAGACAGCCCTTTAACTAAAATTCGCATCGTATCACCTTTATCTTCAAACTTGTTTCATTTTACAAAATTCATCTAGGAAAAGCAATGAAGAGAACAGACGAAGGCCCTGCCATTTCTTAATAGACAGGGCCTTCATTATATTATCGTTTAATATCAAATTGATGTAAAAAACCTTCCCTTTGCTGCATTCTAAAGTATTCTTTGATCATATAAGCAACACCCTGTTCATCATGAGAACGTGTCACCCAATCGGCTTTACGTTTGACCGAATGAGGTGCATTCCCCATCGCAACGCCTAAGCCAGCTAACTCAAGCATCGGGATGTCGTCTGTCCCGTGACCGATCACGACCGTATCTTCTAATGTAAAACCTAGTGCTGAAGTTAAAAGAGAAAGTCCTGCTTCTTTCGATACCCCTTTGCATACAATGTTCATTTTCTCATCACTGATCTTAATCAGATCCACAGATGGGAATGCTTGTTGAATGGTTGTGTGGATTTCAGGCTGAAGTGCTGCCGTCGAATACACTTCAATGACAGGTGTGCTAACCGGTTCATCCATGAGCATATCACTTAATGATTCAACAAATTGAACGGGATAGAAAATGGGATCAGATGGATGAATCAACGTTTTTCCCATCAGTTGAGACTGTGTTTTTTTCCGATTGCCGATTGAGAATTTTTCATGTAACAAGCGAACATTACAATCAAAGCTTTCAAGGATCTGCACAAGATTAAATGTTTTCTCTTCCGTTAATTTCTTCACATGGAGTGGCTCATCAAGCTTATCAGCGATAAATGCACCACTATGCGTCACAAGAGTTGAAGTTGGTATTTTCAACGCCTTGGCAATTTTTTGCGCGGATCGAAAATGACGGTTGGTGACAATCGTCACGTAAACCCCTTTTTTCTTAACATATTCCACAGCTTCTTTTGTAGCGGAATGGATTTTCCCATTGGAACGAAGCAACGTTCCATCTATATTGAGTGCAAGTAGCTTTTTTGACACTGAGGCATCCCCCTTCTTGATGACTGTACTTACGATGAGGATATGCCCTAGCTTATCGCTTTAGAACATGCAGTTGAAGCAGCCCTTGTTTTATGCCTCAATCGCAAATAAAAAAAGCCTACCCCTAGGCTTTTTTTTATGTATGGTTTGGATGCGTAACAATGGCGTGATGAAGCTCCCCATGATCCCCTCATCTTTCACACACCAAAGCATTGCTTATATCATATCCCCTTATGCTTTGCTTTTCTCCCAGAAGCGCTTCTCTCTCATTTGGCTCATCGCCGTAAATCCAAAGTGGAACGCACCCAATTCATCACGATAGCGCTTTTTGAAAGCACTTTCAATAAGTATTATCGCAGAATTTACGAGCTTCGACAACCCTTTTTTTAAAGATATACAAGCGGCGATATGAATGAAAAAAAGGGCGAATATGATCGCCCTTTCAATTAATTTTCTTCTGTATTTCCATAAAGCTCTTCAAGAGGCTTCATGATAATTTTATTTAATTCACCGATGAGAACACTTACGCGTTGTTCTGCTTCCATCAACTGAGAGATTTTATCGTGTTGCTGCACAAGTGCAACCGTTTTTTGCGCTTGCTCTACTTCTTCTTGTGTAATCTCTTGACCAGTCATTTGTTTTTGTTGAAGGTTTACTTGAATGTCACGGAAGTTCTCAAACATTCTTTTAGAGGATTCATCCCCATTTACCTCATCATAAAGATTTCTTAACGCTGAATATTCTTCGCTATGACGCAGTGCTTTTTCAAGGTCATATGCAACATCATAAAGATTTACAGACATGTTATGTCTCCTTTCTATCCGTTATCACCGATATGGATCGGCGGACACCACTCCACTATAACAAACTATGGCTTTCGTTTCACATATATACAATAAATTCATCGAAATTTCTCGATCTTGCCTTAGAATAAGGTGACAAAAATCGCTTGGACAGCACCGATCAATCCACCTAAAAGACCACCTAAAAATGTGATCATCTTCAGCTCCTTATTAGATATGCTGATCACAAGCTCTTCCATTTTTTCAAGCGGGAAAAGTTCAATTTGTTCACGAATAATTTCTTCAAATTGGAGCTTTGCGAGCAGTCCCTCAAGCGCATTAGATGCGGCTTCAATCCCTTTATCAATGAGAGATGGAGCAAACTTGGTCTTAAGATCATCCGCTACTGCACTGATGTAAACTCCTACTGGTCTATCTAACAGCACCTTTGTAGAAAAATGTGAAAGCAATTGCTTTTTCACACTAAATAGAAGCTCCTTCACATTCCATTTTTCATCAAGCTCATGTAAAGAAAATTGCTTTACCTTGACCCATTCTTGAACAAGTAAATCTGATAAAAACCTTTTTGTCTCTGCATTCTTTAAGAACTTCATCATTTCAGGATGCACGCGATCAATTAAGCTTGAATTCCCTAAAAACATTTGGACCATACTGCCAAGCATTCCTCGTTCTTTTAAGAAATCATCTATCATATGACCGAGTCTTGCTTTTCCCTCATCACTTTCAAAATAATGAATGCCTCTCTTTAAAATATAATCTGCGGCATCTGGAATTTTTGATGCAAGCTTATTTTCTACATCCTGTGGCAACAGCTCAGACAATGTTTGCTGATCATACTTTTCAAGCAGTGAGTGGAGCTTATGATCAGTCCACTGATGAAGCCATGCGTCAGCTTTAACGTCAGCCTGTGAAAAACCGTATTTTTCTAACATGGAGAAAACCGTCATTTCCATATCAGCACCTTTATCAATATATCGGTGCACTGCCTGCAATATCTCTTGCTTTGCCTCTGATGATTCAAATCGTTTTTTAATACCCTCTGGCGTTAGTAAATGCTCCATCACCATGACGCCAACCTGCTTGGCTACTTCATCTCTTCTTTTAGGAATGAGACCCGGTGTAAATGGGAGCTGCTTCCCAAATAAATAATATGGCTTATACGGACGAAAAAGCATTTTAATTGCGAGATGGTTTGTTGCTGCCCCTATCACTGCACCTATCACAATCATAAAGATAAACGTTGTGAATATATCCAAAGTCGTCATCTACCTTTCAAACAACACCTGAAGTTTATTGTTTTTATCTATACGTATTATAGTTGTTGTCAAGAGTCCAAGCAAATGAAGCATTCAATGTGACATATGAGACAACGATCTGTCGTAATGATATAGGAACGCCAAGTTTATGTAAAATCAACAAAAAGTGTTTTTCAGATGTTAAAAAAAGAATTTGAAAAGTAGGTGTTGTTTCATGACGTCAACGCTCGGCATTGTCACTCTTTCTCCGAAGCATGAAGAAGCATTCACACATCAGCTTGCCAAAGCAGCCTCTTCTTTTGATTTAGAAGTTGTTCGTTTTTCACCTCTAGATTTAAAGCCTGCTTCAAATGTCATTCACGGTCAAAAATTTAAGACTGGCAAAGGATTTGAAGCGTCAGAATTTCAGATTCCTGACTTGATTTATGATCGTTGTCTTTATCAGCATGACGCACAATCTAAAAAAGCAAAACCTATCATGAATTGGTTAAAAAAGTATCCGAAAACCGTTTTTTTGAATACTGGAATTTCAAATAAAATGCGGCTATTCGAGCAGCTCCGTCTCCTCCCTTCTTTACAACCATACTTACCTGTCTGCTCTCTATTGACAGAGCCTTCAGACCTGCTCAACTTGGTCAGAAAGGGCGGATATTGTAAAATACAGCCGCTTTCTCAACAGCACGCAGCACCCTCTTGCTTCATTTCTTTAAAAGACAAATCACTCATTACTGTGCAGCTAAACGCTAAGCAAATCATCACCTTTTCACATTCAGCAGAGGTTGAACGCTGGTGCAAAAAGTATATCGGCCGATCTTTCCTTCAATTTTTTAACACGAATGATCAAAAAGACGTTATATTCAATGAAATTAGGATTTTTCTTATAAAAAATTCACAAAATCAATGGAATAGCATGGGGATTCATACAAAACCATCAGTAGAAAACAGCCTTTTAAGCAATACACAAAATTCCATTCATGTGGTAGCCTTTGATCACTATTTAAACTCATTAAAGCCACACATCAAGGAGCTGTTGTTAGATGATATTGCCTCCATTCAATCATCTCTTCCAGCGTTTATAGACAAAACTTTCTCACCGTGTATTGAATTCGCTATAGACTTGCTTCATACAAATGAAGGCAGACTTTTCATCTCAAATGTAAGATCAAAGCCAGGACGATCCTCTTTTTTAAAAGCTTACCCTGAGAGGGAGAATCAATTGATTCAGACCATACTTGAACATGCCAAATCGATGATGGCTGAAGAAAAGGAGGTTCCTTATGAAGAGAAAACGCTACATCATCGCTCCTCATTCAGCAAGTGAAAAAACAGTATATCTCCCTGCTCAGTTTAAAGAGCAGGAGGCAATTTTATCTATTGCTTTAGGTTCTTGTTTAGTAGATGATTTCACCATTTCCTATCATCATCAATCACAAAGGATTTTATTATCAGAAGACCTTTATCGCGCTTTACTCATTCCATACAAAACGAAAGCTGATGTCATATTAGTTCAACATACACTCTATATAGGACCTCTCATCGGCATTTTCACTGCAGGATTCGAACAAAATACAGCACCTTTAGGCGCAAGATCTTCCTATTTTATGAAATTGCTGCAATCTTGTAGGCAGCATGCTGGTTTTGCATATCTTTTTGGTACTCATTCTATCGATTGGGATAAAGGAATAGTAGAAGGTTTGCTTTACCAAGAGGAGCGCTGGGTAAAAAAGCAGATGCCCCTCCCATCCGTTGTTTATGACCGGCTGCCTAATAGAAAGGCTGCTCAGTCGGCATTCATTCAAGAAACAAAACGAAAACTCACTCAAGACTACGATATCCCTTGGTTCAACCCTTATTTTTTTAATAAATGGGACATTCATGAACAGCTATTAACAGATGAAAAAACAAGCTCTTTCTTACCACATTCTATACGATTAGATCCTGTTGATGCTTTAAATAAAATAGAAACACTCCTTCATCTGCATCATGTCATTTATTTAAAACCAACAAACGGCAGTCACGGAGACGGGATTTATCAGTTAAAGAAGACGGAAAACGGGGTCACTGTCTGCTCAAATAAAGGGAAATCCACTTCATATCATTCCGTAGACCATTTCGTGAAAAAACTGCGGGAAGATTGTGCAATTCAAGACTTGATTGCACAACAAGGCATTGAGCTTCTTCAAATAGACAATCAACCACTGGATTTTAGAATTCATACGAATAAAAATAAGTATGGTCATTGGACTGTTACAGCCGCTGCTGGAAAAGTTTCAGGAGATCACACTGTCACAACCCATCAACTGCATGGTGGTTCAGTAAAAACACTGTATGATATCTTTCCTGATGCAGAGAAACGTTTGAAGGTTTTGCAAGAGCTCTCTGATACTGCCCTCGCACTTAGTCGTGTGATAGATGAAAAAATGCCCGGTCTGATTGGGGAAATTGGTTTTGACTTAGGTATTGATCACTTAGGTGCTATCTGGATGTTTGAAGCCAATTCTCGTCCAGGCCGCGAGATTTTTCTGCATGCACCATTGAAAAACTCAGAATGGCTGATTGGGAAAAGAATCGTTGAATACGCATCTTACCTAACACAAATGGCTCTTACTCCTATAGACCATGCAAACGCCTACTGATGTTTTCTTTTCATGTCTCTGAAATCTGTGCTTTCCCTATGCTCTTTTCATCAGATGAGATACAATAAAACCAAGTTCAAGGTTGTTTCCGTATTGTCGTGTGTATTTATTGTTTCATCAATAAAAGCAAGGAGGCAATGATGATATGATTTCTCATTTTCAATGGAAACCTCTCTTTAAAAAAGCGCAATTACCTGGCTGGAAAATATCCTTTTTTCATAATGGTTCACACTATGAAGGCATTTATCACAAAACGGGTGATATTGAATGGGGCTCTCAGCTTCCGCCTCATGAAGTTGAACCAACCTTAAAAGAAGAAATCCACGAATTAATGCTATTCCATGTGTATGATTAAACTGTTTAAGGAGCCTCGCCATGTTAGAAAAACTAAAACTTGTTTACGGACACCATATCATCAGTTCACCAACAAATGATAAACAAATTCTCTGGTATCAAACAGACGAAGGCGAAATTTTCGGAGTAAACAAAACGGAGCTAACAGAAAGGGAAGCGCTTCTTCTCAATTCATTCCTCACACCAATTGATGTACCTCATACGCAGGAAACGGAAGAAGAACAGAAATGGTACAGCTATCTCTTTGAAAACAAATCAATCACCATCGATCAATCCGTCCGTGTTTATTTTTTCAAAATGGATCACCAAGCAGAACAAAGGCAGCAAATAAAAGAGGCTGTGAACAGCAGCCTCGAAGATATTCATTTCATATGGACAGGCACTGAAACAGCTATGCTCATTCAAACAAACGCTACATCAGAAAATGGTCAACTTGAACAGCTACATGATCTGTCTCAAGCCATCACAAGTGATTTTTTAACAGACGTTGTCTTCATGCAAGGACAGCTGCATTTGCCGAATGGAAATTTAAAAATGAGATTATTAAATGAACATCAGCTCTTTTTATGGCATCTGAAGCAAGGAAAACTTAGGTCAGGGGTTGCAACATTTTATCAATGTCTACCTGCTTTCATTCGCCATGATACAGACATGGTTTCTGCCGCTATTTCAGATGCATTTATAGAAACAATCTTTGATCGGGACGTTTACCGGACTCTCACGACCTATATGCAGTGTAATTTAAATGCATCGCAGGCAGCAAAAGCGTTATATGTTCATCGAAACAGCCTTCAGTATCGGATTGATAAATTTATTGAACGGACAGGGCTAGATATACGGCATTTTCAAGAAGCGTCAGCTGCTTATTTCATGATGAATCTTCTCGATCTTTCTTAAATGATCTGATCCTATCATGAGCACCTTGCCTAAAAATGAAAATAAGATGTTGTGCACGTTGTCCATTTACAGACACCCTTCCTTTTTATACACTTCATTTATAAGTAAAGCGCTTTCAAAAAGGACTGGGAGGCTACCACCTATGGCTGAAATGATGCTGAATCAAATTTATAAAGTGTACGATAACAAAGTAACAGCAGTAGATAACTTTAATCTACATATTGAGGATAAAGAATTTATTGTGTTTGTTGGTCCATCTGGGTGCGGAAAATCAACAACTCTCCGCATGATTGCAGGCCTTGAAGAAATTTCACAAGGGGATTTTCTATTAGACGGCAAGCGAATGAATGATGTGGCACCAAAAGATCGGGATATTGCGATGGTTTTCCAAAACTATGCCTTATACCCTCATATGAATGTGTACGATAATATGGCTTTTGGATTAAAGCTTCGAAAATTTCCTAAAGCAGAAATTGATGAGCGGGTACGAAACGCTGCGAAAATATTAGGGCTTGAACAATACTTAGATCGAAAACCTAAGGCATTGTCTGGAGGTCAAAGACAGCGTGTTGCACTTGGAAGGGCCATTGTGCGCGATGCCAAAGTCTTTCTTTTGGATGAACCTCTCTCTAATTTAGATGCTAAACTTCGTGTTCAGATGCGTGCCGAAATTTCTAAACTTCATCAGCGGCTGCAGACGACATTCATCTATGTCACACACGATCAAACAGAAGCCATGACAATGGCTACTCGGCTTGTTGTCATGAAAGATGGCTTTATTCAGCAGGTTGGCGCACCAAAGGATGTGTATGAAAACCCAGAGAATGTCTTTGTAGGAGGATTTATTGGCTCTCCAGCGATGAACTTTTTTACAGGAAAACTGTCTGACGGAGCCATTGCCATTGGGAATACGCACATTCGTGTACCAGAAGGAAAAATGAAAGTATTACGCAGTCAGGGCTATATCGGAAAAGATGTGATTCTAGGCATCAGACCAGAAGATTTCCATGATGAGCCTGTGTTTATAGAGGCTTCTGAAGGAACAAAAATTGAAGCAAACGTAGAAGTGGCTGAATTAATGGGAGCGGAAACGATGCTTTATTCTTCTCTCGCTGGTCAAACGTTTATTGCACGTGTTGATTCTCGCACAGATATTCAGGCAGGTCAGACAATCCCTCTTGCCATTGATATGAATAAAGCGCACTTCTTTGATACAGAGACTGAGCTCCGCATCCGCTCAGCTGAATAAGAAGACGTTCCACAAACCATCACCATTGGGTGGTGGTTTTTTGTATATGAAAACAACATTTACCATGTTCTTTTTCCGTATGTTTTTTTCGTAGCGAACCATAATATTTAGTACAAAGCAGTTACCACATTGGGTTTCGCCAAGTGGCAAATGACTTGGTCATTTCGCTGGTGCGACTCCAGCAAACCCAACCAAAAAAATCATATATAAAAAGGAGATTCACATCATGGCAAATTCTAATAGTTCAAATCAATTACTAGTTCCTGGAGCAGCGCAAGCAATCGATCAAATGAAATACGAAATCGCTTCTGAGTTTGGTGTAAACCTTGGAGCAGAAACAACAGCTCGTGCTAACGGTTCAGTTGGTGGAGAAATCACGAAACGTCTTGTATCTTACGCTCAGCAAAACCTTGGCGGAACAAAAGCTTAATTTCATATCTGGATCATAGAAGGCACCTCTTATGGTGTCTTCTATTTTTGATTTTATCCCTCACCGATTCCTTTTGAATTCATATGATGTATTAGAAAGGAGCGGATCTTCATGGACATTATTTCAGGTGTGAATTTTGAACTTCTACAATTTGTCGGTATCTCTCTATTATGTGAATATGCTCATAGTATTCGGTCCTTTCATCTTTATAAAAAAAGCATGACATAAAACTGTACCATTTTAAGTTCTTTTCACTTATAGTATGTAGTGGAGGGATCGATCAGATGAAAATAGCTCTTTTCGGTGCTCATGGACGTGTAGGACAAGCATTTCTTCGTTTCGTAAAAGAAGATGATCGTTACATGGTTCGCTCGTTAATTCGGACAAACCGGGAAGAAATGCTTGCGGGTATGTTTCAAGTCACCGGCAATTCCAGAAATCAAGAGGATGTTCTTGAAACAATTAAAGGATCAGATATTGTCGTGAGCTGTCTATCAACAGATGGTGATGATACTTTATCTGTTTCAATGGAACATATCGTACAAGCCATGAAGCAAACAGGAACATCAAGAATTATAACAATTGGTACAGCAGGGATTTTGAAAGCAAGGCAGCAGCCTGAGCTTTACCGCTTTGAAACAAATGAATCAAGGCGAACCACTTCCCGAGCTGCTAAAGAACATGCCAAAGCATTTGAAATTCTTCAATCAACTGAACTAGATTGGACAATCATTTGCCCAACCTATTTACCAGATGGAGAAGTGACACGGTCATATCGCTATGAAAAGAATTTTCTCCCTATAGATGGACAGAAAATCTCAGTTGAAGATACCGCACACTTTTTGTATCAGCAGTTAAACTCAAAAGAATTTGTGCATCAACGTGTCGGTATCGCTTATTGACCATTTAGTTCGTGTAAATGATATACAACCAGTAAAAGTCGAGATCATATCATGAAGCCTCGACTTTTTTCATTGCCATGAAAAAGCCTCTTTCAAATTGAAAGAGGCTTTTGCTACTCATCCTATCAGCTGCTCGTCACAGCTCCCTTTTGTAATTCGTACATTTGCGCATACAGTCCGCCTTGCTCCATGAGCTCTTCGTGGCTGCCGCGCTCGACAATCTCACCCTTTTCTAACACCAAAATCATGTCAGCTTTCTTAATAGTAGATAATCGGTGTGCAATGACAAAAGTGGTTCGTCCTTCTTTGACGACATCTAGCGCCCGCTGAATGATGGCTTCTGTTTCTGTATCAATGTTAGCCGTCGCTTCATCTAGAATTAAGATCGCTGGATCGTATGCCAGTGCACGGGCAAATGAAATCAATTGACGCTCCCCAGAGGAAAGAGTACTCCCCTTTTCAACAACTGGTTCATCAAAACCTTCAGGCAAATGCTTTAATAGTTCTGCTGCGCCCACTTGCTTTAACGATGTTTCAATCGTTTCTCTTTTAATGTCTTCATTTCCCAAACTGACATTGGATGCGATCGTTCCAGAAAATAAATAGGGATCTTGCAGTACAATGCCCATTTGTTTACGCAGCGTTTGGCGCGACTGATCATAGATGCTTTCTCCATCAATGAGGATATCCCCATGCTGAATATCATAAAAACGTAGCAGCAAATTCATGATCGAACTTTTCCCAGAACCGGTATGTCCAACGAGTGCCACCGTCTGACCTTTTTTCGCCTCAAAGGTGATGTTCTTTAATACATCTTTCCCTTCATTATACGCAAAGGTAACATCCTGAAATTGGACGTGTCCCTCTAGTTTCTTCTGAATTGGTTCTTCCACTTCAGTACCTGGCTCATCTAATAATCGAAAGACCCGTTCAGATGAAACCCTGGCTAATTCTAATCTAGAGAATTGATTCACAATGCCTGTAATCGGCTGGAACAAACGATTTAAATAATCGACAAATGCATAGAGCACCCCAATCGACACAATGCCCGCCGCACTTAAGGACGCGCCGCCAAAATACCAAATGAGTGCGACATATGCTAAGTTCCGAAGCAGATTCACCAAGTTATGTGAAAGCAGTGAATTTAAATGAAGCATCTTTCGCTGATATCGAAAGTGATTGTTATTCAGCTCATCAAATTCTTCTTTCGTTGCTTGTTCATGTCGAAATGCTTGAATAATCGTCATTCCTTGAATGGCTTCATTTAGCTTGGCATTAATTTCACTGATGATGGATCGAATGCGATGATTGTAAACTGACGCAAACTTTCGGTAAGTCATCGACCATAGGAAAATAATCGGAACAGCCACTAAACAAATAAGCGCCAGCTTCACATTTAATAAGAACATGGCGATATAAATTCCAACCATGTAAATGGCACTTGTGACAAAATTAGCGAGTACTGTGACATATAAATCACGAATGGTTTCTGTGTCATTCGTAATCCGGGCGACAACCTTTCCAGCCGGTAAATTATCAAAATACCGAATCGGAAGCGTTTGAATATGTTCAAATACGTCCACTCGCATTTTTTGAATAATGCGATTTGCAATACGCTGGAGTAAATAGTGCTGCCCATATTGAAAGAAAATCGCAATGACGAGCATCCCAAAATAAAATAGAACAAGCTGTACCAAACCACTGATTTCCGGCTGATAAAAAGCAAAGATTTCCTCTTTGGATAAACGCTGTACCTGATACGTCTCACGCTCGCTTCCATTTTCAATGGTGAGCTGATCCCCTTCTATTGTACGGCTCCCGTCAAATCGAATCGGTTCATTCACAAAATAGTACCCAAATCCGACTTGCACGACATTGATTTGCTTTCCAGCTTCATTTTGATTCTGTAGCCGGTCACTTCTTATATAGTTATTTCCCTGGTAATAAACCGTTTTATCTGTTTTTTCATTTACCTCAACATACGGTTTTTCTACACCTAAAATATGATCATCAATCATTTTTTTCCCAATGAAAGGTCCTGTCAACTCAGCACCAACTGCAATGATCAGAAAGATCAAAGCAACAGACAATACTTTTTTATACAGGAGTGCATAGGCAAGAAGTCTTCTCCCTGTTGTCATGCCTCATCCCCTCCTTCCAGCTGATTTGTCAGCTGCTGACGCAGAAATTGCTCTTTATACCATCCATCTTGCTGAATAAGCGCTTGATGGGTTCCCTTTTGAACAATACGTCCTTCTTCCATGACAAGAATGAGATCCGCATGCTCTACAGCTGATAGACGGTGGGTTGTAATAAATGTCGTTTTTCCATGACGATTTTGTCTTAAATTCTCTAAAATAGCCGTTTCTGTTTTTGCATCAACTGCAGATAACGAGTCATCCAAAATCAAAATGTCTGGATCAATTAATAAAGCACGTGCAATGGAAATCCGCTGCTTCTGTCCTCCTGACAGCGCCACTCCCTTTTCTCCAACCATGGTTTCCAAGCCTTCTGGTAAAAGGCGCAAATCCTTTTCAAAGTAAGCATCTTTAATCGCTTGTGCTAATTCAGCTTCTCTCGCGTCTCTATGACCGAAACGCATATTCTCTTCTACACTTTTTGAGAAAAGGACATGATCTTGCGGAACATAGCCAATCCATTGGAACAGTTGATCCAATTCAATGTCCTCAATTGGAACACCTGAAAGCAAGATCTTCCCATCACCTGTCGGATACTGACGAAGAAGCTGTTTGACAATCGTTGTTTTTCCACTTCCCGTTTTTCCTGTAATACCAATCGTTTGCCCTTTTCGTACAGTAAAGGAGACATCCGTTAGATTATCTTTAGAGGAAGTTGGATATCTAAATGTCACATGTTCAAATTGAATATCGCCAGGCTCTTGTAATCTTTTTGGCTTGGCTGCGTCAGTTACATCCGGTTGATAACTGAGTGTATGATTCAACCGGTCTAATGAGGCATTTCCTCTTTGCATGATATTAATCAATTCACCAATGGCAAACATTGGCCAGATCATCATCCCCAGATAGACGTTAAATGCGACAAGCTCACCAATGGTTAAATCACTTTGGAACACAAGATATGCGCCGTAACCGATACCGATTAAATAACTGATCCCCACAAGCAATTTCACCGTCGGCTCAAACAATGAATCAATGATCGCTACTCTCATATTTTTTTGAAAAACATCATCTGTCATTTCTCGAAAGCGATTCACATCTTGTTTTTCCTGTACAAAAGACCGAATCACCCGAACGCCGGCAACTGATTCTAATACACGATCATTCATATCACCAAATGCATCTTGAGCGACTGTAAAGCGTTCATGAATTTTACTGCCATAAAACGCTATCAAAATCGCCATCAGTGGCATCGGAATAATGGCCATTAAAGTTAATTTCCAGCTGATCGTCAGTCCCATCGTAAAAAAGATCATCAGCATGTAAGCAGTGGAATCGACTAATGTTAAAACGCCAAAGCCTGTTGTTAAAGCCACAGCATTCAAATCATTTGTACCTAACGCCATTAAATTTCCGGTTTTTTTCTTTTCATAAAAGGTGGGTGTCATCTTAAGTAAGTGGCGCATTAATTTTCCGCGCATCACACGCTCCATGACATTCGCGCCGCCAAATAACTGATACATCCAAAAGTAGGTGAGTGCATAGACACTGACACCAAGTAAGCAAAAAATGGTTACGTAAAATAAGATACTGGATGTTGTAAATTGACCAGACCGAATGTCATCAACTGCTTGACCTAGATACCTCGGTGGCAGCATTTCAAGCACATTCACAATGAGCAGCAGCGTAATGGCGATTGTATAGCGCCGCCACTCTTGTTTAAAGAACCAGCCTAATTTCACAAATACTGAAAACATGTTTGTCTCTCCTTTTAAAGCTAGCCGCTTTCTATATTTTCCTGATTGTCACCTTGTTTCGTTTTTTGAGCTTTTGTCATTTGTCTTGCCTTTGGCATGTTCACATGCTTTCACTCCTCTTCATTTAGTTGTTGATGCATTCCATTATTTCGAGATACGAAATGTATACAACAAAAAAAGAGGCAACCAGCTGACTGGTACGCCTCTTTTATACATGATAAAAAGGCGCATGTTGACAAATACGCAACATACGCCTTGATTCATCCGATCAATTGGAACATACGAGTCCCTTTTCAATGACCAATGAAGGTGTAATTGTCACGTGAATCAACCCATTCATGCAGTTTGATTTCATTCTTCCAATGATGTTGCACATGACATTTCCTCCTTTTGGCTCTTGAATCTTTTTTTATCTTATAGTGGCTGTCACCATTTTGTCAATAAATATTTTTCAATAAATGAAATTTTCTAACAAAAAGTTCACACCCTTTATGTGTATCTTTTTCAGATATCGGGTATACCATGAACGTATAGACTCCTTTTGAAAGGAATGAGGACATTGTTTCAAGCTGATCGGATGGTCGTTGCGTTTGATGGACATGAAGACAGTAAGAAAGCATTAAAGAAGGCAATCGCTTTAGCCAAAACATTGAATGCCAAGCTGACCGTTGCCTACGCTCATGATGGGAAATCCAGCAGACAGGTGTTTGATGCACCTCGCCCAATGACTGGCGGCGCTTATATCGGAGGCGGCATGGCAGACCTTCAAACACCCCCTGTGTATGTACCTCATGATGAACAGCAAAGTCCCTTGATTTTTGAAGATCATACAGAAGAGGTCGTTGCAGAAGCAAGAATACTGTTAAATGAAGAGCAGTTTGAAGCTGCGATTGAAATTGTTGAAGGGGAGCCTGCAGAAGCGATTATCGAATACGCTGAAGAGATATCAGCAGACCTCATCGTCATGGGAGCACGTGACCAAAGCAGATTGAAAAAAATGCTCTTTGGCAGTGTGAGTGAAAAGTTATCGTCCAAATCAGATATACCTGTACTGATCGTGAAATAAATGTCATCACAAAAGGCTGTAAACATTGGTTTACAGCCTTTTTCCTTTTACGAAGAAATAGATGCTTCGCTTTCATGCTTAATTTTTTTCTGGAACCCTTCCTGTACACGCTTCGTGATTTCTCCTGGAACACCTTTCCCAACTGGCTGACCATCTATCTCTACAATTGGAATCACTTCAGCTGTCGTTGAACTAATGAAAATTTCCTGTGCATGCAAAAGTTCGTCTTTACTCATGCGGGTTTCTTCCACACGACATCCTTCTTCCTGACAAACCTCTAGCAGCTTTCTACGTGTAATGCCGTTTAAAATCAGGTTATCTGCTGGGTGTGTACGAATGACACCGTCAATGACGGCATATACATTCGAGGACGTCCCCTCTGTCACAAAGCCGTCTCTTATTAAAATCGCTTCAAACGCACCAGCTTCAGACGCTTTCTGCTTTTCCATGACGTTATATAAAAGGTTTAAGCTTTTAATATCACACCTTAACCAGCGAAGATCTTCAGACAATAGTGCTTTCACACCAGCTGTCTGCTCTTGAATAGGCTTTTTCACTTGAAATGTATATGCCGTAATCTGAGGGGTAAGTGCACCATATTGATGTTTACGAGGTGCGACGCCTCGCGTGACTTGAATATACACGCCGCCATCAATCACTTGATTATCTGCGACTAGCTTCTTCAAATTCTCTTCCATATCGGATACTGTACCTTGCAGATGAATGCCGATTTCCTTTGCACTCTTGAATAGACGCTCAGTATGCTCTTTTAATGTAAACAAAGTCCCATTATATACGCGGATGACCTCATAGACTCCGTCGCCAAATTGATAGCCTCTGTCTTCAATATCAACATGTGCATCTTTTTTTTCAATAAAATCCCCATTGTACAATACTTTCATATGGAATCTCCCCTTCGCTTCGCTTAATGGTTGAATCTGATGCTATCTTAGCGGATAAATGTAAACGTTTCAATGATTATTCAGAATTATTTCATATCCATTTGACTGGATAACCTTCTATTGTAACAAATATAGATTCATAACCAAAAAGATTCCAATTTTTTAGCATCTTCTATATTCATAGGCTCTTTTTTCCTGTATACTTACTCCATATGAGCACGACAAAAAACAGCGAAAAAAGACAGAATCCACTACATGATTCGACACAAACTACTGATTTATTGGAGCGATTGTAATGCAACGGGTTACGAAAAAACAGACACCTTCAAACACGATGCTGCTCTCAAAGGCAATTGGTCTAGTCATTCTGACATTGATCCTTTTTTTCATTTGGGATATATCTAAAACCAATATGCAGGCAGCAGATCAACCGAATGAAGTGTCTGCGAGCAGTCCATTTCGAGACACAAGTACAAGTCTGAAACCAAAAGATGATTCGCCAAAAACATTAGATGCACATTTTAAGATCAATCCAAACAAACATGTAACGGATCAAACGATCTTTTTGACCTTTGATGATGGCCCTTCTGCTACATCAAATCAGCTGTTAGATGTGCTAAAATCACAGCAAGTGAAGGCCACATTCTTTATGCTCGGGCCGCAAATCAAAGAACACCCAGCAGCTGTGAAAAGACTTCATCAAGAAGGTCATCAACTAGGACTTCATGGCATTACGCATGATGTGAAACGCTTTTATCAAAAAAGTGATTCTCCTGTAAATGAGATGAAAGAAGATCAACGTATATTGGCTTCTGTTACTGGTGAATATACACATCTTGTGAGAACACCTTATGGCAGTTCTCCAAACTTAACAGACCAGCAAAAAACACGTTTAAAACAAAAAGGCTTTGTATACTGGGACTGGACCATTGACAGTCTTGACTGGAAATATAAAAGCTCAAAATATGTACCAGAAGTATTAAATCAGCTGCAAGTGCTTGAAACCAAGTACCCGAAAGAGCCAAAAATCATCTTAATGCATGATCAACCAGCTACCGCAAAATACTTAAACAGCCTGATCACACAATTAAAGGCGAAGGGCTACACGTTTGAAGTCCTTGATGAAACAATGAAGCCACTACAGCAATAAAGAAAACCCGCACCTATTGGATGCGGGTTTTTTATGATTTATAAAGCATTCACAAGCTCGCCAATTCGTTCGTGAAAGACAAGATCAAACAGCGGATCGAATTCCGTTTCACTTAAATTCATCATGACCTTAAAGATGGAAGGATGATGAGCAGCATCTTCTGGAATATATCGGGCTGGTGCCACTTCTAAGGAAGTTCCCATGACGAGTAGCATGTCCGTTTGCTGGAGCGATTTCTCCACTTGATCAAAGTGCTTCACCATGTCCCCAAAAAGGACAACATCTGTTTTAAGTACTCGCCCACACGCGCGGCCGTCTGATGAAATTCGCTCACAAACCGGTACCTCTTCTTGTAATAAATAAGGCAGTTCGTATGTAGACCCGCATGATGGACATGTAGCTGTTTGAATGGAACCATGCAGTTCATACACATGCTGGCTTCCCGCTTTTTTATGCAGACCATCGATATTTTGCGTGAAAATATCCACGCGTTTTCCTTGCTTTTCTAAATTGGCTAAAAAAGCATGTCCAGCGTTTGGCTCGTACTCTCCACTCATCTTCATTTGAAACAATTCTTTGAATTTCGGCCAAAATTGATGCGGATGTGATAAAAAGTAAGACCGGCTCATTGCCTCCATGCGAGAGGTATCTTCTGTCCATAGTCCACCCGTAGATCTAAAATCGGGAATTCCCGATTCTGTGCTCATCCCAGCACCTGAAAGGACCGTAATATGTGAGGCCTTTGATAATCTCTCTCTTAGCGCTGCCACTTTTGTTTGATCCAACCACCATTCCTCCTTTATTCACCGAGCTGTTTCTCACCTTTTTGTTTCATATAAATGGTCTGTCCAGGGAAAGCAAATTCTACCCCTTCTTCATGGAAAATATCAATAATGCGATAGTTAATATCCTGCTTAATATCCAGGTTTTCAGACCAAGCGGTTGTGTTTGTATAAAAGTTAAAGAATAAGTTTAAATAGCTGTCTGCCAGCACATCGAAATTCACCATAATCGTTTCCTTATGAACCCCATCATGCTCATAAAGCATTTGCTTCAGACGTTTGATGCACTTATCAATGTTTTCTTTCGGTGTATTGTAAGATACGCGAACGGAGAACGTAATTTGACGTTTATTCATTCTCGTCCAATTTGTGATCGGCTCCTTTGAAAGGGTCGAATTTGGCACGGTCACCACCGCTTCAGCAGGTGTTCTAAATTTTGTACTTCGGAAGGTAATGTCCTCTACAGTCCCAAGTACACTTGGAGTCTCTACAAAATCGCCCATTGTAAAAGGCTTCTCTGTAATAATCACAATTCCTCCAAAAAAGTTCGCCACTGTATCCTGTGCAGCGAGCGCAAAAGCAAGACCACCTAGACCAAGCCCTGCCACAAGTCCGTTCACATCATAATTAAACTCTTGTGCAATGACGCTAATACTCAGTGCAATAATAATAAAACGAAGAACCTTTGATAAAAATGGCGCTAAAATATCATCCATCTCTAATTCAAATTTTGAATTCACTTTTTGAAATAAGAAAGAAGAAGCTGCGGTTAGATTACAAAGTCCCCACGTCAGCATCAAAATAATAGAGGATCTATACAATTTGACAATGACATCCATATGGTGCTCAAAGTATGGGGCTTGCCTTAACGCAAAATATAAACCTAGTGCCACAAAAAACAGTCTCGCAGGTTTTTCAAACGCCACGACAATTTGGTTAATGACTTCGGTTTTAGACCGGTTTGTCAGCTTAAAGAGCAGGTGAAACAAGTATTTCGTAAATACTTTTCGAAGTAATAAAAAAAGCAATAAAATACAAAGGCTAATGCCTATTTGGATCGCAATATCGACTGTAAAATATGTATCCATCCATTTTTGTGTAAACATCTCTGTCTCTCTCCTTTAAAACAATCCTCTCTAGTTTATAATATAACCTTCGTTTATGTCCTCTCTTAAATGTCTGACCTCTATATAAAAAGCCTCGGGACCTATCCCGAGGCATGATGTTCAATTATGAAATTTTGGCTTGAGACATATCGACGGGCAGCAAACTACTTTTTCTTCTGAGCCTGATCAAGGAGAGTCGCTTTAAACATTTCAGCATCCGTTTCGGCCTTAATACGTTCTTCCACTCTAATTCTCCCTTTACCCAATCATCTCGCCTCCTTTTCATCATTATAAAACATCAGAATTTTCAGTCAACATGACGAAAGCACTAATATTTTGACGAACGCTGACGATTTGGACAAAATTGATCGAAGAAAAATTGATGTAATTCAGGTTTACTCAATCAAAGCTTGCTCTATTCCTGTAACTTTTCAAAATGATACATCAAGCTTTTTCGGTACATGAGGTTCCATGATAATACGGCGCTCTTCTTCTCCATATAGTAAAGAAGGAAAACAACCAAAGCATTTGATATGATAAGACCAGAACTTATGTCAGGGAGCTGGAGCAAGTGTATATTATCGCACATAGAGGGTCATCAAGCGCCGCCCCAGAAAATACAATCGCTGCGTTTGATGTAGCTGTCGAGCAAGGAGCAGATTATATTGAATTAGATGTACAAATGACAATGGATCAGCACGTCGTCGTCATCCATGATGATACCGTTGATCGAACGACGAACGGAAACGGCTTAGTCAAAAGCTATACACTTGATCAGTTGAAAAAACTGGACGCAGGAAGCTGGTTTGACCACCAGTATACGAATGAACGAATTCCAACATTACAAGAAATTCTTGAAAGATACAGTCAGCGGATTGGGATATTGATCGAGATCAAACACCCAAAACGGCAGATAGGAATCGAAAAGGCCGTTGCCCGCATCATCAATCGGTTTGCCTATTCTCGTCATATCATGATTCAATCTTTTGATGTTCATGCACTGCAAAGAATCAAAGCATTCGCCCCTTCTCTTCGCACAGCTTTGATTATAAAGCCTGATGCATTTAAACTAACGAAACGAAAGTTAACGACATACAGCTCGTTTGCAAATTGTCTTAATATGAAGAAAACGATGATCAATAGATGGTGGATAGACCGCATCCACACATTCGGGATGGATGTGTTTATATGGACTGTAAAAGATCAAAAAACAGCGGATCGAATCAAAAAATATCCAATTGATGGTGTGGTAACCGATAACCCGCTATTTTTTCAAAAGGAGAAATGATGCAGATGAAAACTTATTTCGCCGTTTTTATCGGTGGATTGATTGGTACACTTTGCAGATATGAACTAAGTCAAACTGTCATCAGCCAGACATTCCCCTATGCAACGATGATTGAAAATATTTCCGGCAGCCTGCTTCTTGGTTTTGCGACAGGATACTTTCTATTTCAGAAAGGAAAAAAAGATCTTGCAGCTTTGATTGGAACAGGGTTTTGCGGCGGGTTTACGACCATGTCCACCTTTTCTAAAGAGACAGTTCTTCTGTTACAGGCAGGGCAGTTCAATTTAAGTATGATGTACATCCTGCTCTCAGTCATTGCTGGAGTAGCCGCTGCTTTAGCTGGCCTGATCCTTGCTGAACGGCTCTTTCATCAAAATAAGCAGCAGAAAGGAAGCAGATAAATGATTGTTTTTTATACAGCTGTAGCTGGAGGGATCGGCAGTGCATGTCGTTTCTTCATCAGCCAAACAATCCAGAAAACTCCATCCCATGCCCTTTTCCCGTACAGTATTATTTTCATTAATTTATTAGGTGCAGCCGGTTTAGGTTTTCTCACAGGCGCTGTAACGTCCAATCATCCACTACTAGTGATCATAGGAACCGGTTTTTTTGGCGGCTTTACCACATTCTCTACGTTTAGTGTAGAATCTGCGACGATGCTGATGCAGCGTCAAATAGGAAAACTTGCTGCCTATTTACTTGTGACAATTATCGGCTCTTTATGCCTTTTTGCGGTGTTATATCAAATAGGACAACTTCTGTTTTAAATATCTGTGATGGCAGCTAGGCTGATGAGCAGTTGATCCATCAGCTGGCGCTTCATTAAAAACAGTGTCTTCTCACTATAGCCGATTTCGATTGCACATTTTGCCATGCGCCAATCTCGAAAATACTTATAATCAATGAGCTGCTGCTCTATCTCATCCAATTCTTTTAAAGCCGTTTCAATACAAGCAACAATCAGTTCATACTGACTTTTCTGCTCTTCTAATTTTTGACGTGCCATATGATGATGTTGGAGAGAACTTCGCTTTTCAAGCTGTCTTTCAATATTTAAAATGGCTGCTTGATAGTTCTTGAAATTTTTTAAATGAAACTCAATACGTTTCATTGAGGTTTTTTTCTCCGTGATACTTGCTGTTTCATACCAGAGCATGTCCATCCCCCTTTTACGAACGCTTGTTCTTATTATATACGAACATATATTCTCAAAAAAGAGGCTAAATACCTAAAAAAAACCTTGAGCTTATTTTTCGCTCAAGGTCATTTCATTTACTAACAGTGGCTCTTTTATATCAAGCCCTGTGCGTGTATTTTCTTTTTCTGATGATGTGACGCCTTTTTTCAGGTCGATCTTTTTCACATAGCGTCCATCCATCTCCAAGACCTTCATCCGAATATCATCAAGATAAATGGATTGTCCTTCTCGGATATCAATGTTCTCATTTAAGATTAGCCCGCCTATCGTATCAATTTCTTCATCATGATATGACATTTCGATCAAATCTTGAACTTCCTCTAATCTCACTTTTCCATCTAATATATAATGATGCTCCGCTCTCTTTTGAATGACAGGCTGCTCATCTTCATCGAATTCATCTCGAATGTCTCCAACAATCTCTTCTAAAATATCCTCCGTTGTGACAAGTCCAGATGTCCCGCCATATTCATCCGTTAAAATCGCCATATGCATTCGATCGCGCTGCATCTTGACGAGAAGCTCTTGAATTGGAATCGTGTCAATCACTTCAATCACTGGATAAATATAATCTTGAAGCTTCAGTTGATCTTTTTCTCCTTGATACACAATATCTGCAAAGAGCTGCTTTTTGTTGAGCATGCCAATGACATGGTCTTTATCCCCTGAAAACACGGGGAAACGTGTGTACTTTTCCTTTGTCATGATCGCCAGTATTTCGTCTAACGGCATATCTTCTGGAATCGCACAAATTTCTCTTCGCGGTATCATAATTTCTCTTGCGATTCGATTATCAAAATCGAATATCTTGTTCATATAATTATACTCTGATGAGTTGATTTCCCCATTTTTTAAGCTTTCAGATAATAAAATCTTTAATTCCTCTTCGGAATGGGAATGTTCTTTTTCAGACCCCATATCGATACCCATCATTTTCGTTAGTACACGGGCTGACCCGTTCAACACATAAATGAAAGGGTACATAAGGATATAAAATGCATGCAGCGGTCCTGACAGCCAAAGCGTCATTTTTTCTGCCTTTTGTATGGCAAGTGTTTTTGGTGCAAGCTCGCCAACAACTACATGCAAAAAGGTAATAATAGAGAACGCAAGTGTTGCTGAGATCAGGCTGATTGCTGAATCAGGAATGTTTGTCAAACCAAAACCTCGAACTAAAAGTTCTTTTACTGCCGGTTTACCGATCCACCCTAAACCAAGGGATGTCACTGTAATACCGAGCTGGCAGGCTGACAAATATTCATCTAGCCTTGATGTCACCTTTTTCGCCATGATAGCCTTTTTGGACCCTTCGGCAACAAGCTGATTAATTCTTGAACTTCTCACCTTTACAATGGCAAATTCAGATGCAACAAAGAAAGCTGTTAAAGCAATCAAAACTCCGACTATACTCAGATTAACAATATCGTCCATTTAACCTTGCTCTTTCTTAGAAGAACAAGGAGTCACCTCCTGATTGATGATGTTGTCTTTTGCAAAACGGTTAACTGATTAAATAAGACTACTTTGAGGGCCCCACTTAACCACCTCCGGTTCACGTAAAATCCGTCTCTCTACATATATATGAAACGGTATTCATTTTATCTTACCATAAATAATCTGAAAATTCCTGTATCGCTACAGTATTTTAGAGATGATAACCTAAATTGATGGAAATGCCCTTTGTTTCTTCATATTGGCAGGAAATCTGAACAATTATCTTGTATTTCAGACTCGAATTATATTAAACTATTTTCATAAACTATAACGTGACGGTTAGGAGGAGATGTTCAGATGGGGCTGAGAAAAAGTATCGTATTGGTGAACTAGCACAGATTGCACAGGTGACGAAACGAACTGTAGATTATTATACGAATCTAGGGTTGCTTGCGCCTGTTAGATCTTGCTCTAATTATCGTTATTACGATGAACATGCTTTAAAACGATTACAATTAATCGTTCTTTGCAAACAGCAGAGATTGGCTCTTTCTGACATCAAATCCAGATTAGATGAACAATTCCCTTCTCAAAAGGAAGAACATGACGAACTTGTCCATTTAACCTCTGATATCGATCGGATGAATGAGCATATGGACCGCATTTTGGCACGTTGTAAGCAGCTTCAGCCAGAACAACGTGAAAAACTAAAAGAGCAGCTTACTCCTGAAAAAATGACGGCTGTCCAATCATTTTTACTGCTGTTAAGTTAAAATTTTTACTAAACAGGAGGTGTTACCTTCGTTCTCAAAGTCAGAACGAAGGCCTTAATTGGACATAGTGAATTTACTCATAGTTGCTTTACTTATAGCTTTAACCGCGTTTTTCGTTGCATCGGAGTTTGCGATCATTCGCTTAAGAAGCTCAAGAATTGATCAATTAATTGCAGAAGGTAATAAAACAGCAGTTGCTGTCAAGCACGTCACGACTCACCTTGATGAGTATCTGTCGGCCTGTCAGCTCGGTATTACCATTACCGCCCTTGGGATTGGTTGGTTAGGGGAAGAAACAATTGCGCACATGCTTGCTCCACTATTTGTAGAGCTGTCGATTCCTCAATCAGCCAGTCATATTGTCACTTTTATTATTGCGTTTAGTATTATGACGTTTTTACACGTCGTGGTTGGAGAGCTTGCACCAAAAACACTCGCCATTCAAAAGGCTGAGCAAGTGTCCCTTCTATTTGCTAGACCGCTTATGATTTTTTACAAAGTGATGTTCCCTTTTATCTGGGTGTTAAATGGATCTGCTCGTTTATTAACGAAAGCATTTGGTCTTCAACAAGTATCTGAGCATGACATGGCGCACTCTGAAGAAGAATTGCGGATTATTTTATCAGAGAGCTATAAGAGCGGCGAGATTAACCAGTCTGAATTCAAATATGTGAATAAAATTTTTGAATTTGATGACCGTCTGGCGAAAGAAATTATGATTCCTCGTACCGAAGTCGTCAGCTTCCCTCATGATATTACGATTGAGGAAATGCTGAAAGTGACAAAGGTCGAGAAATATACACGTTATCCAATTGAAGATGGCGATAAAGACAACATCATCGGTGTTGTGAATATTAAAGAAGTACTCACTGCATGTATTAGTGGTGAATGTTCCACAAGTGATACGATCGAACATTTTGTAAACCCGATTATTCATGTAATTGAAACAGTTCCTGTTCATGATCTACTGCTTAAAATGCAGCGTGAGCGTGTACACATGGCCATTTTATCAGATGAATATGGCGGTACAGCAGGACTTGTAACGGTTGAAGACATCCTTGAAGAAATCGTCGGTGAGATTCGTGATGAATTCGATATTGATGAAATCAACGAAGTGCGTAAACTGGGAGAAGACCACTATATCTTTGATGGAAAGGTCCTTGTAGATCAAGTTAACCTGCTACTAGGTATTCAGCTTGATAACGAAGAAGTCGACACAATCGGCGGCTGGTTCCTTACACAAAAATATGAAGTCGAGAAAAATGACGCGATTCGTGAACAAGGCTATGAATTTATCATTAATGAAGTCGATGGACACCATGTGGCATACATCGAAGTCAAAAAACTAAACGAACAACTATTAGAAGCAGCTGAAGAAGGCGCTTCTTAAGAAAAAAACGACCCTTGCCTTAGCAAGTGGTCGTTTTCTTTATCCCTTTTCGATTAACTTAGCTTCAAGTTCTTTGATTCTTGTGTTTAATACTTCTGTCATCGCACCTAATCTTTCTTTTGGCGGCAGATGATCAAATTCAGACAGCTCAATCGGTTCACCAATGATTAAGCGCATTTTCCCCTTCTTAAAAAGGCTTTTTGCATTAGAAGGTCCTTTGTACGCTGCTGGTACGATTGGTGATTTGCCGAGCTGCGCAATCGTAACGGCCCCTCTTTTTAAAGGAACATCTTCTGTTGTACGTGTTCCGCTTGGAAAAATCCCAACGATTTTCCCCTCTTTTAATAATTTAATGGGCGTTTTAATACTGCTTGGCCCAGGATTCTCTCGATCAACTGGAAAAGCATGAATCTTCTTTAAAAATCCGCCGATCCATTTATTTGCAAACAATTCTTTTTTCGCCATGTAGTGGATCTCAAACGGAAGAATTCCTGCGCCTAATGCAAGAACATCCACAAAACCCTCATGCGTACAAGCAATGACAAACCCCCGGTCTGTTGGCAGATTCTCTTTTTGATATACTTTGATTCCGCCTCGGAGAGCAAAAAATGCTTTGACGGTATAGCCTGAAAATTTATACATAGTGCACTTCCTTTGTTTGAAGAATGAAGGATTTGTTTCTATTATAACAAATTTTTTATTACCTGGTACTAAAAATTTTCTCCTGCTGATAAAATAGAGACGGTTCACTAAAATCATCTTTTCACTTAAGATGACCGCTCCTTCTGTATTCAAGCATGTGTTTTTAGGAAAGAATAGAGAAAGAAATGTGTCCAAAATTGTCGTTTTTTGAGTTTTTTTCCTGATTTGTTCTATTGAAAACACTTTATAAATGATGCAAATTTCGCTATGATAAGGAGAAATGATTTTGATTCGGTGAAAGAGATGAGTAATGTACGGCCTATGAGAAGTTTCGTGCAACTTTATGCCTTTCTTATGCGTGTATAACATAGAGGGGAGAAAAATCAGTGACGATCGATGAAATTTATCAAATGTATATGAACGATGTTTACAGGTTTCTGCTCTCCATGACAAAAGACAAACATTTGGCAGAGGACTTATTGCAGGAAACCTTTATGCGTGCTTATATACATATTCATTCCTACGACCATAGCAAAGTGAAACCTTGGTTATTTCAGGTGGCACGAAATGCTTTTATTGATTATGTCAGGAAACATAAAAAAGAAGTGACCATATCGGATGATCTCATTGGCGGCCTTTTACAAACGTCTGTACAAAGTCCTGCTGAACAGATTGAAATAAAAGAAGTCCTCAACATGTATTTAGAGCAGCTTCCAGATAACTACAAGGAAGCGTTGACATTGTATTATTTAAAAGAACTGAATTACAAAGAAGCATCCAAGGTCATGAATATTACTGAAGCAAATTTTAAAAGTGTTTTATTTCGTGCAAGGCAGCGCCTAAAAGCACTATATAACAGAGGTGTTAATGATGAATGAAGAGTTTAATAAGCGATGGGAACAATATAATAATGGCGAGATGAACGAAGAAGAAATGATGGCGTTTGAAGAAGAGCTCGAAGAAAATGAAAAACGCTTAAGCCAAGAACTGAATGACTCAGATTGGACAGACTTCTCCATCAGTCCTGAAAAACAAAAAGCCATTTTACAATACGGAAAAAGAAAGTCCTATTTACGTATTTCTGTGCTTGCTGTCATATCTACACTGATTATTTTACCGCTTTGTACACTAGGTAGTTATCTATACTACGGCGTTGGCGGAGCAGACAGTAAAGGCAATCATTTTATGGAAACGGCCGCTGTAACAGTCGCCCTAACAAAACCGAACGTCGCCATTGATATGAAGGATTTAAAAGGGCAGGTCAAACTGTTTGGTATGAACACAGAACTTAAGCTACAAAAACAAATTGGCAATAAAACAGAAGCCATCGGTAGTGAACAAATCGAAATGTTTTTCGATAAATTAAAGCAGCCTACGATCTCTTATTATGGCGACAGCGCACGTAATACGGAGGATTTCTTTACGCACCCTTCGTCGCAGGCAGATACATCTAAAAAACAAACACTCACCACTTTAGACAAGTTACCTGAAGGAACAGTGAGTGAAGTGTATGTATCCTATGACAAAGCATACACACCGAAAGACGTGTATTCATTTTCTAAAAAATATGATATGAAAGTGCTTTGGAATGCGATAAAAACAGAAGATTCATTAAGTGGAAATCAGCGTCCAATCGGTTTTCCCGGGAAAGACTCTGAATTTTTAAAAGAGCTTCAGCACACATCAAAAACAGAGGTTGATCAGTTCAAAGATGCCCTCGCCTATGTCAACCAGCATCCATCCTGGGCAAAAACGATCTCTGGCAGACCTGAACTTGACCTCTCTAACCGAATACGCTACATCAATCAAAATGGTGTCACGGTTTACGGTTCTGTTGTCACAGGTCCTTCTAAAGAAATAGAGAAATTTGTGAAGACAAAACGCATTAAAACGGCCAAAGTGAGCGAGGTGGAATTATGGAATTGGTAAGAATTTTTAAAGAGCATAATGTGTTTGGCTGGATTTCGGTCGGCACCGCTATTTTATCGCTGCTCATGCTGAACCTCGCCATTATTAGCAATGTGACATTTTATTCGTTTCAAATGCTTCCTTTTGCAATGGCCGCAGTTCCATTCGGTGTGATTGAACTGTTCATTAAAAAAGGCCGCACTGGACCAGGTTTCCTAGGCGTCGTTCTGAATATTTTTGTCATCGTTTGTGTCTATGCGATCGTCTCCATTGATGTCGATCTTCAATTAGGTTTTTAATACTAAAAAGCCAGTCATACTTGACTGGCTTTTTCTGTACACTCTTATTTTTTGTTTAATTCGGAGTGCTTTCTTGAATATAAGAAATAGACAACAAGCCCAATGGCAAGCCAGATTAAGAAACGAACAAATGTGATGGTGCCAAGCTTATAAATGAGCAGTCCGCAAGATAGAATAGCCAAGATTGGAATGAGCGGCACTGCGGGGCATCTGAATGCTCTCGGTAAATCAGGTTGTGTTTTTCTCATGACAATGACAGCAACTGAAATCAAAATGAAAGCTGAAAGTGTTCCGATGTTCACTAGACTTGCCAGCTCATCAAGCGGAATGAATCCACCCATTAATGCTGACAATGTTCCAAAGAAAAGAGTATTGATATAAGGTGTTTTATGTTTTGGATGAACCTTTGAAAGAACCTTTGGTACCAAGCCATCACGAGACATGGCAAACATGACACGTGTTTGGCCGTACAGCATGACAAGCATGACCGTGGTCATCCCTAAAATCGCCCCAACATCTACAATACCCGCCACCCAATTTTGACCGGCTACTTGTAAAACAAGAGACACTGGATGGGATACTCCCTCAAAGTTCATAAATGGAACAATGCCTGTCATGATGGCACTGACTACCACATACAACACGGTACAAATCAATAAGGAAGTGATGATTCCTCTTGGCAAGTTGCGGGATGGATTTTTTGTTTCCTCTGCCGCAGAAGCAACTGCATCAAATCCGATAAATGCAAAGAATACGAGAGCTGCTGCACTTAACACGCCTGAAGTTCCAAAAGGAACGAATGGTGTCCAGTTTTCAGGTTTTACATATTTCACAGCGACTAAAATAAAGAGCAGAATCACCGCAATTTTCATAATGACCATAATGTTGTTGACTCGTTTTGATTCTTTAATACCGAAGTACAGCAAGAAGGTGATGATCATTAAAATAATAAATGCAGGAAGATTAAAATATGTCACTTGACCCTTTAAACCACCTGGTGCTGCTGTTAATTCAACCGGTATATGAATCCCTATCCCATTTAAAAACGACACAAAGTAGCCTGACCAGCCTGCTGAAACGGCACTAGCGGCTAGCATATATTCTAATATCAAATCCCAGCCAATGATAAACGCTAAAAATTCTCCCATAGATGCGTACGTAAATGTATAAACAGATCCTGATACTGGCACTGTGGAAGCGAATTCAGCATATGACAATGCCGCAAATAAACATGCAAGACCTGCAATCACAAATGATAAAACAAGTCCTGGTCCTGCTGTGACGGCGCCTGTACCTGTCAGTACAAATATCCCTGTACCGATAATCGCTCCAATACCAAGCATCGTTAAGTCAAATGAACCTAATTCCTTTCTTAACGCTTTTTCCCCTTGTGTTGCCGCAATTAGCTCTGAAATGCTTTTCTTTCTAAACAACGAATTGCTCATACCATCACTCCCAAAACTTAGTATCCGTCTAAAGACGCCACCACTTCGTAATTCACTTTATTTTCTGAATATTTAGATTTAATTTAGCGCAATAAATTAGTGGCGTAAAATTATTATATATGAAAATTAAAAAATGAAAACACTTTTTTTCAAAATAGAGTGAAAATTCTTATTTATCAACAAAATATTTGTCAATCATCAGGGTAGATTTTCTTCAATCTTTATTTAAATCATAGCTTGGCTTCTTCTATTTATTATACAACATACAAAATTATACTTTTTTGATATAATTTTTATAAAGTGAAAATAAAATTATTCTTTTGATAACTTGTCTTCACTTTTGCTTATTTAAAAGCCTTTAGACTCATAGAGAGCTATGATAAAGGACTGATTGAGCTGCGCAAACGATATACAAAAAAAGAGACTGCCTAGTAAGCAGTCTCTTAAGATCCATTATTAGTTTACAAATGTCTTTGCGCCAAGGTAAATTGGCTTCCAATAGCTTGAAGTCATATCGCTGATCGTCACACCATCAGAAGCAGCGTGGATAAACTTGTTGTTCCCAAGGTAGACACCCATGTGAGATGGGCCAGATTTATAGGTTGTAAAGAAGACAAAATCTCCAACTTTAGGTGTTGAGACGCTTTTCATTGATCCCCAAAAACCTTCAGTTGTTTGTCTTGAAATCTTTGTTTGTTTGTTAATGATATACCACATAAAACCGCTGCAATCAAAGCCTTTCGGTGTCGTTCCACCCCATTTATATGGTGTACCGTTTTGTGCTTTCGCATCTGCTACGAGTTTAGACGTGTTTAAAGAAGAAGTAGCAACTGTTTTTTCTTTGACAGGTGTTGGTTTCACTTTGGATGTCTTTTTCACTTTCAGCTTTTGTCCAATTTTAATCAGGTCTGTTTTGAGTTTATTTAACGATTTCAGCTCTTTCACTGTCATTCCATATTTTTTGCCGATTTTAGATAAAGTATCACCTTTGACAACTTTATGAGTGGCTGTCGCTGAAGACGCTTTTACTTTTGTTGTTGTTTTTGATGTTTTCGTTACCTTTTTTGAAGAAGTACCATTCACTTTTAAAGTTTGTCCAACATAAATCGTGTTAGATTTCAACTTATTGTCTGATTTAATCTTACTCACGGTTGTTTTGTATTTTTTCGCTAGAACAGAAAGAGAGTCACCTTTTTGAACCTTTACTGATTGTGCTGAGGCAGCTCCGGCAAATAATGTCGTCCCAAGTAGAACTGCACTTGCAGCTGTGATCAATTGTTTTTTCATTTGTTCCTCCTGTATGTATCTATCGTGATCCGAATTTTTATCTACTTTCTATTATAAGGATCGAATACCAGAAGAAATAGTCTTGACTTCCTACGACATTATGCTTATTAATTCGGCAAAAATTATTTTTTTTTAGGGTTCTTTTTATTTCATTTTTATTACACAATCATGACAAAACAAATGCATCTTGTCATAGATAAATCATACATTCATTTCTCTTTTTGGTTCATTCTATGTAAAGTGGACCTTTACAATTTTAAAGTGAACTTTACGGTGCTGTCATTTGGAATCCACACTTCTGCTCTACCATTGTAAACGTGAGAGCGATACATAAACAATGAGGAGGCAAAATGAATGAGTGTGTTGAAAAGCTCGAAAACGAAAATAGCTGCAATCGCAGCTGCATCAGTGTTATCGATTGGTATTTTTTCAGGAATTGAATTTGGACAGGCTGACAAAGCTGAGGCTAAAAAGAAACCAAAAAATGACGTACAAAATGTGATCGTGCTCATTGGAGATGGCATGGGAACACCTTACCTTTCAACTTACCGCTCATTTAAACACAACGGTGATCTTTCCAAGAAAACAGCGTTTGACCCTTACCTCACTGGCATGCATAAAACATACCCTGATGATTCTAAAAGTAACATTACTGATTCAGCAGCAGCTGGTACAGCCATGGCAACCGGTCAAAAAACATACAACAACGCCATTGGTGTAAACAAAAATGGCAAAAAACTAAAAACAGTATTAGAAGAAGCAAAACGCAAAGGAAAGTCTACTGGTCTCGTCGTCACATCTGAATTAACCAATGCGACACCTGCTGCGTATGCCGCTCACGATGTGTCTAGAAAAAACACAGCAGCCATTGCTGATGATTTCTTCGATGAGAAAATTGGCAAACAGCATACAGTCGATGTCATGCTTGGCGGAGGACTGATCGATTTTGTCCGCAAAGATCGTGATTTGACGAAAGAATTTCAAAAAGCAGGCTATCGTTACGTAACCAATAAAGCTGACTTACAAAAAAACAAACAGCAAAAATTGTTAGGCATTTTTGCTGACGGCGGTCTCGATAAAGCAATTGATCGCGATAAAACGACTCCTTCCTTGCAAGACATGACATCCTCAGCCATCAAACAGCTGTCTAAAAACAAAAAAGGGTTTTTCCTCATGGTTGAAGGCAGTCAAATTGACTGGGCTGGACATGACCACGATATTGTCAGTGCGATGAGTGAGATGAAGGATTTTGAAAAAGCATTTGAAGAAGCCATTCGTTTCGCAAAAAAGGATAAAAACACATTAGTCATCACGACCGCAGATCATTCAACTGGCGGTCTTTCCTTCGGGGCAGACGGCTCGGGCAGCTGGGATTATCAGCCTGTCAAAGCAGCAAAAAAGACACCTGATTTCATTGCAAACAAAATTGTAGAGGGTATGACGGTCGAGACTGCGCTCAAACAATACATCGACCTTGATTTCACAAAAGAGGAAATCGCCTCTATTCAAAAGGCAGCTGAAACAAAAGATCCTGTTCAAATTGATGATGCCATCGAAAAAGTCATCAATACAAGGTCTCATACAGGCTGGACCACATCAGGTCATACAGGGGATGAAGTACCATTTTATGCTTATGGACCAACAAGCGAACAGCTAAAAGGGCTCATGGAAAATACAGATCAAGCGAAACACATTTTCAAACTGCTGAAAAACCAATAAAGTGCTAATCACAAAAAAAGATGTCTAGTCGTAGACATCTTTTTTGATCATTAAGTGAGATACTTCCTATGAACCCCTTTTCCATCGTATGAAAACATCACTTCTTTTCCTTCAAGAACTGACTCGATGTGCACACTTCTTCCCCATAGCTGATACAAATATGGAAGCACCTTTTCTAAGTATTTGAGATCAAGCTCAATGCCTTCATACCAATGTTTAATATAGAGTTCGTTGTTTTTTAAATAGTCGCCATCGATGACTGTCAAATACGGAAAGCCACCATTGACCCTCATGCTGACTAGCTGATCACGGACTGCCTTCCATTCTTTATCAATGACTTTATAGTCTCTCCCCTGCTTTTGAAACAAGTACAAATCTTCCCTCATCACAAGGTCTTTCGTTAAGTAATTTCGAATAAAAGAAATGTCTGATTCAATTTCTCGCACTTCAAACATTTTGCTGCGACCGGACCCTTCCGTCACTCCTGCTTTTTTTAATTCCTCGCATGGATGATCGTAGCGCTCTTCAATATCTTCAAAAATCTTCAGCCCTAAATAGTAAGGATTGATTCCTGTCTTAGATGGCTGCACGACACCTGCATTTAATTTTGCAAATTCAATCGATTCACTTGAATCTAAATCAAGTTCACGCATAATCCGCTGGTGCCAATACGATGCCCAGCCTTCATTCATGATTTTCGTTTCTAGCTGCGGCCAAAAATAGAGCATTTCCTCTCTCAGCATCGTCAGGACATCCCGCTGCCAAGGCTCTAGCTCCCGGGAGTGTGCCTCGATAAAGAGCAATATATCTTTTTCTGGCTTTGGTGGGAATTGCTTGATGGTTTTCTTTTTCTCACGTGTTTTCGGTTCATCCATTCCCCATAAATCATCATATGGCGTTTGACGTTTTGGTTTCTCCTCTTCATATTCATCTTCATCGTCGAGATTCCAGCTTAATTTTGAACGAACAAGCGACGGATCAATATGCTCCTGCAATGCCAATACAGCATCTAAAAAGGACTCGACTTCTTTTGTACCGTGGATATGTTCATATTCTTTAATTCGCTCTGCTGCCGCTGACATACTTTCCACCATATCTCGTTTTGTGTTTTGGAAACGGCAGTTGTTTTTAAAGAAATCGCAGTGTGCCAAGACATGAGCCACAATTAGTTTATTTTGAACAAGCGAATTGTTATCAAGGAGAAAGGCATAGCAAGGATTTGAATTAATCACCAGCTCATAAATTTTGCTTAATCCTAAATCATAATGAAGCTTCATTTTGTGAAATTGCTTTCCAAAGCTCCAGTGGCTAAATCGTGTTGGCATGCCATATGCACCGAATGTATAAATAATCTCCGCGGGACAGATTTCATACCTCATCGGATAAAAATCCAGACCAAATCCTTCTGCAATTTCTGTAATTTCATCAATGGCTCGTTGTAAAAGACGCTTTTCAGATACGCTCAAGGAAACCATCCCTCCTCATCGGACTTATCCCTAATATATGAGCGTACCTAATAAAACATGATGTTCAGCCAGTTGTTTAGACGACTTCCATCTCTTTCATGGACTGCCCGCCGAACGCTTCAAAATGGATATTCTCTTCCGGAATGTCCATCGCTTTTAGAATAAGGATCATCTCTTGAGTAAATGCTGGGGAACCGCAAACATAAAATTGGCCTTTTCCTTCACCAATGACTGATTGAAGGAAAGGTCGGTCAATCCGCGTAGCCACCTTCTCAACCAGCTCACTCTTTACACTCTTTTCAAATTGTTCGTTACAAAGGATAATACGCCCCTCTGGAGATGAAGTGAGAACGTGTTCAAACTCTTGTTCAAAAGCGGTTACATCCTCTAGTCTGTCTGCATGAATCATCGTGAATGGCTGATTGTTATGCGACGCTGTTTTCACTAGACCAATCATTGGTGTGACACCAGAACCGGCACTAATCAAATAAACAGGTTCTTTTGTATCATCTTGCAAACAGAACATTCCCTGCGGCATACTGACGTGAAGAACATCGCCTTCTCTCATTTCATCATGCAGGAATGTGGAGACATGCCCATCTCGTTTCACGGTGATGCGATAGTAAGATGGGTGATATTGATCTGATAAACTGTATTGTCTGCTGCATACATAGGCTTCACCCGGCATATCTACCTGCACCGTAATGTATTGACCAGCTTCATACATTGGTAGCTCAGATTCATCCTCTGGTACTAAATAAAAGGAAATGAGTGATGGAGATTCTTGTTTCTTTTTCTTCAGAATAAACGGTTTGACATCTGCCCATCCACCAGTTTGTTTCACATTTTCAGCCATCATTTCTGCCTCAATGGTGATGAATATATTCGCAATGATGTCATATGCAGCCTTCCAAGCCAACAATGTGTCATCTTCCTCTGATAACCCAAATACCTCTTTCATTGCTTCAAGAAGGTGATATCCGACGATTGGGTACTGCTCTTTTTTCACCATAACACTGACATGCTTATGGGCAATTTGTTTCACAGCAGGAAGCAAGTCTGCCAAGCGGTCAATGTGCAGTGCAGCTTGATAGAGTGTTGCGGCAAGCGCCTCTGGCTGGCTTCCATTCATGAGATTTGTTTTATTAAACTGATTGAGTAGCTCTGGATGCTGTCTGATCATATTTTGATAAAAAACTGTCACAAGTTTTGTTCCCTCAGCTTTTAGAAGAGGGGCTGATTGTTTAATGGCATTCATTTGATCTGTGGATAACATCGTTATTCCTTCTTTCAAAAGATGTATTTTAAATACATCTTTATCGTAATGGAAGACAACGTATAAAAGCAATATTTATAATACATGTTTTAAATGTTGTCACATTTAGCACTTTCTCGAACAGTTTTTGTCTAAAATGTGTTACGATGATACAAAACTCTATTAGGTTTAGAGGTCGTCCAAATGAAACTTACGAATTATACAGATTTCTCATTAAGGGTACTCATTTATTTAGCTTCGAGAGAAAACAATGAACTGTCAAATATTCAGCAGATTGCCGATATTTATGGCATTTCGAAAAATCACCTGACAAAGGTCATTTACCATCTTGGAAAACGTGGTTATGTAGAAACGATCCGCGGAAGAAATGGTGGGATTAGGCTGGGGAAAAGCCCAGAAAGCATTAATATTGGTGAGGTTGTCCGCTATACAGAGGATGATTTAGTCATGGTTGAATGCTTTGATCCGAAGAAAAACAGCTGTATTATCTCCCCGATTTGTTCATTAAAGCACGTACTTCATGAAGCTCTCACTGCTTATTTACGCGTTCTTGACCAATACACATTAAGTGATTTAACACAAAACAAAGATGCTCTAAGAGAGCTTCTGCTCTAAGGCGAAAGAATTTATTTCTTTCGTCTTTTTCTTTACCTCCTTGTAATAATAATTTATTTAAAATAATTATAAATAAATATTGACTATCATGTTTGATTCAATATAATTAGGGTATATAGATTGCTAGAAACCATTTTTTGTTTACAGGAGGAGAAAAAGAATGACAAATTCTAATCATAAAAATTTGACGACGAATCAAGGCGTGCCAGTTGGCGATAATCAAAACTCAAGAACTGCTGGTCACAGAGGGCCTTCATTTCTTGATGATTACCATTTGATTGAAAAACTTGCACACTTTGACCGTGAACGTATTCCAGAGCGTGTTGTTCATGCAAGGGGCGCCGGCGCTTATGGTGTGTTTGAAGTAGAAAATAGCATGGAGAAACATACAAGAGCAGCCTTCTTAAGTGAAGAAGGAAAACAAACAGACGTTTTTGTCCGTTTCTCAACGGTTATTCACCCTAAAGGTTCGCCTGAAACATTACGTGACCCTCGCGGCTTCGCTGTCAAATTTTATACAGAAGAAGGCAACTATGATCTAGTTGGGAACAACTTGCCGATCTTCTTCATTCGTGATGCACTTAAATTCCCTGATATGGTTCACTCTCTCAAGCCAGATCCTGTAACCAACATTCAAGATCCTGACCGTTATTGGGATTTTATGACGTTAACACCTGAATCTACTCACATGCTCACATGGCTCTTCTCTGACGAAGGTATTCCTGCGAACTACGCTGAAATGCGCGGTTCTGGTGTTCATACGTTTAGATGGGTAAACAAATACGGAGAAACAAAATATGTGAAATACCACTGGAGACCATCAGAAGGCATTCGCAATTTATCGATGGAAGAAGCTGCAGAAATTCAAGCAAACGACTTCCAGCATGCGACAAGAGACTTGTATGATCGTATTGAAAAAGGAAATTATCCAGCATGGGATCTTTACGTTCAGCTTATGCCGCTCAGTGATTATGATGAACTAGATTATGATCCATGTGATCCGACGAAGACATGGAGCGAGGAAGATTATCCGCTGCAAAAAGTGGGCCGCATGACACTGAACCGCAATCCAGAAAATTTCTTTGCTGAAACAGAGCAAGCTGCTTTCACGCCAAGTGCCCTAGTACCAGGAATTGAAGCATCTGAAGACAAACTGCTTCAAGGTCGTCTGTTCTCTTATCCTGACACGCAGCGTCACCGCCTAGGTGCAAACTACATGCGCATCCCAGTGAACTGTCCTTATGCGCCTGTTCACAATAACCAACAGGATGGCTTTATGACTACAACTCGTCCAAGCGGTCATATTAACTATGAACCAAACCGTTATGACGATCAGCCAAAAGAAAACCCTCACTACAAAGAAAGTGAACCGGTTCTTCACGGTGACCGTATGGTGAGACAAAAAATCGAAAAACCAAACGATTTCAAACAAGCTGGAGAAAAATATCGAAGCTACTCTGAAGAAGAGAAACAAGCATTGATCAAAAACCTGACAGCTGACTTGAAAGACGTAAATGAAAAAACGAAATTACTTGCGATCTGCAACTTCTATCGTGCAGATGAAGATTATGGACAGCGTTTAGCGGATTCACTTGGTGTGGATATTCGCTCATATCTTCAAGGAAGCATGAAATAGATCTTCTTTTCAGCTGGAGCACCTCTTTTTAAAAGAGGTGCTTTTTTATAACCGAAACACGTTAATACTAATCAAATGACCCGTCACCGGATGAAAATAAATTTCTGCATGTGCTGCAAATCGTGTGGAGCCTTCCTTCACGGTCACGCGAAACACATCTTTTGTTTGATCTTCATTCACTTGTGTACGTCCAATGTAATGATAATCGTTTAAAGCGGCGCCTTCATATTCATCTTGCAAGGCAGTATACGCAAGTCTTTCCCAATTCTCTGCCGGCTGCTCGGCTGCTTGTGAAGATGGATGAATCATGAGACTGCCAAATAAAACAATTCCTGCTGCAAAAAGCATCCATAATTTCGGGTGCATAATATCAATATTCTCACTTTCATGTCTATTTTGTTTAGGTTTTGCTGGTTGGTTCTTTTTCATACATCAAGCATTTATTCAGCCTATAATTCCCGGTACCCTGTTTATGCAGACACCAACTTTTCCCCTGAAAAAGTCGATCTGATCCGAGCAAACTAAGTAAGACTTCTCAAGGGAAAGGAGAAGGTTTAATGAATGTGGCAGATTATGATAAGGCACTTTATTATACGCATCGCTCGCAATGGGATAATTTACTTATTCTTATGGTACGTACGCAAGATGACTTGCTCTCGAAACGTATTGAGCATTTCTTACATGCGTATCAATTTAACCGGAACGATGCAGATGTTGAAAAATGTTTATATGGACTCCTGCAGTATATCGACCATGCTTCAGAGGCTGCCGTTGCTGAAGCATATGCTGAACCAATGTACACATAAAGGAAAAGGCTGATTTTCTTTCAGATTGTTGAAATAGGGCTAAAATGAACTTTATTTTAGCTCTTTGTTTTCAGCCTTTTACTAACCGCCTTTCATAAAGAAGAAAAGACTTCATGAGGAATACTCATGAAGTCTTTTGGAATGTCCACCATGACTGTTTACAACAGCTCTTTCGGCTGATTTTTTTGATAATCTACTGCATAGAGAGCGGCCTGAGTTCGATCTGCCAGCTCTAACTTTGATAACAGATGAGACACGTGAGTTTTCACAGTCTTTTCAGAAATAAAAAGCGATGAGGCAATTTCTTTGTTACTTTTCCCTTTTGCGATTTCAAATAAGACATCACGTTCTCTATTGGTCAGTTCGTTCATCAATGCCCATTTTTGCTCTTTAGGTTCTGTTAGATGCTGGACAAGAAACGCTGTAATATGACCATCTAGCTGGTACGTACCATTTTGCACCTCAATCATTGTCGTGAGAAGCTTTTCAGGTGCTACATCCTTGAGCTGATAAGCCTTCGCTCCCGCTTGGATAGCAGGGATCACATAGTCCTTATCTGCATAGCTTGTCAAAATGACAATGCGGACATCCGGCATATCCAGCGTCATTTGCTTTGTCGCCTCAATCCCATTCATTACAGGCATAGAGAGATCCATCAAGACAATGTCAGGCTTTGTTTGCCTAACTACCTGCAGTGCCTCTTCCCCATTGGATGCCTCACCGACGATGTCCACATCTGGCTGGGTTTGCAAGAAAAAGACCAGTCCTTTTCGGACAATGTGATGATCATCTGCAATGACTACCCTCATGACAATCCCTTCCTTTCTTGAGAAAATGGTACTTTCACATCAATCGTCGTTCCCTTCCCTAGCTCAGAATTGATGCAAAATGTACCTCCTGCTCTTCGGATACGGTCAGCCATCCCTTTCAGCCCAAATGAAGGAAGACTCATTTGTTCATCATACTGAAATCCCTTTCCCTGATCGATGATTTTCATACCAAACGTATCTCCTGATTGCTCCAGTTTGACCTCTACTTTCTCAACGCCCGCATGCTTTTGGCAATTATTTAGAGCTTCTTGGCATACGCGAAATAAAGTCTCATGCTTTGAATGATCTATTTCCATACAGCCTGATAAAGACAATGAACAATTTAGACCTAAAAGCTGTGCATACTCTTCAATCGCTGTCGTAAAACCTTTTTCAAGTCCTTTTGGTCTTAACTGCCAGATGAGTGATCGCATTTCAATGAGGGCATCTTGTGATAAATGCTGAATAAAATCAATCATTTCACCTAATTTTTGATCACTTGTCATTTGACGCGCTGCCTTTGCAGTCAAACTCACGGAAAACAGCATTTGATTCACAGAATCGTGCAAATCCTGCGCAAGCCGGTTTCGTTCTTCTAGCAGTGCATGCTGCTGCTCATTTTGCACAAGCTTCATGCGCTGAATGGCCGTACCTATTTGCAGTGCAATACTTTCAAGCAGATTCAGCTCCTCCTGTGTAAATGTGACCTTCCCTTTTGCCGCCACATTTAATAAGCCAAACGTTCGCTTACATGCTTGGAGCGGAACGGTTGCATGATGGGTAATTCCTTCTGTATCTCCAAGCTTTTGCTCAATCGCTGTTTCAATCCGTTTACAATTGATGATATTGGTCGCTGATTGCAGTGAGCCTTTTGTGTAGCGGTTGATGCAATAGCAATCGTTTTGACACATCAATTGCTTTCGATCCTTTGCCAGTGCTTCAGGTAAACATACTTCTGCCATTAGTTCATACGATCCGTCTTCTTCTATAAAATAAATCCATGCTGTTTGAAAGCCTGTCACTTCCATAAGCATATGAAGCACTTCATGAAGCGTTTCCTTCATTTCCATCCCTTCATTTAGCTTTTCAGCAATTTCTTTTAACGTTTTTAATGTTTTGACTTTTTCTTGGTAATCTCCCATCGTGTGTACCCCCGGCTTTTACTGCCTCTCTTATCAATATGTTGATTATACCATGAGCATCTGTGCGGCTCTTTCTCAAAAAGGATGATTTTTTCTCATCCTTTTGACTGAGAAAAAGCCATCATGCATGACATGATGGCTTTTTGATATTTTATTTAGCTGTTTCTTCCACAATGTCATAGACGACTTTCATGACTTCTTCTAATAAGTGTTTCAGCTTTTCTTCGCTGTCTGTTAACGATGTGCCTTTGACTGCAATATAAAATTTGACTTTAGGCTCCGTACCAGAAGGTCGTAAACAAAACCATGAGCCATCTTCAAGGAAATATTTCAGGACGTTTGATGCCGGCAGATGAATCGTTTCTTCTTTCTTTTCAGCCACAAGGTACCTTTGACTTGATTGATAATCCTCAATGACCGTAATGCGCTGACCGGCGATAGAAGCTGGCGGGTTTGATCTAAAGGTATGAAGAATAGCAGAAATCTGCTCCGCTCCTACTTTCCCCTTTAAGGTTAATGACTTTAACCCTTCTCTGTAAAATCCAAATTCCTTAAAAATATCAACAAGCGCATCATATAATGACTTCCCTTGTTTCTTATAAAAGGCTGCGACTTCAACTGCTAATAACGCCGCTTGAACTGCATCTTTATCTCGTGCAAAATCACCGATCAAATAGCCGTAGCTTTCTTCATAGCCGAATTGAAACGTGTATTCTCCGCTTTCCTCGAACTGCTTGATTTTTTCTCCGATAAATTTAAAGCCAGTGAGCGTATCAATCGTGTCAGCTCCAAATGCTGAGGCAACAGCACGCCCAAGCTCACTTGTCACAATCGTTTTCATCACAACGGGGCGAGGCGGCAGCTGACCTAGTTTTTGTTTTTCAGATAATAAATAATGAAGTAGTAAGGCGCCTGTTTGGTTGCCGGTCAAAACGGTAAATTCACCATCATGATTTTTCACAGCGATACCTAATCGATCTGCATCTGGATCTGTCGCAATCAAAATATCAGCATTTTGCTTTTTACCAAGCTTGATGGCGTATTCAAAAGCGGCATGCTCCTCTGGATTTGGAGACGTGACCGTCGAGAATTGCGGATCTGGTTTTTCCTGTTCAGGCACAACCGTCACATGCTTATAACCAAATGCCTGAAGTCCGTTTCGGACAGGTTTATTCGCCGTCCCATGAAGCGGAGTAAACACCACTTTGACATCGACTTCTTTTGCAAGCTCAGGGTGCACACGAATCGTTTTTAATTTTTCCATATACGCTTGATCGATTTCTTCACCAATCATGCGGATCAAACCCTTTTGCTTCAATACCTCTTCTGATTCCACTGAAATGGCTAATTCATTTTCGATGGCATCTACTTCTTTAATGACTTGATCTGCTTCAAATGGGGGCATTTGGCCTCCATCTTCTCCATAAACTTTATAGCCATTATATTCTGGCGGATTGTGACTTGCTGTCACAACAATCCCTGCAAAGGCATTCAGTTCTCGAACTGCAAAAGAGAGTTCTGGTGTCGGACGCAGTTCGTCAAATACGTATGTTTGAATGCCATGCGAAGCAAGTGTTTTGGCCGCTTCCATCGCAAATTCAGGAGATTTATGGCGTGAATCATAGGCAATGGCGACGCCTCTTTTTTTTGCATCCTCTCCATGTGCTGCAATATACGCAGCAAGACCAGCAGATGCTTTTCGAACAGTGTAAACATTCATTCGGTTCGTTCCAGCACCAATTTCTCCGCGCATTCCTCCAGTACCAAACTCAAGGTTTTTGTAGAAGCAGTCTTCAAGCGCTTGATGATCATCTTGATGTGCCTCCAGCCATTCCCTTAGTTCAGTATCCAGGTGCTTCTCATTGATCCAACGCTCATAATTCGTATTCCAACTCATGGTCGTCCTCCCAGCTCTTATCATCAATAAAATAACATCTACTGTTATTTTATATGGAATTATCCTTCATGTCATGTTATATCATGAACATATGAAAAAACGATGAACAAAATAAAAAAAGCCGATACACGATCGGCTTTTTACTTATTCAGCATCAAGCGGTACGACTGCTTCATGGAATAGTCGGTCTAATTCAGTTTGATGTTTCTGTTTTGTCGCTTCATCCCAGCCAAAACGATCTGCCATATAGTCAACAACAGGCTGTGCATACGTTTTTGCCCAATTGATATTAAATAATAGGCTGCCTGTTCTTCTCAAGAAGAAATCGACAGGTGTTACAGCCAATTCTTCTTCGATCGCATAGACAAGTTCAGCCAACACATATGCGGGAATGTTTCGTTTGTCTGCTTCCCCTTGAAGCTGCTCCACACGCTTGAAGACATTGCTGACGTTTGAGCCATATTTCTCAGCTAATTTTTGTGCAATCGGTTCTGTCAAACCAACGGATGCTCCTTCTGCCGTTTTCGCTTGAACAAAGGATGCCATATTTTTTGAACCGCCTACATGCCCGCCTGAAATTGGCATATGTTTCGTTTTACATGGTCCGAAATCTTTTCCAGTTTCCTCTTTAAGTCCATCACGTACAAGATTCACAATGTGTTCAGCCATTTTACGGTAACCTGTTAATTTACCGCCAGCAATCGTGATTAAGCCTGAAGATGATGTCCATACCTCATCCTTACGAGAAATTTCTGAAGGATCTTTGCCTTCTTCATGAATGAGTGGACGAAGACCAGCCCAGTTAGATTCAACGTCTTTCTCTGTAATGTGAAGATCTGGGAACATATATTGAATGGCTTTGATCACGTAATCACGATCTGCTTTTGTCATACGCGGATGTTCCAGCTGTTTTTTGTAAACGGTATCTGTTGTTCCCACGTACGTTTTTCCTTCTCTTGGAATCGCAAAGACCATTCGTTTATCAGGTGTGTCAAAGTAGATTGCTTGTTTTAATGGGAAAACAGATTGGTCAAATACTAAGTGAATTCCTTTTGTATGTTGTAAATGTTTCCCCTCTTTTGAGTGGTCCTTGTCTCTTAACTGATCGACCCATGGACCAGTCGCATTGACGATTTTTTTCGCATATACGTCGTATGTTTTTTGCGTCATCACATCTTCAATGACAACACCGACAACTTTGCCTTTATCATAAATAAATTCTTTTACTTTCGCATAGTTGACCGCTTCTGCCCCGAATTTCACAGCCTCTTTCATGACTTCAATTGTCAGGCGTGCATCATCTGTACGGTATTCAACATAGTAGCCCCCGCCTTTTAAGCCATCCTTTTTCACTAGCGGTTCTTTTGCAAGTGTCTCTTTTGCACTTAGCATACTTCTGCGTTCACTATGCTTAACGCCAGCTAAAAAGTCATATACTCTAAGTCCGATTGAAGTTGAAAACTTACCGAATGTCCCGCCTTTATGCATCGGAAGAAGCATCCATTCTGGCGTTGTCACATGAGGACCGTTTTCGTATACGATGGCACGCTCTTTACCGACCTCTGCGACCATTTTCACTTCAAATTGTTTTAAATAACGAAGTCCGCCGTGTACAAGTTTCGTTGAGCGGCTAGACGTACCTGCTGCGAAGTCCTGCATTTCCGCAAGACCGACACGCATTCCGCGTGAAGCCGCATCAAGTGCTGTACCAGCGCCAGTAATACCCCCACCAATGATAAACACATCATATGGTTTTTTTGTCATGTCCTGAAGCATTTGTTCTCTTTCTAAGCTAGAAAAAGTCATCTCTTGTTCCTCCCATGTTGTACGGTAAAGAAAAAGAGACCGCAAACACCCAAAGCGTATTTCTACACTTCGGTGCTTGCGGTCTCTCCAGTTCTCCAACCGTTCTATTAACTTACTTGAAGTATACCATACTTTTTGTTTATTTGAAAGCTTGAGCTGCTTTTACAGCCTTTTTCCACCCGCTGTATAACGAGTCACGGCTGTCTTCTTCCATTTTAGGTTCAAAGCGCTTGTCAAGGTTCCATTGTTTTGCAATGTCTGAACGGTCGTTCCAGAAGCCAACTGCTATTCCCGCAAGATAGGCCGCACCGAGTGCCGTCGTTTCATTAATTTCTGGACGTTCTACTGGCACATCCAGCAAATCACTTTGGAAGCCCATTAAGAAATCATTCTTTACAGCCCCGCCATCGACACGCAATGTTTTAAGTGAGATGTTTGAATCTTTTTCCATCGCATCTAAAACATCTTTCGTTTGATAAGCAAGTGATTCTAACGTTGCACGAACAAAGTGCTCTTTAGAAGTACCGCGTGTTAAACCGAATACAGCGCCTCGGACATCACTATCCCAATATGGTGTGCCTAAACCAACAAATGCTGGTACGACATATACGCCGTCTGTTGACTCAACACGCTCAGCATAAGCTTCACTGTCTTTTGAGTCTTTAAACATTCTAAGTCCATCACGCAGCCACTGGATCGCTGAGCCAGCAACGAAAATACTTCCTTCTAAAGCATATTCAACTTTGCCGTCAATGCCCCATGCAATCGTCGTTAACAATCCATGATCCGACTTAATTGCTTTTTCCCCTGTATTCATCAACATGAAACATCCTGTACCATATGTGTTCTTCGCCATTCCTTCTTCAAAGCAAGCCTGACCGAATAACGCAGACTGCTGATCTCCTGCCGCTCCTGCAATCGGAATATTTTTACCGAAGAAGTGATAGTCTGTTGTTTCACCATAAATGTGTGATGATGGTTTGACGTCTGGCAGCATGGAAGCTGGAACACCTAAAATATCAAGTAGTTCTTCATCCCATTTCAGATCGTAAATATTGAACATTAACGTTCTTGATGCATTTGAATAATCTGTCACGTGTGATTGACCGCCAGTCATTTTCCAAATGAGCCATGTATCGATTGTGCCAAACAGTAAGTCACCATTTTCTGCTTTCTCCCGAGCACCTTCGACATTGTCTAAAATCCATTTCACTTTAGTACCTGAGAAATAAGCATCAATGAGTAGACCCGTTTTATTTCTAAACGTTTCATCGTGCCCTTGCGCTTTTAGCTCATCACATATACCAGATGTTTGTCGTGACTGCCAAACAATTGCATTGTAAACGGGTGCGCCTGTATGTTTATCCCAAACGACAGCTGTCTCACGCTGGTTCGTAATTCCGATACCGGCGATTTGATCTGCTTCAATTCCTGATTCGATTAAAGCAGTTGAAATAACTGATAGAACAGAGCTCCAAATTTCATTTGCATTGTGTTCTACCCAGCCTGGGTTCGGAAAATATTGATTGAATTCCTTCTGAGCTGTATGGGCAATTTTACCTTCTTGATCAAATAAGATCGCTCTTGAGCTTGTTGTCCCTTGATCTAATGCGAGAATATATTTTTCTTTTGCCATGGTGTTTTCCTCCCCTTACATACTTTCATTGACAGCATTTGTCTGGTTTTTCGTAGAAACATAGAGTCCTAACAATACCACAACTAAAATAACGCTTACAATCCAAAAGGCTGGTGTGACGTTCGCTTTAAAGGCTGCATTATAGAAAACACCGCCAAATGCACCGCCCAAAATTGGACCAACAACAGGAACCCAAGCATATTTCCAATTTGATGGACCTTTACCTGGAATCGGCAGAATGGCATGTGCGATTCTTGGACCTAAATCACGTGCAGGGTTAATTGCGTAACCAGTTGTACCACCTAATGAAAGACCAATTGCGACAATTAAGAAACCAACAATCAGCGGATTGACTCCGTCTGCAAATTTATTTGCACCAATCGCTAAAATTCCTACCACCAATACAAATGTACCAATGACTTCACTGAGCACGTTTGCAAAAGTATGCGGAATCGCAGGACCAGTTGAGAATACGCCTAGTTTTGCACCTGGATCGTCTGTCGCTTTCCAGTGTGGTAAGTAATGTAAGAAGACAATAATAGCTCCGAGTAATGCGCCAAGCATTTGACCGACAATATACATTGGAACATCAGCCCAAGGAAAACTTCCTTCTAATGCAAGACCTATTGTCAGCGCCGGGTTTAAATGTGCACCGCTGATTCCTCCAGTGGCATAAGCTGCAATCGCTACTGCAAATCCCCATCCGAAAGCGATTACAATCCAGCCGGACTGGTAAGCGAGCGATTTCTTTAAACTGACTGCCGCACACACACCGCCTCCGAAAATAATAAGAAGCATTGTACCAACGACTTCACCCCAAAATGGTGTCATGAAAAATTCCTCCTCTGGTTCAGTTGCCATCCCCTATAAATGTGTAGAAAAGATAAAGAAAAAAGATCCACAACAAACATACTTTACATCAGGGTCATTTGTCACCTAGTAAAGCGTCGTTGTGGATCTCCGTTTCTCCATCACATGATATTAACTTAGTGCTATAGTAACAGAGGATGAAAACGTTGTCAATCAATTTTCACATTTTATCTTTTTCACTTTTGGAACGCTTTCCAAAGCTCTGTATTCGATGTGGTGACAGCTGTCGCCCCTGCTGCAAGCGCCCTTTCTACATCTTCTTTTGTTCGAATAAATCCTCCTGCAAATATTGGTATTCCAGCTCTTTCGCGCACTTCTGTAATTAAATCTGGCACGACACCCGGCAATACTTCAATAAAATCTGGACGATGTTTCCCGACAAACTCCATGCTTTTTTCCATCGCACTTGTATCAAGTAAAAACATTCGCTGGATGGCATATACCTTTTTCTGCTTGGCTTTTACTATGACAGAAGACCTAGTAGAAATAATGCCAGCTGGTTTCATTTCCTGACAAATAAATTCCGTTCCGTACTCATCATGTTTGATTCCGTGAATGAGATCGACATGGACAAACATTTTTTTATGATGCGCATTCGCCTCATTCATGATGCCCTTAAGCCGCCCTAAGTGAACATCTAGTAAGACCCCATATGTAAATGGACTTTTTAAAAATTCCTCAAATTGCTTCATATTGCGAACAGCAGGTAGAATGGGTTGATCATGAAAACTCATATGCCGTCTCCTTCTCGTGTGTATTGGTTCTATCTTCTCCTTACAGTAATAGAATCGCATGTTTTTTTCAATACACCTAGTGTGCCCATTGACCATTCAGCCTAGCAGATCGATCAAAACCTGATCCTTTCAGGGCATAGAAAAAAGCAGAGAAACCTCTCTGCTACAGCGGCGTGCTGGTGCTCACGAATGTCAAATTCGCTCCGCGCCAGTACTCGTTCTTCCTAGACTGCAAAGGTTTTCTATCACGCTGAAAAGAAGACAAAGGGCTAAAATAAATAATATTTTAGCCCTTTGTCAACAATCTGAAGCAGAGAAATCTCTGCTATAATTGTGCCATGCTTTCTTTTAAAGTATGAATAATGAATGAGGCGTCTTCATCAGTGATATTTAGCGGTGGTGCGAGCTGTGCCACGTTATTATAACCAGCCACTGTATCGCCATTTTTCCCGATGATCAATCCTCGCTTTTTACATTCTGTAATCAATTGACCGACTACACTTGGATCAGCTGGCTTTTTTGACGCCTGATCCTGCACAAGCTCAATCCCAAACAGCAGGCCTTTTCCTCTCACATCACCGACAAATGGATGCTCTTTTAACTCTTGCAAACGTTCGAGCATGTCTTGGCCAAGCGTGCCTGACCGCTCCACTAATTGCTCGTTTTCCATGATGTCTAGGTTAGCAAGTGCCACCGCACAGGAAGCAGGGTGACCGCCAAATGTATTCACATGCCGTAGCCTGTCATACGTATCTTCTCCTGCATACGCTTCATAAATGTCTCGTTTCACGCACGTTGCAGATAGCGGTAAATATCCACTTGTGATCCCTTTTGCCATGGTGATGATATCTGGTTTCACTTCCTCATGCATAAATCCAAACCGCTTTCCTGTCCGGCCAAAGCCGCATATCACTTCATCCACAATAAGGAGCGCTCCATGATCTTCACAGATTTCTTTCACCTTCTTCAAATATCCTTTTGGCGGCATTAAGATACCGCCTCCTGTAATCATCGGCTCCATGATGACGCCAGCAATGGTCTCACTTAATTCCCACGTCATTGCTTGATCGATTGCATCAGCACTTGCCAAGCTCTCTTGATCTTCAGGATGCCGGTACATATCAGGCGGTGCGACATGGATAAATCCCTGCCCTAATGGTTCATATTTGTACTTACGCTGCGCTTGACCCGTTGCGGCTAGAGCTGCTGCTGTATTGCCATGATACGATCGATATCGGGAAATGAATTTTGTTCGTGTACTCTCTCCCTTTTGCGCATGATATTGTTTGGCAATCTTAAATGCCGCTTCATTCGCTTCAGAACCACTGTTAGAAAAGAAGATCACATAGTCCCCGCCTAGCCATTCATTGAGCTTCTCAGCCAGCTGAATCGCTGGCACATGGCTTTGTGTCAGTGGGTAGTAAGGCATCGTATTTAATTGCTTATACGCCGCTTCTGCAAGCTCTTTACGTCCATATCCGGCATTTACACACCATAGTCCTGACATCCCGTCTAAATAGCGATTTCCATGAATATCTGTCACCCATGCGCCTTCTGCCTCATGAATCACCATACTTTCATTTTCTTTGTTTGTCCCTTTCATATGATGCCAAATGAACTGATCATCTTTCGCCTGAAGATCTTGTGCGTTATGTGTTTTCATCTTCCCACGCCCCCATGTATCCGTTTTCATCATCAAAGAAGCTTAAACCGGTCCTGCATATGACCTCTCCATTCATTATATGGATAAAAAGTGAGGCATATGAAACTGAAACAAGACCGCCCGTGTCGTTACTCTCATTATAAAAAAGGGGCCAGACACATTACATTAGACAGATCGTCAACTGATTGAAAAGAACCATGAGACACTCTACTTGATCCCTTGGCAAATCTAACATATACCGTTAAAGGCGATTCCCCTGTAAAAATTCATAAGCAAGGATCGCAAATTCAAGCGCTTGACGTTTTGGCGCTTGCATCATATCCTCACCAAGTAAAGCATGAAGCTTATCCAATCTGTGATAAAGCGTCTGCCTCACAATATAGAGCTGGCTTGCGGTTTCTTTTTTAGAACCGTTTGTCTGTAAAAAGATATTCAGCGTCTGATAGAGCCTGCCGCTATTTTGTTTATCATATAAAATCACCGGCTCTAAATACTCTTTCACCATGCATTCTAATAACCCGCTTTCTTTCATGACAGGCATCAACCGAAGCATATGTAAATCTTGATAAAATGGGCTTTTTATCCGTTGCGGCATCACTTTCTTTAAATGCAGCACTTCTTTCGCTGCTTGAAAACTTTTTCTCATGGACTGAAATTGCTCACAATATGAACCGATTCCATAATTGATGACTGCCTCGCCGGGCTTCTCACGGTCATATAATTGCGTGATGTCGTTTGCCGCTTTTTCTGCACGCTCTTTCCAGTCCTCAACTTTTCTTGTATTCAATAAAATAAATAAGGTTTGTCCTTGATGCTCGTACACAATCAAATAGAAACCAGCACGCTGAAAAATAGAACGGCAAGAGACAAGAAAATAAAGATTCCCTGCGATTTCTTCTATTTGGTGTTTTTTTTGAAAGAGCATCACCACACAGCCGGTCGGTTTTTTCAGTCCTTCTGTTTCCTCAAGGTGTTCTATGATTTCTCTTTCTGTATGCTCTTCATGAAACCATTTTTGCAGCCATTCATTCTCTTTTGTCTTCTTCAGCTCTTCTGTATACAGCTCTCTTAATGTTTGCTGGGCAAGGGCATTTGCTCCTTTATCCATCACAAGCAGTTCAAATTCCGAGAGCGTGTTCGATTGATGAATGAGGACGAGGTCTGCAAAGGTTTGTTTGAGTGCAAGGACTTGTTTTTGCGTCACTTCATATCCTTTTGGTAATGAATCATATTGCAAATAATGCATCACAAGCTCTTCCGTTTGTTTGGAAGAATCACATAAAATAATCGGCTCACCTTGAACAGGGATCAGCAGTAGTATCCCTCTCACGTGTTGATACACTTGATCCAAAATATCCATCTGCGGATGAGGAGTCAATAAAAGCTCATTCAACTTGGACGACAGTGTTTCTAAATCTGCCATCATCTGATACTGACGTTCAATCATCATCGTATGGAGATGCTGTGTAATATTGACGAACTTCACTTCTTTTGTAAACAGAATAAGCGGAAAATCACGTTCTTCTGCATAAATAATCAGTTCTTCCGGTACATCAAACCGAAGCGGTACAAATTCAATACATAGTCCAGCCGCACCTGAGTCAATCAACTGCCTTAAAAACGCCTGAAAGACTTCCAATTGATCATGGAAGCCTGCGGCCGTCGTTAAGATCAGCTCGCCTCCGTTTAACAAATCCTCTACAGCAGGCACTTCAAGTACATGTACCCATTTTACCTGCCGAAACAATCCCTTTTCCCCAGCTAACACTTTCGCATGCGTAAAATGCTTCGTTTTTAACACATCACTTACTTGAAAATGAACATCTACATTCATTCATAAGCCCCCCTTTGTTTGCCGTCCCCTATCCCAGAGGGTGCATGGATAAAATCCATAATAAAACAGGTAAAGTCACAATACTTAAAATCGTACTGAGAAACGTCGTGCTTGAGACAAACTCAGGCTTCGTTCGAAATTGCACAGCCATCAGCGTTGTATTCGCCGCTGTCGGCATCGCTGCAACTAAAATCATAATTTGTTTCACCAAATCATCTACAGGTAAAATAAGTGTAAAACCAAAGGCGATGAGAGGTGAAATAAACAGCTTGAGCAGCACCGCATAGGAAATATTGCGATAATCCACTTGCTTAAAAGAAATCACTGCGAGCTGCATACCTAAAATCAGCATAATCGTCGGTATCGCTGCATCCCCGACCAGCTGAACACCTGTCATAAGCTCTTTAGGTAATGAAAGGTCAATGAGCTGAAATAATAAACCAAGAAGAGCCCCGTAAGCAACCGGCATACGCAGCACTTTTTTTAGAACGACCTTCAAGTCTCCCGCGTCCTCTCCACCTTTTGCTGCATAATACATGCCGATCGTACTCATGACGAGCTGCTGAAGGACCATTAGCACAATCGCAATATCTAAACCAGCTGCTCCAAAAACAAGAAGGACAACAGGCGTGCCGTAATTTCCATTATTCATAAATGCTGATGACAAAATCATGGCACAATACGTTTCATTCGAATACCCGTAAATTCGAGATAAAATGAAGACACATAAAACAAGTGAAAGACAAAGCCCTACGACAAATATAGATAAGTACACATAGTCCATCGATACTTTATTTTGATAAAAGGTTTCAAACGCAAGAAAAGGTGACATTAAATATAAAGACATTGATGAGAGCGTATGTATATCAAAACCAATTGTCTTCTGCCCTATATACCCTATAAGGAATATGCCGAACACTGGCATTAAGACAAGTAAAAACTCCATGCAGCACCTACTTTTCTCTAGATGAATTCCTTATTTTTTACCCTCTTATCATACCACTGATCATCAATAAAAAAGAAGCACCCTTATGAAAGGTCGCTTCTCTCCTCATCCATATAAAACACTTCCCATAAATGACCATCACGATCCTGAAAGCTCCAGCCATACATGAAATCATGGTCTTGTTTTTCCTTAAACGGTGAACCACCAGCTGCGATCGCACGCTCTACAAGCTCATCAACCTCTTCCCTCGTCTCGACCTGTAAAGAGATAATGACCTCTGCGCCATTTCTGGCATCTACCAATTCCTTCTCTGAAATGGATTGGAAATGCTTAAGTGATAACAGCATGACTGTGATCGTCTCATTCATCACAAAACAAGCAGCATGTTCATTCGTCAGTTCTTGTTGAAAGTCAAAACCCAGCTGTTCAAAGAAAGCCTTTGACTCATTTACATGCTTAACTGGCAAATTGATATACAGATGTTTAGATTGTCGCCCCATATCCCTCTCCCTTTGTAAAACATCATTTCCATTCAGTATATTCGTCTTTTCATTTGGCATCCCTTTGTCGCATGAAAAAATAAGCGGTAAGCCCCATTACCTTATTTTAACAAAATTGTATAATTAATCTCGTGCACAATACTAAATGAACTAGGAGGTTTTCTTAATGAAAACAATCGCAAAATCTTTGATGCTCTCCACCACTGTCCTTTTATTCGCTTCACCTATTACACAGACAGCTGATGCTGCATCTATTCAAACGAAGCAGGTGACAGCAGAAAGTGATTTTCAGCTTCCTTCAACAACAGACACCATTAAACAAAACATCGAACAATCTTTCCAAAAACAAGAAAAGTGGCTACAAAAATTAGAAGTGATTGCCGGACAAGAAAAACGTGAACAATTTGAACAGTTTTTCAACCAGCATGTAGGACCTGATTTAAAAAATCTTTTAGAAGAGCCTGCTCTTACATGGAAACAAGTAGAAAAAACGATTTATCAATCTCTTGTCAAATCAGACGTTCCATTTTTAGCTGCCAAAAGCATTGCCCACTTTGCTACACTCGCTTTAAAGAAAATGTAAACATAAAGAAAAGCGCCTCGCATAATTGCGGGGCGCTTGTTTTGGTTATTTCTTATATTCAATATGATACACGTCTCTTCTTCGGTCTTTCAGCTGACGAACCGTCCCATCTTGACGCTGCCTTCTTAATATTTCTAAGTCGACATCACCGACAACCACCATTTCAATATTCGGGTTGCATTCTCCTACAATGCCATCTCTTGCGAATTCAAAATCAGATGGTGCAAAGATGGCTGATTGTGCATATTGGACATCCATGTTTTCTGTTTGCGGAAGGTTTCCGACCGTTCCAGAAATGACCGTATATATCTGATTTTCAACCGCTCTCGCCTGCGCACAGTAACGTACTCGTAAATAGCCTTGACGGTCTTCTGTACAGAATGGAGTGAAAATAATTTTCGCTCCTTTGTCAGCTGCAATTCGAGCAAGCTCAGGGAATTCAATATCGTAGCAAATTTGGATCGCAATTTTCCCGCAATCCGTATCAAATACCCGGACTTGGTCACCAGCTGAAATCCCCCACCATTTTCTTTCATTCGGCGTGATATGCAGCTTATATTGCTTTTCAATCGTTCCATCACGTCTAAATAAATAGGCGATATTATAGATTTTCCCTTCCTCTTCAACGAAATGAGAACCACCGATGATATTAATGTTGTACTTGACCGAGAGATCTGTAAACAAATTGATGTAGTCCTCGGTATATTCTGTGATCCGCTGCACTGCTAGACTTGGTGATCTCTCTTCTAAATATGACATAAGCTGCGTTGTAAAGATTTCCGGGAAAACGGCAAAGTCAGCTGACGCATCTGATGCCACATCCACGTAATACTCCACTTGATTCATAAATTCCTCAAAGGAATGAATTTGCTTCATTGCATATTGAATGACACAAATTCGTACTGGGAACGCCGATTTATAATATCTTTTCGATTGCGGGCGATAATCGACATTGTTCCATTCCATTAGCGTTGCGTACGTACTGGAAGCTTTATCATCCGGCAAGTAATTCGGATTGATCCGCATCAGGCTAAATTCATTTAACAGCTGAAAAGATAGCACAGGATCATAAATTTGGTGCAGCATGACTTGCTCTACATATTGGCGAGGCGTCATTTCCTCTTGATATTTGTGATAATTCGGGATACGTCCGCCAATGATGATGCTTTTTAAATTTAATCTTCTCGCTAAGTCTTTTCTTGCTTCATATAAACGATGACCGATTTTCATCCGGCGGTACTCAGGACTGACCATTACTTCAATTCCGTACATATTCATCCCATCTGGATTATGGTTTGTGATATATCCATCATCTGTGATGTCCTGCCAAGTGTGACGATCATCGTATTCATCAAAGTTAATTAATAAACTTGAACATGAGCCAATGATTTCTCCCTCGAATTCCGCACAGAACTGACCTTCTGGGAAATGTTCAAGGTGGCTTTCAAGGTGCTCTTTTTTCCAAGGGTCCATGCCTGGAAAGCATACCTCTTGCAATGCAATGATTCGGTCGATATCTTCTTCTCTAATATTTCGAATCACCATTCTTTTTTCAAATCGCGTTAAATCTAGTTTTTCTGCCATGATGTATTGCCCCCTTACTGATCCTCTTTTTCAAGCTGATGGAATAGCTGGAGCAATTCGATTTCAGCCATGGATTCTAATCTCGCATCATATTCTTCAAACTGCAGTGTGCTCGTCACTTTATTTGGCACGATGACACATTTCATACCCGCTCGTTTGGCAGCGATTGACCCATTCACAGAGTCTTCAAATGCCACGCAATCTTTTGGCTCAACGCCTAAGCATTGTGCGGTTTGCAAATAAAGTTCTGGGTGAGGTTTCACTTCTTCCACATCGTCTGACGTGCGGATACATTCAAAGTAATCGAAAAGTCCAATTTGTTTCAGGTGATCAGACACCCATTTATAATCTGAGCTGGAAGCAAGTCCAATCTTAATTCCAAGCTCCTTTGCCGCTTCTAAATAAGCTTCTACACCAGGTCTTGCTGCTTCGTCCTTCATTCTCTTTTGAAAACGTGAACGCCGGTCTTCTGTGAGTGCCTCATGATCTAATGTCTTCCCTAACTGCTCTTCCAAGTATTCAAAAGGCTTAAAACCTGCCTGCGTTCCAATCACATTTCCCCATACAGACAGAGGCAACTCCGATTCATGCTCCGCAAACATTTCCTGCAGAACCTCATATTCATGTGTTTCTGTATCTAAAATTAATCCATCAAAATCAAATATAATCGCCTTTACCAAAGAGGCCACTCCTTTTTTCCGAAAGTCTGAAATATCTTCCATACTGCTATCATATCGTGAATAAAATTGACTTTCAAAGATGAATGTCTGCTAAAATGATTATGTATAAAAGGAGCCTGCATCGTTTTGTCAGGCTCCTGTCATGTTCGATTCTTTCTGCAAGAGATCCAAGCGCTCCGATTCGTGGAGAATAGACATTGTTGAAAAAGAGCGGAATTGGTATTACAGATCTTGAAGGTTTCTCCGTTCCCTTAAAAATAGTATGTGCGACGACCTTGTAAGTTAACAAGGAAGTTCACACCAACTTTTACGCATTTTGAAGGTGACGGCCTGCAAAATCATCTAAATCAAACGGGAAAGAAAAGCCGCACGCATTGACTTGTTCACGGTTGAGTTCAAATAACTCACGATCTCGTTTTGTGATATGACGCTTCGGCTTTAAAATAATGGTATGTAATAGCTGAAGACCTGATAAGATACGAAAAGCATCATCCATTGTCCCGTTATACACACCATCAATGAAAGTAAGCGGGGGTTGTTTTACCTGCTCTACTCCATTGACAGAACGGACTAAAAGATCTTCAACTTCTTTTGATATTTCTTCAATTGCCTGCTCTTGAAGGTCTGTCGCAGCTTTCATTAATCTCACGTGGCATCTACCTCTCTGTCGTTATTACTCCATTCAGAATAGCACAGAAAAAAAGTCATTCGCTAAGGTAAGTGTTTCCTATATATACCCAAAGAGAGGACGAATATCATGATCATAAAAGGACACACGCTCTCCCTAAAAGTAGGTGAGCAGCAAAATGGCATTTCCTTAAGTCAATTTTTAAAAGACGAAGTGTCTGCCTCTAAACCGATTATCCATTTTTGGATGGAGCACCAAAAAGTCCGTCTCAATCAAAAACCTGCACACCATGCTGCAAAAGTGAGTACAGGTGATCAGATTCTCATTGATTTATTTGAGACGGAAGAAAGTGATGTGACGCCAGAATACGGTGAATTAGAGGTACTCTTTGAAGACGAGCATTTATTAGTTGTCCAAAAGCCTGCTGGAAAGCCGACGCATCCAAATGAAAAAGGACAAACAGGTACGCTGGCGAACCTAGTCGCTTTCCATTTTCAAGCAAATGGAGAAGAAAAGCGGGTCAGACATATACATAGGCTGGATCAAGACACAAGCGGCACCGTTATTTTTGCCAAACACAGGTTGGCACATGCTGTACTCGATCAAATGCTTTCAAAAAAAGCGATTAACAGAACGTATCTTGCCATCGCACAAGGACTGTTTAAGAAAAAGAAAGGAACGATCCAAGCAGCCATTGGACGTGATAAACACCATGCCGTCAGAAGGAGGGTTTCTCCTACTGGTCAAAGCGCCAAGACTCATTATGAGGTCTTCCATCTCAATAAACGTTTACAGATGACGGCCGTTAAGCTGCGATTAGAAACAGGCAGAACGCATCAAATTCGGGTCCATCTTAGCAGTCTCGGGCATCCTTTAGCTGGCGATACATTATATGGCGGGAAACGTGACCTGATAAACAGGTGCGCCCTTCATGCCAAACAAGTAGACATGAACCATCCATTCACAGGTGAAAAGCTGACGATAGAAGCACCGCTTCCACCTGATATGGCTGAATTAATGGACAATATGTAGAAAAAAGAGCCTGATCATACAGGCTCTTTTGACGTTAGACAGATGCTCTTTTCGCATAAATAATGTACCGCTCTGGTGCGTTGCCGACAAAATGAAATGGATAGCATGTGGTTAACACAAGCTCTTCTTTTTTATTTTGTAAGGTAATAATGGATGTATCATGCTGATCTACAATTTTCGTATGCGTAATTTCATAAACAAACTCACCATACGGTACAGTGATTTTCAGTTGATCCCCAATATCCAGTTCACCAGTCCGGCGGAAGACCGTATCCCTGTGTCCCGACAAAACGATTTGTCCATTTTGATCAGGGTAATAACTGCCTTTGTAATGACCGACGCCTTTGGCAAGGTCGTCCGCATCTGTCCCTTCAACAATCGGCAAATCGGCTTTTAATTTCGGAATGGTCAGGATGCCAGAGGCTTTCCCCATTTCAGGTGAAAATTTTTCCTTTGTCATCCCTTGATCAGTTTCTACGACCTTTTTTGCTTCCTCTAAAGAATGTGCTGTTTGTATGTGAGTAGAAGCCATTTGCCAGATTCCCCAGCCAAGCACCACAATTCCCACTGACATGACAATCACTGCAAGCCATTTTTTCATGCGTTAACTCCTTTGTCTTTGCTGATGATTCTTTAGCTTGCTGCTGCCTTTTCTTCTTGTTTCGCTTGTTGAATTCGGCCTTCTTTTTGATACACAATAGAAGCTCCCTCGAAGCTCTTTACAAAAGCGACCGTTGCTTCTAAATCTTCTGGGCCTGTTTCCGGATTTTTCCCTAGCCGCCCAATCGGTGCATACTTACTTCCAGTGGCAGTCGCCATGAAGTTGTTCACTGTGAGTGTATACGTTTTATCGAAATCAACGGAAGAACCATCAGGCAGTTTTAAGTCGACTACTTTATATGTTAACGGATTGTACGAATAAGAAAAGCCTGAAATGCTATAATCCGGTCCAAATTGAGGAGATATTTGAGCTTCAATGATATCAACTAAATCTTTCCCCTTAATTCCCAGCTTCACTAACACATTTCCAAATGGCTGAATATTAAAGAGGTCTCCCCAAGTAATGGGTCCTTTTTCGAGATTTTGTCTGATGCCGCCACCATTCATCATGGCAAAGTCACTTTTCATTGAATATCTCATGCCATCCGCAATGAGGTTACCAAGTGGTGTATCACCATCATTTGAATAACCGCCCTCCATCTTGACGCCAGCTTCTCCAACCACCTCACTAATAATCGGCTCCACTTCTTTTCCGTAATGAGCTAAAATGTCCGCTGCCTCCTGATCCTTTTCAATACCAGCCTGGTCTACATACTGGATCTTTGCACTCTTTTTGACAATATCTTTTGTTTTCCTGTCAAGTGTGACATTGACTTCTCCAATCGCTTTTCCGTATTCAAAGGCTTGGACAATTAATTTTCCATTCACCTCTCCATTGACCACTTCGTGATTATGGCCAGCGAAAATGACATCAATTTCGTCATCGCCTTCTTTGGCAAGCCTTGCACTTTCTCCAGTAATGGTATCACCATTTTGAGAGGCGGTCATATGAGCCAGAACTGCGATCGCTTTAATCCCTTTTTGCTTTAATTCCTTCGCTGCTTCATTGACAGCTTGGACTTCATCAGTAAATTGAATGTCTTTAATTCCTTCTGGCATGACCATACCTGCCGCTGATGTTGTCACAACCCCGATAAAAGCCACAGGGATTCCTTCGACATCCATAATTTCATAGGCCGGTAAAAGTGGTTTGCCAGTATCCTTATATTCACAGTTTGCACAAACAAGCGGGAAGTTCTGCCCATCGTACCCTTTTGTGCCTTTCGGGTGATCTCCACCTTTTAAAATGCGCAATAATTCATCTACACCTTCATCAAACTCATGGTTGCCAACTGTCCCAACATCAAAGCCGATGTTCTCCATTAGTTCAACGGTTGGTTCATCTTGTAAAAGAGACGATATTGGCGAGCTTCCGCCTATCATATCTCCTGCATGAACTGTCAGTGTATTTTTTTGCGCAGCTTGCTTTTGTTTTATATAAGCCGCCACATAATCCATCCGTCCATATGTTCCTTTACTGCCATCACCTTTTACATCCAGCTCATATTGCTGATCAATTTTCCCATGCAAATCATTCATGCTTAAAATGGTTAATGGGACTTCACTGGATGATTCTGACGCCTGATATCCAACCTGCTCTGCTTCTTCTTTAGAAGCAAAAAAGACACGTTTATCTAAATCGATCTCATTCCAGCTGTCAGGTGATACGTAGGTTTTTGCAGATGAATCCCCCACATAACGTGTGAGCCCTTTTTTCTGCTCGCGTGCTCTAAATTCAAACGGCTGTTCTAGCAGAGGATCTTCTTCATTCCAAATACCAAGCCCTTTTTCCTTGGCATCTTTCACTGCTTGTTGGAACATCTGATACTCTTTTTCATCTCCAACAGGCCAGATGAAATAAGTAGGGGCATATCCTTTTTTCACAAGCTCTAGGTTCGTATTCAGCCCTTTTTTGGTTTTGACTTGAGCTAAAAGACGTCCATATCCATCCTTTGCTTCCGGGCCAATCTTTAATGTGACTCGATCACCACTTGAAAGAAGTGTTTTTAAATAATCCGTTGCTTTTTGTCCAAAGCGCAGCTGGTTTTGATCTAATTCATTCTTTGGCTTGTGGTAGGTTTCTGGTGTGTCCATATTCACGAAGCGTACCTTTGTTGTGCCGAGCACAGGCTTCTTCAAATGAATGGTATCTCCATCCACAACACGATCTACCGTTGCCTCATATTCTTTTTTGATTTTTGGCGGCTTTGGCTGGTGCTTCAGCAATTTGACATCGGTTTTGTGTCTTGGAAGTACTTGCAGCGTATCATATCTGCTTAAAACGCCAGTAAACTCATACCATTTTCCGGTCTTCACTTGATCAATGGCACCCGTATCAACCATGACTCTAAGGACTGTGCTATGATATTTTTTATCGATGATGACCACATTGTATCCACCGCCAGCTGGCTGATCTGGCGTCTGTTCTACATAGCCTTTTACCTTCACTAATCTTCCTTCATATTTGCTTGCCTGATCCGATTCCAATTGTTTAATGGAAACTTTCTTTGGCGAAGGCAATGGCTGATTCACAGCCTCTATCTTCAGACGATCTTGATCTGGCACAATTTCAACGAGCCCTTTATAAGTCGTCACCTTGCCAGTCACCGTGACCTTCATGCCTGCTTTCATTTCTGGAAAATTCTTAGGCTGCGCAGAATAAATATTGAGACCAGCTGTTTTGTCTTGAATATATGTTGATAGTTTCCCATTCCCTATAGCGGATTGATCTGCTGTTACGATTCCGCTCACCGTTACCGTTTCTCCTATCAGTTTTCGGGCTTTTTTTATGTTCATCGGCTTTGTTTGTTTCCATAAAGTCTGCTTTTTCTCAGAAGAAGAAAACGCCTCAGCTGTCATGATACTAGGCAGTAAAGATTGCAGACTAAATATCACCAAAATCAAACAACAGACCATTCGAATAGATTGTATACGTTTCATTAGATTTCTCCCCTTTGAACTTCATCTCTTCTAGTGTACAAAGCAATTATTAAGACTGGATGGATTTCATGTAAAACTGATCTCAATTACTTGGAAACGTAATAATCACACGTGTCCCTTCAAAGCTTTTGCTCTTAAAAAGAATGGTACCGCCATGGCTTTCAATAATCTTAATGGTCATCATTAATCCAAGACCCGTGCCTTTTTCTTTCGTTGTGTAAAAAGGTTCACCTAATTTCCCAATCTCCTCTTCTGGTATGCCCTTTCCTTGGTCTTCAAATATCAGCATCATTTGGTCGTTTTTCAATAATGAAGTCACTTGGATCACACCTGTTACTCCATCCATCGCTTCAATTCCATTTTTAAGAATGTTAAGGAACACTTGTTTCAATTCATTTGGAATGCCTTGAATATGTGGCAGTGAGGGCGCCAGATTCTTTTGAATCGACACTCCTTTTAAGACCGCCTGAGATTCAACGACCATAATGACTTCTTCGAGCAGAAGATTCACATTCACCGGTTCAAATTTAACAGATTTACTTCTAGAGAGCACAAGAAATTCGTTAATAATAGACTCAAGCCGATTAAACTCTGACATCATCACATCGGCATAATCCTTCTGATACTTTTTACTTTGAATCATTAGCTGTAAAAAGCCTTTTAACGACGTCAGTGGGTTCCGTATCTCATGGGCAATACCAGCTGCAAGCTGTCCAACTGCTGACAGCATTTCAGACTTCATCAGCATTTTCTCAGACTGTTTTTGACTTGTAATATCCTCTGAAATCCGCATGACAGTAGACTGCATTTTGTCAGGGTCATCGATTCGGTGTAAAGAGACTCTTTCCCATCGCTCACGCCCTGATAAGTCCTGAAAATACAGCTCACCTGTCCAGCTGCCCTCTCTTAAACACACGTCCCATTGTTTCGCTAGATCATCACATTGACACAACGCATAATAGACAGAAAAAATATCTTTTCCGATCAAGTCATATTCATGCTGCTGTACAAACTGACAAAAGCGCTGGTTGACACACTGAATGACACCTTCTCCTGTTGCAACCACAATATGAATATGGCTGTTATCAAGTGCTGTCACCGCAAGATGAAGAGCCTGCTTCAATTTTGTCATTTCGGTCATTTTGATCCAGGTCATCACTGCTCCCTCGCGATCTTGATCATAGAAAGGCGTCATATGAACCGTGAATTGTTCTCCTTCGTTCGTTTCAATTTCACGTTCGATCACGCGCCTATCTGAAATGACAGATTGAATATCATGATAGAGCATTTCCTTCGATAACTTTTTCACCATCGACTGAAACGTTTGCTGGTGCCGGGTTTGAGCTGAAGTGAATAAAGAGGTAGCTGTAGGAGTGTGATAGCGAATATTCATTTTCCGGTCCACAAACAACGTGGCAAGTTCTGGCTTCACAGACGGCCGGTACAGTTCTTCTCTTGTCACCTTTAAATTGTTTATGATATTTATAAAATGCTCGTTTGTTTTCTCGCGCACTTCTATTTGCTTGTTTTTTTCTTTTAATTGAGCCCTTGCTTCTTGCTCCTTTTGTTTGACCTCATTGAGCTCGTTTTCTAAATCGACAATTCGCTGTTGATAAACCGAATTCTGATCTAACATCCCTTTGTCCCTGCCGTTCTTTTGATTTTTTCCTCTCTCACTCTTCCGAATGAGAATGACGTATACTCCTTTAAAACGGCGATCAAAATGTTTCACTGTAAAATCTGCATACTGCTTTCTTCCATTTTCCGAAATGAGAACATGTTGAAAAACAACCTCAGTCTCTTCAGTCCATACCTTTTGAAAGCTTTGACTTAGTATCTCTTTCATATAATCAGGGGTTACATATTCACATAATTCATCTGAGACTTCTGCATGCGCTAAGTAAGAATAGGCACCGTTTGATATCGCAAGGATTTTCTCGCAATCGTCTATGATGAAACATGCATCATACTCCTGCTCTACTTCTTTCATATATTGGACAGCTCGTTCTTTTAACTCCGTATGACCTGCATTGTATTTAGGAACGTTTGAGTGGGTGTAAATGTTCCACTTTTCATTGAACAAATGAAATAAACGAGGGATATTGGGTACCTTTTCATTCGGTCCTAATATCAACATCCCTTGATCCTTTAGTGCATATTGGAATCGAGATAAGACTCGTTTTTGTACTTCTGGCTGGAAGTACATCAGAACATTTCGGCAACTGATAAAATCGAGGTGGATAAAAGGTGAATCGATCAATAAATTGTGAGGAGCAAAGACTATATGTTTTCTAAGCGACTGCTTCACAATAAAAGCGTCACCTTTTTTTTCGAAATATCGTGCCCTCCATTTTTCTGGCATTCGTGCCATAGACTCAAGCGAATAAACACCTTTGCTTGCACTTTGGATGGCTTTCCGGTTGATGTCTGTTGCAAACACTTGAAGTTCAATGGACACTTGTCTTCGTTTCACTTCTTCTAAAAATAACATCGCAAAAGAATAGGCTTCTTCACCTGTAGAACATCCTGCAATCCAAATGCGGCATCGAGATTTCCCATTTTTCAATGTATTATCAATGATCGACGGAATGATGTGATGTTCACATACTCGAAAGGCTTCCATATCTCTAAAAAAGGAAGTCGTGCCGCTTAAAAGCTGTACATGCAGGCGATCAAGCTCATCTGGTTCTCTCTCTAATAAACGATCATACTCGGACAATAAGGAGATCGATTGGTTCGCACTCCTCATTCTTTTTTGAATGACAGAGAGCAGTCTGCGCTTCTCATAGGTTGAAAATGCAATTCCTTTATGCATTTCAAGACGTTCAATGATTCTGATCAAAACAGGGTCTGCAACATCTGTATGCGGAACGTTGATGATGTTGGCTATATATGACGCAAGTGCAGAAGGGTCTTGAAATGTTTGATGATACATACGATCAAACCCACTATTTGTCTCACTGCACGATATGGCTGTACCGCCTTGCTCAACGATTTGAAGCAAACCACTTCCTACACAATAGCCTTTTTGAAAAAAGATCGCATATGCCTCTTCCTTTTGCACATTGGCAAGTGACTGAAACAATGAATTTACAGCACACGCCTTGTTCGTAGGATGCTGCTCTGTTATGTGTAGCCGTTTGTCTTCTGTCAATGTCACAGCTGCATGCTGCGGACAAACATAAATCGTATTTTTCATGACTTTCTCACCATGCTTAATCGGCTTTGCCCGGTAGCCAATCGGTAAAACAAGTGCTTCCAAATCAGTTACACAATCGCCTGTCACATGATTTTGCACAACAATAAAAGAGGCATTTAATTCATGCGGAAATGATTGAAAAAAAGCCTCAAGATGATGCTGTTCAAACGGCGAAACACCGATGCCAATCACTGGTGCCTGCACATGTTCGTCTTCTATCAAACGATTAATGATTTTGTCCTGCATCTGGTACCCCCATGTTCATTCGTCTGATACATTTTTTCGACAAAAAGGAAGAAAACCCTCTAATTGTAAATAATGTTTTTTGCATGAAAGGAGGAAAACTTCCTCACATTAAAACAGACTGTATAAACAGAAGGAGGATTCTTTATGCAAAACGATCAGCAACCAAACGTTCAAGGACATGTCCAGCAGCCCCAATTCAATCATGGCGGGCATGAGTTATTTGATTTACATGAGGTATTAGCAGGGACCATTAATATTTTGGATCAATACATGATCTTTCGGCAATTTATCCAAGATCCCGCATTATCCGACATGTTAGATCGACAATATCAATTTGTATTGTCCCAGTACAACGTCACGGTAGATTGCTTTTCTACTGGTCAAAAGCCTAGTGAAGAAACATCTACTTATATGATGAAAGAACAGACACAGGTGACATACGGAATAAAACCATCTCAGCCTAAGAAGCCTAATCAATCAATACAGGATGTAAAAGATGCGGGAATTACAGGGCATATGCTTGGTCTCATGAAATCTCATGCTGGATTACTCTCAATGACTGCATTAGAGGTCACAAACCCTGTGGTGCGACGTGTGCTTGCAGCGCAAATCCCGAACTTTATTGAAATGGCGTATGAAATTTTCTTATATCAAAACAAACATAGCTATTATCAAGTTCCGCAGCTTACAGCTCAAGATATGCAGGCGATGACGTCTACATTTGCCCCTATGCAGGGACAAGTGCAGATGCCGCCAAGCAAAGCCAATCAGCAAAAACCGCTTCATTAACCAAAAACAACGGCCGCCCTATTTACAGGTCAGCCGTTGTTTCTTTGATAATTCAGTTTAAATTGCTCTTCAAAATCTGTGAGACGTTGTCCTGTCGCTTGTTCAAATCCTCTATCAAAACGACTAGTTTTCGCCGTTTCCTCCATGATCTCATGTATGACATCTCGTCCATAAAGCTGCACAAGCTCATAGATCATATAGTAGCTTTGTAAATAAACATCTGTCTCATACGTCGTGCGAGATTCTTGCCAGTCTTGATCAGAATAAAGAGATTTAAAAGGAATGACGTCAAACCGTTCAGACGTGGCGTTCAGCACATCATAGGCCGTCCATTCTGCTGTTCCTTCATGGAACCAAAGGGGAAAGACGACTGGAGATACATTGTATGCATGCACCTTTTCATAGAAAACAAAATGGGCATACTCATGAATGAATAACGTGTTGAAAAAGTATAAAGGCAGTGTCTCTTTCTTCAACAATTCTTCCCGTTTATCTGGGTATAATCCAATCATATGATCAACATCAGAATAAAAACCTGTAATATGCTTGATACCGGCAAATTGCTCAATCGTCTCTTTATCATCAAAATAAATGATATCTAACGGTTTGTCAGCTTCATACTGAAACACTGACATCGTTCTCTTCTTTGCCTGTTCCAGCGCTTCTATGGTCAAATCGACAAAGGCGCCCTCATCCTTTGCATAGTAGATTCGAATATGTTCATAGACTTGCTTATTGAGTCCTTCCGTTAAGACCGTTTTAGGCGAAGAATGCTGCTCTAGATATTGCTCTGCCAGCTGGAACGCAACATAAATCAAGTACGCAGTGAACGCATAAAAAATCAAACCTGCTGCAATCATTCCGCTTACAAGTTTTTTATGAATTAATGACGGTTTTGCTTTCATTTACTCCCCACCTGAATTCATCCTGCAACCTCTTTCTCTTTCTATGAAAAAACAAAGATCAACAAGAGGTGATATATTTTTTACTTTATGCAGTCAGGTGCGCAAGGTGCGGTTCCAAACAAAAAAGCCGCATATGACATACGGCTTTTGTCGTAGCTATTTTGATTCAGGGAAGACACGTCGAACCGTTTCAGTAAACTCGTCGAAGAATCCTGAAATTGGCTCTCCACTTCTAATACGTTTTCCGTACCCTGCCATACGATCGACAAAGTCTGGATTAGCAGATACATACACATTATCAATTTGTTGATCCGTCGATTTGACTTTGTCAGAAATTTTCTTTTTCAAATCGTCTGTTACATCTCCGCTTTTATTGCCTTCAAGCACGACAGCAACAAATGCATTTTTCCCTGTGACAAGTACGTTCGCTGTTTTCACTTCAGACATGTTGGCAACAAGCTCTGATGCCTTATCTGCCACTTTCACCTTCTGAGGTGTTTGTACATTTGGTTGATCCTGTCTCATGTTGTCGTTCTTATATGTGACATTTTCGTACTGTCGTTTCATTGTTCCTCTTCGTTCATCGCCTTGGTTGTTCATTCCACACCCAGCAGTGATCAATGTTGGAACGAGTAATAAAGATAGCATCCATTTCTTATTCATCAATTTATTCCCTCCTTTTGCTCATAGGTTTTTCATCCAGCAGACTTTTTATGCACACATCCTCTATTTCAGCAATGAATTCATAAATCAGCCTTGATTGGTCATCCTAAACATGATGAAGAAGTATCATCACGATCAAATGGAGGGATTCGTTTGTTTAAAAAGAGAAAAGGTATGAGTACTGGTGCAATGATCGCAGCATCAACAGCCATCATTGCATTATTTTCACCACTATTACGGAGAAGACTAAGCAGCATGACTCAAATGAATTTGTCCTCAATGATGAAAGGCAAAGATCAACACCAGCATGAGTCATCTCGTCATGAGTCCCATTCACATTCACGTAAAGACTCAAAAGGCACAGCTGAAGTAGGACAAATGATCAAGCAAGCATTCACCGCTGTCCAGCCTAATGAAACAAGCCAGCATCAAACATCATCAAAAACATACCAAACTCATCAGCCGCCGAGAGAGTCTTACGCCCAGTCTCTTCACATTGATGAAAGTGTCATGAATGTAATGGATGATGAATCTATTCAGCAAGTGCTCAATGACATCGAGCACAAATAACTAAAACAGGAGCCTTTTTTCAGAAGGCTCCTGTTTATTCTCCTGAAAAATGCTCTTTCACCATGATGCAGAAGGAAGGCAAGAAGGTGATTTCGATCGTGGTAACAAACCGTTCCACACCATCTAATAGTATCAACAGCTCTTTTTCATGTTGCCGATCCTTTTTTATTTCTACATGTCGCACAGTTTTAAAGGCATATACTCCTAAAACGGATGCGTCCTTTTTTCGAACAGCCTTCAAAGAAAATTCTTGTACTCCAAGAGACATCGTCACCACAAATCGCTCTTCCTCATTCTCAAACCGAAACGTTAGATCTTGATATTCAATGGGCATATCCCGTTCAAAACCTTCATCAGGCCACGTCTCAAAAAAAGAAAGCCAGTCCGTTCGATCTGGAAATTGTTTTCTCCTCATTTTAAACCCCTCATAAGTGAAATTTTTATTAATTATCTTGTTTCCCCTTTTCTTTTGCAACAAATTTTAGTAATTTTAAAAAGGTGATTTTATTTTGCTAAGAGACCTCTTTATTAATTTAACAATTCTTGTCACTTTCCATTATTTATTGATGCTTGTGTTTAAAGAGAATTTTTTAAAAAAGGAAGACACCCTGCTCAGACAAATTTATAAAGGAATGATTTCTGGGTTACTCGGTGTCCTCTTAATGTTTTTCTCTATTAAAGCAGGACCAGCCATCATCGATTTAAGACATATCCCCCTTATTTTAACGGCATTTTATGGAGGCATTGCACAAACGTTCATTGCAGCCTGTGTGATCATTATTGGCCGATTATTAATCGAAGCCAATGTCGCTTCTTTCATTAATATTTTTTCCATGATATTTATCGCCACAGCTTCTTTTTTAATTGCTGAGCGTCATATCAATCACGTCGTAAAAATGCTGTTATCTATTACCATGAGCAACGTCATAGCGACGATTTTATTTATCATCATCGTCAATGAAAGATCATTTGAACTGCATGCTGCCTATTGGATGTTCTCGTATATTGCCGGTTTATTTAACTTTTATGTCATTGAGCATCAAACAAAAGCGTATCAGATGTTAAATTTGTATAAATTCCAAGCTCATTATGACTTTTTAACTGGTGTTTTAAATAAACGGAAATTCGATGAGATATTAAGTGATGCTTTTTCTCTGAACTTAAAGCAACCTATCCATCAAATGTCCTTGATTTATCTAGACATCGATTATTTCAAAACCATCAATGATCAGTATGGACATCATGAGGGAGATATCGTTTTAAAAGAAATCGGAACAAGGCTAATTAAGAACACAAGAAGCTCTGATTATATTGGGCGAATCGGCGGTGAAGAATTTGCTGTGCTTTTACCGAATTGTTCCGTTGAAAAAACATGGCAAATTGCGGAACGTTTACGAAAAAAAATGGCGGATCAGCCAATTTATTTACAAAACGGAACATCGATTCACATTACGGTGTCAATTGGATGTGCTTGTGATGCAGGAACAAGTGAAAACATGAAACAATTACCGATTATTGCAGACCAGGAGCTCTATAAAGCGAAGCAGTCAGGCAGAAACCAAGTGAGCTTTTCTGGACGAAAAAGAGAACACTTAACATAGGCTTTTTCCTCAATTTGTTAGCGCTAATTATTTTTAAAAAAGTTTTCGTATAACAGTTGTTTTTTCCCGCAAACACTGGTAAAGTAAAGGTAATTATTTTTGTTCGTATCATCTTTAAGAAGAAAGTTTTGAAAGAGTTTTCGTCTTTGAAGTTTGTGTAAGAGCAAGAATAGTGAATTTAAGCGTTAAGATCGCTTTAGGAGGAAATTTCATGTTAGAAGGTAAAGTAAAATGGTTCAACTCTGAAAAAGGTTTCGGATTCATCGAAGTAGAAGGTCAAGACGATGTATTCGTTCACTTCTCTGCTATCCAAGGCGAAGGCTTCAAAACTTTAGAAGAAGGTCAATCAGTTTCTTTCGAAATCGTTGAAGGTAACCGTGGACCACAAGCTGCTAACGTTAACAAAGCGTAATTTAAGAGCATCTGCTCTTTTAGCACTTTATAGAGTGAAGGAAAACCGCTTGGCTTTTATGCCGGCGGTTTTTTTGTGCAATAAAAAAAAAAGAGAACCTGACGAGAGGTTCTCTTTTTATTTGTCCTTCTGCTTTAGTTTCTTTAAAGCAGAACGATACATATCATCATTCATTTTCGTCTCTGGTTCTTCTTCTTTGACAGGTGGTTCTGGCTGCTTAAACTTTTGAAGCGCCTGTCTATAGAAATCATCACCTGACGGAGCATCATCTGTCTGAGAAGGCTCTGACGCTTTTTCTTCCACTTCAGGCTCTACAGGTCTCGCCGCAACTTCTGGCTCGCTATGCGGCACGTCAGGATGGTTCGATACATCTTCTTTGATCTCTTCCTTCTCGGCCGAAGCGTGTCTGACATTGAACGCTACTAATCCGATAATGACTAGAACAGCAGCTACTAACGCTACAATAATCGTCGCCAAAAGAACCCTCTCCTTATCGCTTAAATGACGCAGTGACTGATGCTACACGTCTTCCTAATGCTTTCCCTAGCTCAATGCCTTCTGTAGAAATCACTTCATCAGAATCAATCGGGCACGTCACACCTGCTCCATAATAAGAGCCGTATAACGCATTTTCTGGAACATTTCCAGGAAGGCCGACCACAAGCATCCCTTGATGGAACATCGGCGTAATCAAATTATGCATCGTCATTTCTAAACCGCCGTGTGTTGTGGCAGTGGTACAGAAAACGGCACCGACTTTATCGATGAGTTTTCCTTCTGCCCATAAATACCCAAGACGGTCAATCCATGTCTTTAATCCAGAACTAATGGTACCAAAGTGACCAGGGCAGCCCCAAATGATTGCATCCATTTGATCAAGCTTGCGGATATCCGCATCTTTCACATGATCAATGAACACTTCAGCTTGCTCTGTTTCACCTGCGCCAGCTGCAATCGCTTCTGCAAGTGCTTTTGTATGGTCACCTTCACTATCATATACGACATAAATTTTCATGTACGGTCCCTCCACACTTATCTTGCATCTTGGTTTGCTTCCTTAGGTGCTGGAAGCAATGTCATTTCTTGTTTCTTATCCTGCTTTTCTTTTCGCTTTTTATCCTTACGTACATCTCGCAGGAACAAGCTGAGAATTACACCAGCTGCACAGAATAATGTCACCCACATGTAAGCATCATTGATGCCCATCACATTGGAATCAACTTGTGCTTTCGTAAAGAGCTGGGTCGACACATATTTTTGAGCAGCTTCTGCTGTCATGCCCATATGGTGCATCACATTAGAGACAGCCGCTTGGAATGAATTCATAAAGAACGGATCAGCTGTATTCGTTTGATCTGCCATATTGGAATAATGGAATGTCGTGCGATTTGTATAAATCGTCGTGATCAAACTCGTACCGATCGAACCACTGATTTGTCTCAGTGTGTTTGACATCGCTGTACCATGACTGTTTAAATGCTGCGGTAATTGGTTCATCCCAGCAGTCATGACTGGCATCATTAAGAGTGACATACCAAAAGCACGTACTGCATACATGAGCACAATGTGACTATAAGATGTATCAATCGTCAGCCTTGTAAACTCGTATGTGGTAACAACCGTAATCAGCATCCCCACAATGGCAAGTGGACGAGGTCCAAATTTATCAAACAAGATCCCTGAAATTGGAGACATAATGAGCATCGCAAGTGCCCCTGGAAGCATTAATAACCCCGATTGCAGTGCAGTAAACCCAACGAGGTTCTGCAAGTAGATCGGTAGTAAGAACATCCCAGTGTATAAGGCAACAGTAATAATAATGTTAATAACACTTGATAATGAGAAAATGCTGTATTTAAACACGCGGAAATCAAGCATCGGATTATCCGCTTTTAGCTGTTGGAAAATAAAGAGAATGATCGCAATCGCACCAATGATAATCGTAGATAAAACGATTGGATCTGTCCAACCATCACTTCCCGCTTCACTCACTCCGTATAGAAGCGAAGCAAAACCAACGATCGACAGAATCGCACCAAGAGTGTCCAGCTTGATTTTTTTAGGCTCTACAATATTTTTAAACATAAAGAAAGCCGCGATGATGACAATCGCACCGATTGGTACAAGTCCATAAAACATAATACGCCATGAATAGTGTTCAATAATATAACCAGATAACGTTGGTCCGACAGCTGGCGCAAACATCATCGCAAGACCAAAAATCCCCATTCCTTTCCCTCTGTTTTCTGGAGGGAAAATAAAAAGGATTGTTGTCATGACGAGCGGCTGTAAGATACCGCCACCGACTGCCTGAATCAAACGACCAATCAGCATCGTAGAAAAGTTTGGCGCAATACCGCAAATAAAAGTCCCTAGTGTAAATGAAATCATCGCCACGAGGAATAAGCTGCGCTGGCCAAAACGTGTGATTAAAAACGCAGATAACGGAATGAGCACACCGTTGACAAGCATGTAACCTGTTGTAAGCCACTGAATTGTCGTCGCACTCACATTAAATTCAGTCATTAAATGGGGCATGGCTACGTTCAAAAGCGTTTGGTTTAAAATCGCTACGAACAAACCGGCCATTAAAATGATCAGTAAAGACAAGGAGCCTGCTCCCTGTTTTGTCGCTGCAGGTTGATTTGCCATCTCAGACAACCTCCTTTCATTTTTTGATATCAGTCATCATTAAGATGAAATTTTGACAGAAGCATTCATACCTGGAAGTACTTTGTCAGATGGATTTTTAATTGAAATTTTCACTGCTACTTTTTGTGTCACTTTCGTGTAGTTACCACTTGAGTTTGTTGCTGGCAGCATATTGAATGTTGAGTTTGTTGCATAACCAATTTGTTCAACGGTTCCTTCAAATGTTGTATCAGGATCGCCGTCTACAACGATGTCCACTTTGTCACCTTTTTCAATGTTCTTAATGTCTGTTTCTTTAATATTCGCTGTAATGTAAAGCTTGCTTAGGTCAATCGTTTCACCAAGAACTGTCCCAGGCTGCACTTGTTGGTTGTTTTGTACTTCTTTTTTGACTAATGTGCCATCAGCCACTGCTTTAATGTTTGTTTTTGCTTCTCCTTCAACTTTTGCAACTGTGCTGTCTTTTTGCACTTCGTCACCTTCATTGATGTCCCAGCCTTTGATTTGTCCAGCTGCTGGCGCTGTAATTTGGTACATGTCACCTGTCACTTTTGCTTCATCTGTTTTTACGAAGTTTGTGCTTTCGTAGTAGTAATAAGCACCTCCGGCAATAATGGCAAGAATCACAATAAGGCCAATAATATTTGTTAGCAATAAACGCCCTCTGTTCATGTTTTGTTTCTCCTTTCATGTATAAAAATATAGTGTCATCTGCTTTAGCAAACTTAGAATGCCCATCATCTGACAGATTATGAAACAAGCTCATAGAGCTGCCTGTTTCCCCTTTTTCTACTCCGCTGAAAATGGTGTGCAGCCCATTTATACTTATTGTTCACTTATGAGCAAAAAGCAGAAAAAGAAGAAAAGACTATCGGCATCTTTTTTGAAAAACTTATATTTAACAAGATTAAATATTAATAAATGAAAATTGAAATGTCAAAGAGAAAGTTTTACTTTTTTTCTGGTGATCCCTTCCTTCTCCACACAAAAAACCTTTCAGCCCTTATGCTGAAAGGTTTTTTTGAATGTTCTCTTTAAGAAAGAACTTCTTCCTGCTGAAAAAATTTTTTTAATGCGAGAAAAACGTCTGATTTTTGCTTCAAAATATAATGCTTAAATTTCTCATCCTGAATATGTTTATATGCTGACATTAACGTAGAATGCCGATTATATTGATTCACTTCACCATAACAAAATAAATTGGCTTTTTTCATAATTTCAGAAACGAGCTTCACGCACCGTGCATTATCTGAGGTCAAATTGTCACCATCAGAAAAATGGAAAGGATAAATATTATATCGTGACGGAGGATATCGTTCGTCTATGAGCTCTAGTGCCTTTCGATAGACAGAAGAACAAATGGTTCCCCCGCTCTCTCCCCGAGAAAAGAAGTGCTCCTCGTCTACGACCTTCGCCTCTGTATGGTGGGCAATGAATTCGATCTCGACTGTCTCATACTTTGTCCGCAAGAAACGTGTCAACCAAAAGAAAAAGCTTCTCGCCATATATTTTTCCCAAAGCCCCATACTTCCGCTCGTATCCATCATCGCTAGGACAACCGCTTTTGATTCTGGTTTGGTGACTTCATTCCACGTCTTATACTTAATATCCTCTGGATAAATGGGATAAAAGGAAGGGCTTCCTGTCATGGCATTTCGTTTAAATGCTGACAGCATTGTTCGTTTTTTATGGATATTACCGGTTAACCCCGTTTTGCGAATATCATTAAACTCAATTTCCTCGACAACGATATCATCAAGTTCCTTTTGTTTAAGATTTGGTAACTCCAGCTCACGAAACAGCGCTTCCTCTAAATCCATTAATGAGACTTCTGCTTCGTAATAATCATCACCGGCTTGATCTCCAGCACCTTGCCCCTTTCCCTGCCCTTGCTTACTGTCAGATCCATCCCGAGCGACCACATCGCCAACCTGGCTGTCTCCATCCCCCTGACCTACATGCTTATTCTTATCATAGTTGTACCGAATTTTATATTCATCTAAAGAACGGATCGGAATTTTGACCACATCTTTGCCATTAGACATGATGATGCTTTCCTCTGTGACAAGATCCGGCAAATTGTTTTTAATCGCCTCTTTGACTTTTTTCTGATGACGCTGCTGGTCATCAAAGCCTTTTCGATGGAGGGACCAGTCTTCCTGAGACACAATAAACTGACTTTTTTCTTGCCGGGACATCCATCCCCCTCCTCACCTTTTTGGACAATTCTTGTACCCATCGATTCCATTATCGTATGCTGCTCGTCAGCGAAATGACGACGATTTCTAAAAAAGACATTACCGGTGCTAGTTTGCGCCAATAATGCCTCCTTCATTTATTAACGATTCAGAAGACTACCTACATATTTTAAGAGTTCGTTTGCACTTGTGGAATTATAGCCATGCTCATCAATCAATCGCGCCACTACTTCATTGACCTTTTTCAACTGTTGCTCATCCGGCGTTTTTGTCGATGTCGTAATTTTCACGACATCTTTCAAATCGGCAAAGAGCTTCTTCTGAATAGCTTCTCGTAATCTCTCATGAGAATTATAATCAAAGCGTTTGCCCTTTCTCGCATAAGCAGAAATCCGAATAAGGATTTCTTCTCTGAATGCCTTCTTGGCGTTTTCAGAAATGCCGATCTGTTCCTCAATTGAACGCATGAGCTTTTCATCAGGATTCATTTCTTCACCTGTTAACGGATCACGCAGTTTGTTTTTATTGCAGTACGCCTCGACATTATCTAAGTAATTATCCATGAGAGTTTTCGCAGACTCCTCATAGGAATACACAAATGCCTTTTGAACTTCCTTCTTCGCCATATCGTCATACTCTTTTCGTGCGACAGAAATAAAATTCAAATAACGTTCCCGATCTTCACTTGAGATCGATGGATGCTGATCGAGTCCTTCTTTTAAGGAACGGAGGACATCCAGTGCATTGATGGATTCCATGTTCTTTCGAATAATAGTGGATGAAATGCGGTTAATGACATATCTCGGGTCAATTCCGCTCATTCCTTCGTCATGAAATTCCTTTTTCATCTCATCAATATCAACAGATTGGAAACCTTCGACACTTTCGCCATCATACAGTCGCATTTTTTTCACCAAATCGATATCAGACCGCTTCGGCTCTTTCAGCCTTGTCAAAATAGAGAACATCGCAGCTACCTTTAGCGTGTGCGGTGCAATATGAACATCTGAGACATCACTTTCTGAAATCATCTTATGATAAATGCGTTCTTCTTCTGTCACCTTTAAATTATAAGGGATCGGCATCACAATAATTCTTGAGTGTAAAGCCTCGTTCTTTTTATTTGAAATAAATGACCGGTACTCCGTTTCATTCGTATGTGCAACAATCAATTCATCCGCACTTATCAACGCAAAACGCCCCGCCTTAAAATTTCCCTCCTGCGTTAATGAAAGAAGATGCCATAGAAATTTCTCATCACACTTTAACATCTCCTGAAATTCCATCATTCCACGGTTCGCTTTATTGAGCTCTCCATCAAACCGGTACGCACGCGGGTCTGACTCTGAACCAAATTCAGCAATCGTTGAAAAATCAATACTTCCTGTTAAGTCAGCAATGTCCTGAGATTTCGGATCCGACGGACTGAAAGTACCAATGCCGGTCCGTTTGTCCTCTGAGAAAAAGATTCGTTCCACTCTCACATCCTCAATGCGGCCGCCATATTCCTCTTCCAGCCTCATCAAGTTCAAAGGTGATAAATTCCCCTGCACACGTATGCCATATTCTCTATAGAAATCCTCCCGCAGATTTTGCGGAATGAGATGAAGCGGATCTTCATGCATTGGGCAGCCTTTAATCGCATAGACTGCGCCATGATCTGTTAGTGAATACTCTTCAAGCCCTCTTTTCAGCCTTGTGACAAGCGTCGATTTCCCGCCGCTGACTGGGCCCATTAATAATAAAATACGCTTTCTGACATCTAAACGTTTAGCCGCAGGGTGAAAATACTCTTCCACTAGCCTTTCCAATGATTCCTCTAAACCAAAAAGCTCCTGATCAAAAAATTTGTAGGTTCTGACCCCATTCTCCTCTTCAATCCCGCTGTCCTTAATCATATGATAAACGCGAGAATGAGCAGATTGAGCGACAAGTGGATTTTCTTTAATAATATCTAAATATTCGCTGAAGGTGCCTTCCCATTTCAGTCGCTGCTCTTCTTCTCTGTGCTGTTCAATTTTCTTTAAAATATCCATATGAACCTCCTCTTTCAAGATTGAAGCTAGAAATCAGATACTGTTTTACAATCTATGCGGAGGCGTCCTATTACATGCTTTCGTTCTTCAAAATGACGAATTGGCAAACTGAATTGACAACCATCCGCAAGACCCTTCATAATAAAGGAAAAACAGGAGAAAAATGATCTTCATCTCCTGCTTTTCAAGGCGAACTTCACAACATATGAAACCGGCAACGAAGGAACAAAGGGATAAGGGGGAGCTTATATGAGAACGGTCATTATGATGGGCGTCATCATTACGTTTTTAGTATCCATTTTCACAGCTGGCTACGAAGGCAAGCCTGGTAAATGAAAAAAAGGATGTTCCATCAGCGGAACATCCTTTTTCATTTCGTTCATATTTTCAGCACTTACATATTCACTGAAAGCGAGATGGGATCTCGGCTTTTTATCATGTTCTTATATCAAATCTCGGTATTGCTGCTGGCGAAGCGCCTCATACACAAGAATCGCTGCCGTATTCGATAGATTCAGTGAACGAACATGCTCTGTCATTGGTAAACGTAGACAGCGATCCATATTCCGTTCAATCAAATCTTTTGGCAATCCACTTGTCTCTCTGCCAAATACGAAGAAGTAGTCTTCATCTAGCTGCGAGTAATCGAACGTTGTATGCGGCTTTTGCCCAAACTTTGTGATATAGAAAAATTGCCCCTTCGGATGAGCCTCAAACAATTCATCTAATGAATCATGATAGACGACATTGGCATATTTCCAATAATCGAGTCCTGCACGCTTCAGCATTTTATCATCTGTCGAAAAACCAAGCGGACGAATCAGATGAAGTGTTGTATTTGTTGCTGCACATGTTCGCGCAATATTTCCAGTATTAGCTGGAATTTCTGGTTGATATAAAACGACATGAAGTCCCAAAAAAGTTCACCTCTAATTTTCTTTTCCGCTCAACATTATACCATTAACTATCCTTCGGAGCATCGTCCAAAATGTGAAAAAACGTATAACGAATACTAGGTGTATAAGCCGTTGAATCTTCATACGACCAGTAACGCATACGACTGTCATACGTTTGTGCATTCACAAGAGGCATTCCGCCTTTATCATGATCAACGACAATGGTTGTATGATTATACCTACCGTCACCCTCAAAATCGTAGCAAATAACATCACCTATTTGAAGCTCCTGCGGCTCCTTGAGCTTCTTCGCTCTCAACCCCGCTTTGGAATTCGTTAAATAATTTTTCATCGAATGTGCCACCGTCCAGCTGTAGCTCCATGTATGTGGACGAACCCACCAGCCAGATCCACGGTTCGGATATCCTCTCGTTGGTGCATTCCCTGCTTTTAGACATTGTGAAATAAAATTCGTACAGTTATCTTCAAAATTTTTATAGGCTGGATTCCGTTTATTCCAATACGTCTCAGCATATTGAACAGCTGCACGCCGGTCATAGTGAAAAGCTCTTCCAAATTGGTCTTCATTTTGGAAGCGCTCATCCACCTGACCTTCCTTTTGTCGTTCTTCTAACATCATCCGATCTTTCACAAGCATGTCGTTATAAAGAAACGCTTCTCTTTTCTCAACCTGTTCCTCTAAATAAAAAGAATCGTCTATATCCTTACAGACATAAGTGAGGTGCGCGAGATATTGTACTTGCTGAGCTCCATCATCTTGAATAGCTGAATCGAGAAGTTTTGCTTTTGCTTTCGCCTTGACAATCTCAACTTGTCTTCTTGCAAACAGCTCTTTCTTTCGCTCCACAGCGTCCACATCAGACATCAGCTGGGGTTGTTTGATCGTACTGCCATTTAATAAATATGCCAGTCTGTCTTCTAACGTTTGTTCTAATAATTGTTTCACACAGACACCACCAAACTTTTTTTAACATCTCTGTTTGGTTCATTCTATGTTCAATGGGAGGTTATTTAGTATTTAAAGGTGTTTGTAACAATTCAATCCCTTTGATGATCTCTTGTTTTGCTTCTTCATCACTTTCCCGCTCAAGGGCTTTTTCCAGTTCTGAAAGCTGCTGACCATCGCCAATTTTACCGATTGCCCAAGCAGCCGTGCCTCGAATGACCGGTCTTGGATCTTTATGCATCAGGTCAACCAAATCTGGCAAAGCAGATGCATCTTTAAAGTGAGCAAGTGCCAAAATGGCATTCCGCTGAATAGGCTTTTTCCCTCGCCATGATCCAGAAACATGACCATACTTCTCTTTAAACTCACGATTGCTGATTGTCAGCAGTGGCTTTAAGAGCGGCTTTGCAATTTCAGGGTCCGGCTCCATTTCAGGATGTAGATGAAAGTCTTTCCCTTTATTAATTGGGCAGACCGTTTGGCACGTATCACATCCATACAACCGATTCCCTATTTTCGAGCGAAATTCGTCAGGTAAAAACCCTTTTGTCTGTGTTAAAAACGAAATACACCTTTGAGAATTGAGCTGGCCTGGATTCACAAGAGCACCCGTTGGGCATGAATCCACACATTTATTACAAGTTCCGCACTGGTCTTCTATTTTCTCATCCGGTTCAAATGGAACATTTGTAATCATCTCAGCCAAATAGACATAAGATCCGAACTCTGGTGTGATAATCATACAGTTCTTTGCACTAAAGCCAATGCCAGCACGTTCGGCTACAGCACGGTCAGACAATTCACCTGTGTCCACCATTGATTTTGTCCGAATATCTTCGTGTTTACTGCGCAAAAATTCTTCAAGCATGTCGAGCTTTTTTTTCAGCACAACATGATAATCAGTTCCCCATGAAGCCCTGCAAAAAATCCCTCTTCTGGCATCCTTTGTACTTCGGGGAGCATCTTTCATTTTGGAAGGGTATGCGAGCGCAATGGCGACAATTGATTTTGCTTTTGGAAGCAGCAAAGCAGGATTTGTTCGTTTTTCGATATCAGGCTCTTCAAAACCGGACAAATACCCTAACGATTCATGTAAGATGAGGCGGTCCTTTAATGAATCAAATGTATCAGCACTTGCAAATCGAATTTTATCGACACCAATTTCATTCGCATATTGAATTAACTCTTCTTTTAATTGTCCAACATGAATCACCTTGCAAACCTCCTTTCTTTGTTTCTTCAGTTGTTTTCAGTATAATACGAGTGTATCATGACCGATTGGAGTGAGTCACTGTGAAGATACAAATGAAAATCTCCCAACCTCAAAGCCCGTCTATCCATGTTGGACAGATTGAATATTCACATATTGAGATAGGAAAATCCCCTCAAATGTTAAAAGGCCGACTGCGACTGTTTCAAGAATCTTTGTTTTTTGAATATGAAGATCAAACTTTGGAAGAAGTACCAGCGATCAAAGAATGGACGAATCTTCTAGAAGGTGTCCCCTTTCTTCCGCTTCTTGCTGATATTCAAAAAGAACAATTTATTGACTCGACCAATTCCGTACAGGATTTGTCGATATTTTTTTCATTAAAATATTTCTTGCCTATCCTTACATTAGATGCCGATCAATTGAAAGGGCCTCTTTCATTATCCAAAAATGAAACTGGTCATATTGAATGGCAGGATGGCGCAGAGCTTAAAGGGTTATTTTCTCAAGCAAGTAAAGCTCAAATTTCTCAAGACACAAAAAGCATTCTTCAAATCATTCTCTTCCCACCAGCTATTTCCCGGGAAAAGAGTGAGGCACTTATACAATCCTTGACGAAGATGTTTATACAAATACATGGTGGAGAAAGTAAATATGAACTCATTGAAAAAGCACTGTAGGTCACAGTGCTTTTTACATTATACTGACATAATAAAAAACGCAACACTTCGTTTATCTATGAAACGAAATACTGCGTTATAAACAAAATTATGTATTGGAGCGGGTGATGAGAATCGAACTCACGACATCAGCTTGGAAGGCTGAGGTTTTACCACTAAACTACACCCGCATCAATCTTTTAAAGACAACATCATTGCGTTGACTTTTATTATGTTACAACTTTCTTAACAATTCGTCAAGAGAATATGAAGATTTTTCGTCAAAAAATTTCATATTCTCCATATATATTACGATAGTTATTTGTCTAGCTGCAAATACACCAAATAAGCCTGCTTCACATCTTTTAATTCCTCTTTCAGATTCTTTTCAGAACCTGTTAAACCAGAAAACTCATGGTTCAATCCAGTTGTGATGGTAGTAGAAATTAATTTTTTCTCTCCAGGAGACATGTGAAAAAGATCTGAAGCTGATATCGTTGTGTTTCCTCCCACGTCCTGTTTGAAATCCATGCTAGTCGAGAGTTTCGTTAGTTCGCTTTGCTCTTTATCTTTCCATAAGCTATACGTTACTTTTAACAGATCATCTTTTTCATCTTCTAGCTGGTAGATAAAATTCACACTGTTATCGACGCCATTTTGATGAAGCTCAATGGTGATTTTTTTTGTATCGTCTTTTAATAATTGTCCATCTTTGTAATGCATACCGATCAAGGATACACTTTTATTACTGCCTTTTAGTCCTTTCACTGTCATCGCTTCAAACGGCTTATCTGATAATGCTTCCAAAAGACTTTTTTCATTTTTTGTTAGTTTCATAGGTTCGACAGTTACTTCATCGTGAGTTGCTGTTTCCTTATTTTTCTCTGTTGCAGGTTTTTCTGAGACCGTTTTCTCTGTCGTTGTTGTTTCTGCAGCCTTCTCGCCGCATCCTGCTAATAGAAAAACAGTAAATAAAAGAATGCTCCATTTCTTAATCATTGATATCCCCTTTAGTATTTTTATTCTTTATTATACTAAAATTTGGTTGATTATACAAAAAAAGATTAGGAGTATTCTCCTAATCTTTCGCTTTTTTCTGTTTCATGGCTGATAGGAATGCCACAATGAGAAAACTGACAGCAAAAATGACAACCATATAAATAAAAAAGTTTGGTTTGATTTGGAACGTAAATGCAGACGAACCTTCCATCTCAAAAGCAAGACTGTTAAATAATAATTCATTATTTGTTTTTGATTGAAATAAGTGATAGAACAGAACACCAATGGTCAGCATCGGAAAGCCTAAGAAACCTAGGAAACTACCAACAATTGCACCTTGTTTCATTGCCTGAACGTTCATGATCGTTGTCCTCCCATTCCACCAAGCAATAACTGCTTCATAATAGACTTACCATCCCCCATAAACGGAAGAAGGTAGAGCAATTGAATAAAATACGTGATTGAAAAAATGAAAAACCCTGTCGAAATTGGATTTTCTTTTAGAAATAAAACAGTCACAATGATTCCGGCTGCGCCAATGAGCCCCGGCAAAAGCGGACCAAGCAGTGTAATCCACACCTGTTTTTTCTGAAACGGATCTAAAACAGGCCTCACAAATTTCACAGACATCATATCGCTCGCAAAAAAGCCTTGAGGACCATCCCGGCCGGCGAACTTCCGATGTGCATACCCATGTGCCGCCTCATGCAAGGCAGTTCCAGTAATTAATCCAAAATAAATAATCGTAAAATAAATCGCAATGGCTGCAATCGATGGATCAGGCATAAATAAAAAGGCGATTCCCGCCATGATCATAAAGAGCACCCAGAAAAAGATGATTTTGCGCGTCACCATCAGCAGAGCCGTACCCAATATGTGAAGAAATGAATGACCCGTGCAGTCAAATCGCTCTTTCATCTTTACTTGATACTGCTTAAAAAATTGACAGAAGGCTGTGACAGTCCGATATGGCGATTGATAATGAATCGACAGCAAGTGATGCTGATTCAGCCCCATCATCAATTGATAAAAATCGCGGGCAATCACAGACTCATCGACCTGAAACAAATCGGCGAGTTCTGCCGTAATACTCGCCTCTGTCCTTTGACCATCCACTTTCGTTAACATATGATATGCACTTTCGTTAATTGGAAGTGAGCTTCCGTACTGCGTATCAGTCAAATGCCTTTTTTGTAAAGTCACATATGGCCCAAGTGCCGGCACCCGCTCAATCTTTAGCTTAGTGTTAAGAAGTTGAATCATGTGAATACCTCCATGAAAAACCTTTATATATGGCAAAGATGAGCAGACATTCAAATCCTGCCACAAGCAGCCACTGAATCATTTGACTCGATTCCCCTATCACATAGTTTCCAATAAATACAATCGGAATCATGATTAAAATAAGCGCTCCAAACGAGAAAATGCCTGTGTAAGGATTATTTCGATCAAGGGGCAATAAAATACCCACCACATAAAAGAGAGCCGTTGCATTACACAAGACAGCAGCACCAATCAACACGATCCAGATCTGATCCGGTAGCGTCAGTGTTGTGATCATAAATAAAACAATTTGGATCACACCAACGAGCAAAAGTCCGAGAAACTTATAAAGAGCCACTTCCCACGGCCTTAGACCGAACGTTTTATACATCCCAAGCATACGTTTGTCATTGCCAAATGAATTAAAAGCTGTTAACCCAGCTAGCGCACATAGGACAAAAAAAGCTTCTCCTTCAAAGCGGAAGGCAAACTGATAACGGACAAATAAAATGACAATAAGGAGGATGAGAAAATTTAAAATATTTTCTTCATTTCTCACTTGTGACTTTATTTCCTTTACAATGAGAGACCACTTTTTTGAAGATGAAAATGGCAGTTTGTGCAGAAAGGTTAACGCTTTTTTCTCAGCCATAATTGGCATTAAAGCAAGAGAAATAAATGCGCCTCCCGCAGATAATAGGATGAAGAGGATCAACATCGCATAATTCACCCCGTCAGGAGACATCCCTTGTGCCGCTAAGAAAAACGGCGCTGTAAAATACATCAAATGATAATCAAACTGTACATATGATTGCTGTATTTGATTGATGTCGAAATGTGTCATTCCATACGCTACAACTAGCGCTAATAAAACAAATATCGCTGCAAATTTTTGCAACGGTAATTTTAATTTTAGTACGAGTAAATAAGTCACGTTGTAAATGAGCTGAAGCAGTGTTAAGACAAAGAGTGATTGCAACAGCACCATCAAAAAGAACGTAAGAATAAAGAAAATACTGATCCCTTGTGCAATAAAATTAGGTAAAAGCAAGATCCCGATGAAAAATAAAACAAGCCCTGTGACGACTGTCACCATCGGAATGAAGTAACCAAGACTTTTTTGAAAGGTAGACAGCGGAAACCAGCTGAGCTGCATAGAAAAACGATCTTGTTCAGGTGTTCTGACTTTGATCAGCACAAATAACAAGCTTGTAAAAATGGATGCATTGATTGCCATCGACACAACCAACAACCCAAGTGAACGTTCATCTCCATTTAAGAAAGCCTTCATAAAGACACCCGTAAAACTGTATCCGATGATGGCTCCCATTGTGACTGCAAACAAAAAGAATAAGACCACAATGATTCGCTTCGTTTGAGTATCAAAGAGCTTATACATCTCCTGCTGCCACATTTTAAGCATCATTTTAGAAATGATTAATGATTTCATCAAAATGTGCACCCCTATCACTTAACATTGAAGCTTTCAGAAACACCTGTTCCAATGTGCTTGATTGATACTTTTCTTTTAAGGCTGAAACCGTCCCTTCATCCATTTTATTTCCTTTAGAAATAATGGCGATCTTGTGGCACAGCTCTTCCGCTGAAAGCATATCATGCGTTGAAAGCAAGATTGCACCATGGTGCTCGGCATAACGTTTCATCAGTTTCTTTGTGTTTATAACCGCTTCAATATCAAGTCCTCTAAAGGGCTCATCCATGATCACTAATTGACTCTCAAGCATAAAGGCAGCAATCAGCTGTGTCTTTTTTTTCATGCCATGGGAATAGGTTTCAATTGGTCTTGATAAAGCTGATTCCATATCAAACAATTCAATTAGTTGATTTCTTCTTTGAATTGTTTTACATTCATACATAGAAGAAACAAAATCTAAATATTCAGCACCAGTCAATGCTTCAGGGAGCAGCAGATCATCTGGAACATAGGCGACTTGTTTTTTAAAGGATGGATCATCATTTGTGACATCCTTGATATGAATGGTTCCTTCTGTATGCTTAATGATGCCGAGTACACAGTTAATCATCGTTGTTTTACCGGATCCATTTGGTCCAGCCACAGCAACGATTTGATGAGGGGCAATTTTCAAATGAAAATCATTGACAGCAGTCACGTTATTTTTATACGTCTTGGTTAAATTCTCGATCGTAAACATATAACCTCCAAGTGTCTGCATATTCTTTAAAAACAGATCAGGCTAAACCGCCCGCCACAGACGGTTTAGCCCTGGTGTCTTATCTAAGAAGTAAAAAGATGAATCCTAAGTATAGCTACTTACATTCAATTTGGACTTTTAAGCCACTTTCCCACTGAACGGCTCCTGTAAAGCTACCCTTGCCGTTTGCTAAACACCAAACTGCTGCTCCTAGAACAACTGTTGCTCCCAATCCAAGAAGGACAGCAACAAATACTAAGAACCAAGCTTGGTCCATAATAGCAGGTTCCATAGTGGAATAGTCAACTTGCGGCGCTGCATAAGTCATACTTTTCACCTCCCAGCTTATGATGATCGTATCATAGGCGTCACACTCCAAACATCAACAGAAGATCCCATTTTTGACCGAACATATTTTCGTGTAAAATGTGACTTTTTATTCAATTATTCATGTTCAACTGTATAAATTCTTCCTTTTTTACTATTTTTCACCACAACTCAAGAACCACAAAACCCATATAATGTCAATTAAACCATCTTTTTTCTGCCTTTTTTCAAATAGTTCATTTTCATCATCTCTTCTATTTAATCTTTCATTTTTTTGAGATAGAAAGAATTCCCCCGATATATCAGATATAAAAGTCCTAATTATATGTCGTTAACACATCAAATACGACATATTAACTGATAATTCCAACAAAAGAGTGAGCATATTTTCCTTCTTCTCTTGTCTCTTAAAATATGTATATACAAGAAAACCTATTGGGAAAAAAGCCCTTGCCTTCTTCCACAGCACATATCATTTTACTTGCATCTCTTTCTATAAAAAAAGCAAAGCAGCCCGACAAGTATGACTGCTTTGCTTTCATTTATGAGGAACTTGCAGCAGAGGCTGTATCAGGAAAGTAATTGTTCCCAATAATTTCACCAGCAGGAACGTGTGGTCCTGCATCACCATTTCTTTTAAATGGGAGAAGCGGGAAAACAAGTTCTGCTAAATAATAAGATTCTTCTAAGTGCGGATAACCAGAAAAGATAAATGTATCAATACCTAGAGACTGATATTCTATTATACGTTCTGCTACTGTATGCGGGTCCCCGACGAGCGCTGTTCCTGCCCCGCCTCTAACTAAGCCAATGCCTGCCCAAAGATTAGGGCTAATTTCAAGCTTCTCTTTATTCCCTTGATGTAATTCAACCATTCGTTTTTGCCCTACTGAGTCCATCCCTTGTAAAGTCTTTTGCGCCTCATCAATAGTCTCTTGATCTAAATGACGAATCAGATGTTCCGCTGCCTGCCAAGCTTCATCTTCCGTTTCTCTCACGATCACATGAAGTCGAATACCAAACCTCACCGTTCTTCCTTCCTTTTCAGCCTGCTTTTTCACTTGTGCGATTTTCTCTTTTACTTGTGCAGGCGGCTCGCCCCAAGTTAAATAAACATCTGTATGTTTTGCAGCGGCTTGAATGCCTGCTTCTGATGATCCTCCAAAAAAAACGGGTGGATGTGGTGTTTGAGCTGGTGGAAATAGCAGACGTCCATTTTGTGCTTGCAGATGCTTCCCTTGAAACTGAACATTCTCTCCTTTCAATAACCGCTTCCAGATGGTCAAAAATTCTTCTGTTGCCTCATAGCGTTCATCATGAGAAATGAATAGCCCGTCTCCTTCAAGTTCTTCTTTACTTCCTCCCGCTACAACATTGATCAGCAGTCTCCCGCCTGAAAGCCGATCAAATGTGGAGGTCATTCTAGCAGCAACAGACGGCTGCATCAACCCTGGCCGAAGAGCCACAAGAAACTTTAAATGGGTTGTTTCTGCAGCTAAAGCAGCCGCTGTCAGCCATGGATCTTCACAAGATCTACCTGTAGGCAGCAAGACCCCTGTGTACCCAAGCTGATCGGCAGCTTGAGCAATTTGTTTAAAATACGGATAGTCTGCCTGTCTTGCCCCTTTCGATGATCCTAAATAACGCCCATCCCCATGCGTTGGAATAAACCATAGAATATTCATCATATCGCCTCCTATTATTTTTCACCTTGATAACTTGTGCGCCATTTGAGCAGTCGCTTTTCTAACAGCCGTACAAATGAATCAGTCATCTTACCAACTACCGCAAAGATGATAATCCCTACAAACACTTTATCCGTTTGCGAGAATTGTCTTGCATCCATAATCATGTAGCCGACTCCACTACTCGACCCCATCAATTCAGCCACCACTAAACCAAGCCAGGCAATGCCTAATGAAAGCCTCACGCCCAGAAGAATATGAGGAAGGGCAGCAGGTAAAATGAGCTTTGTGATATTTTGATACAGATTAAACTCTAAAGCGCGAGCCACATCGAACAGCTTGTTATCTACACTGCGAATTCCTAGAAAGGTATTGATATAGATCGGAAAAAAAGCCCCAAGTGCAATCAATAAAATTTTCGCTGATTCATCAAAACCAAACCAAAGAATAAATAAAGGAGTCACCGCTAAATGAGGAACTGTTCTCAGCATTTGCAAGGTCGGATCTACATACTGCTCGGTTTTCCTAGAAAAACCGACACACAAACCCATCGCAAGTCCTAAACCTCCCCCAAGTAAAAACCCGCATATTGCTCTGTAGAGACTGATGTAAATATGGCCAAACAGCTCACCGGAACGAATCAACTCACGAAAAGATTCTGCAATGACAGTGGGTGCAGGTAGTACAGTAGAAGAAACGATTTGGGAAGCAGCAGCTCCCTGCCAAATCGCAATGAGTAAAGCAGGTAATACAAGTCCTTTTAACATGATGAAGGATGAAGCTTTTCTCCTTTTTTTCTTCATTCGCTCGGTTTTAGTCACAAGGGCTGGGTTAGATGCAGCTTTCATCAATTCTTCTCCTCTTTCAGCATTTTTTCAATAAACGAATTATCTACCACCTGATTGACATCAATCTTCCGCTGTATCGCCTTTGTTTGATATTGAAAATCAGCTGTATGCTGCTGGACGTTTATGATTTTCTTAGAAATGGGCTCATTGAGCGGCTCTGTATTGTTTAATACTTGTGTCACCACCTTCTGATCTAATTGTTTCAAACGAGCATAAAGTGTAATGGCTTCCTGTTGATGATCTTTCTGCCATTTCACCGCTTTGTCATATACTTTTAAAAATTGCACCACTAGTTCAGGGTACTCATCGGCAAACTTGGTTCTGACAAGTGTGAATCCAGGTGAATATAAATCGGTCGCTTCTCCATTAACCAGTAGCTTTGCTCCCTTTTCTATCGTTTCAAGTGATAAGAACGGCTCCCAGATCGACCAAGCATCAACTGACCCATTTTCAAACGCAGATATTGCCTCATCCGGCTGAAGCTGAATGATCTGGACATCCTTTGCAGATAAACCTGCCTGATCCAATACTTTGTATAAAAAGTCAAAACCACTGCTTCCTTTGGCAACGGCGATTTTTTTCCCTTTTAAATCTTCTACTTTTTGAATCTCACTGTTCTTATTCACTAAAATCCCATTCGCCTTTAACCCATCCTGAGATAAACCAATTTCCTTAAAATCAATACCTGCTGCCTGACCAGCTATAACAGGTGAATTACCAACCTGTGAAAAATCTAATTGATTGGCGGCAAGCCCTTCGAATTGGGGAGGACCACTTTGGAACTCCACCCACTTGACTTTCATACCTTCTTTTTCAAATGATTGCTCAAACCACCCTTTTTCCTTTGCTAAAAGAAGTGGGCTTAGACTTTGCTGAATCCCAATCCGAACCTCTTTCGGCTTGTCTTCTGATCCATTCGCTGCTTGACCACACCCAGCTAATACAAGGAGGATACCAAGAAAGAGAACGATCCTTTTTTGCCTTTTCATTCGATTTGACCTCCTTAAATTCCTGAGCCATTCGTCAGTAACAGCTCATCTGTTTTCTCAAATTCTGAAAGCACCTTTTGTCTTAAGCTCTGAAAAGCTGTTGACGTTCTATTCCTCGGAAATGGTAAGTTCACGGGAAGGATTTTATGAATTCGGCCGGGTCTTGCTTGTAACAGCACAATTTCATTGGCTAAATAAATGGATTCGTCAATATCATGAGTGACAAGCACCATCGTTGTTCTTTTCTCCTGCCAAATATCCAGCAGCACATCCTGTAAGTGTTTCCGTGTAAATGCATCTAGCGCACCAAAAGGTTCATCAAGCAATAAAATCTCCGGATCACGCAGGAGTGCTCTTGCAATAGCAACACGTTGTGACATCCCGCCTGAAAGCTCATGTGGATAGGCGTGTTCAAAACCTTTTAACCGAACAATGTCAATTAATTCATCCACTTTGCGGCAAACAGCTGCTTGTTTTAAATTGAAATTGGCAGCGATATTTTCTTCGACCGTCAGCCATGGAAACAAGCGATGCTCTTGAAAAATAAAGCCCTGTTTCATTCCTGGTTCTGTCACACGCCTTTCTCCTATCACGATCTGCCCATCATAATCTGTATCAAGCCCTCCAATCATCTTCAGCAATGTACTTTTCCCGCAACCGCTCGGACCAATCACCGTCACGAATTCACCAGGAACGATGGTGAACCTTACGTTTTCAAGCACTTGAATGGTTTGTTTGTCTTTCCAAAAAGACTTATCCACAATATCAACGGAAATAGTCAATGCAAGTTCACTCCTCTTGTCATCAGATAGATACACAGAAAGGCCCTTATCCCAAAAGAGAGATAAGAGCCTTCGTGTTGTCCGATCAGCTATTCATATTGAGTTGTTAGCACCATCCTAAATCATATTATTCCTATAAATCAACTATATTTTATAAAATAGTTATTTCGACCTTGTATGCTTTTCATCAATACGATCGTAAATCTCTTCTATTCGTTCTTGATTGCTGTAAATTTCATATTTGTTCCGCTCAATCAAAATGTCTAATGTGATATCCAAATGTTTTCTGTATTTTTTTCGTTTTTTCTTTTTCTCCATCTTCATCTTCCCTTCAGATTAAAATAAAAAAAGGCCCTTCACTCATGCCTGAGTGAACGAGCCTTCGGTTGACCGATCAGCAATTCTTGTTGGTATTTTCAGTATGCTTATGTTAATACATACTATTCCGACATGTCAACTATATTTATTGTTTTTTCAGATTTATCTAAAAAATGATTGACCGGGCAGTAAACAAGATTTATAGTCTTATTAAATATTTCTTATTAAAATAGTTGGTTTTATCTAACAAAAGGAGGATACACACATGTCAGAAGAACTTCAATTTCGTTTAGAAACAAAAGCAATACACGCAGGTCAAGAACTGGACTCAGCCACCTATTCAAGAGCTGTACCTATTTACCAAACAAGCTCTTTCGGTTTTAGAGATAGTGAGCATGCGGCGAATTTATTTGGACTTCAGGAACCCGGTAATATTTATTCACGTATTATGAACCCGACAAATGATGTGTTTGAAAAACGGATCGCTGAGCTTGAAGGCGGAATTGGTGCACTTGCTGTCTCCTCAGGACAAGCAGCGACCACTTACTCCATTTTAAACATTGCAGGAGCTGGTGACGAAATCGTATCCTCCAGCAGTCTGTATGGCGGCACATATAATTTATTTGCTCATACCTTGAAAAAGCTTGGAATAACAGTAAAGTTTGTGGATTCCTCAAACCTTGAAGAACTTGAAGCAGCCATTACAGATAAAACAAAAGCAGTGTATGCAGAGAGCATCGGAAATCCAAAAGGCGACATTTTACATATTGAAGCCGTATCAGCCATTGCACACAAGCACCACATTCCTCTAATTGTGGATAACACACTTGCAAGCCCTTATTTGTTAAGACCGATTGAATTTGGCGCAGACATTGTTGTCCATTCAGCGACGAAATTCATCGGCGGCCATGGCACATCCATTAGCGGAGTCATCGTCGACAGCGGCAAGTTTCCTTGGAGTGATAGTGATAAGTTCAAAGGCCTGACGGAACCAGACCCTAGCTATCATGGTCTGACGTATACAGAAGCGATTGGCGAAGCAGCTTATATCACAAAAGCACGTGTACAGCTCTTACGTGATCTAGGGGCGGCTTTATCACCATTCAACTCATTTTTACTCTTGCAAGGCTTAGAAACATTGCATCTTCGCCTTGAACGCCACAGTGAAAATGCATTGAAGACAGCACAATTTTTACAAGATCATCCTCTTGTAGAATGGGTCAGCTATCCAGGTCTTGAAGGCCATGAATCCTTTGAGCTGGCTCAAACTTATTTACCAAAAGGGCAAGGCGCCATCCTCACATTCGGCATTAAAGGTGGCAAAGACGCAGGAAAAAAACTCATTGATTCGGTTCAGCTTTTCTCACATCTTGCAAACGTAGGCGACTCTAAGTCACTCATCATCCACCCTGCCAGCACAACGCATCAGCAATTAAGTGAAGCAGAGCAAAAAGCCACAGGGGTGACACCAGAACTTATTCGTTTATCTGTTGGAACAGAAGCGATTGAAGATATTCTGGCAGATCTAGAACAGGCGATTTCAAAAAGCCAGTCTTAACCAAACAAAAAAAGCACACACCTGTGTGCTTTCAGACCGTAGACAAACCCCACCTTTACTTCAAGTAAAAGTGGGGTTTTCACATTTTTTGATAAAAACATTATGTGTTTTACGCTGGACATGGCTCTTT